>JBFHFM010000056.1:0-15098 GCA_041583595.1 Trichloromonas sp. | reverse complement strand
TTTTTAGGCAACCTGTTATTTGCGTTATCATCTGGCCTTTTCCATCTCCATCTCCCCAGCTTTCAGCACGTTATCCACAGAAACTGTGGACAACGCTGCAACCCCTTGAAAAATCACATTTCAATTTAAATCCAAATAATCGGATTATTACCAGAGAAAGAAACAACCAAAAGCTGAGTCGTCTGATAAAACGCCGCCCCATAGTCACCTTCTCCAAAGCAAATCCTCCCCCGGTTCCGCCAAACCGTCATCCAACGCTGGGGCTATTAAAAATACTTGATTTTCCAAAGGGACACGTGCTAATAACTCATTATCATATTTTAGAATCGAGCAGATACTGATTATGGCTTAACACAACACCACATATTAAAGACACCGCAATGCCGTCAGGTATGCGGTGTCTTTTTTGTTTTCGCCAGCAATCTGCCCGATAGGTAAGGATGCCAGCCCGAGAAAAAAGGAGCAAAAACGATGGCACAAGGTACAGTGAAATGGTTCAATGATGCGAAGGGATTTGGTTTTATCGAACAAGAAAACGGTCCCGATGTGTTTGTCCACTTTTCGGCAATCCAATCCGAAGGATTCAAATCATTGGCCGAGGGGGATCGAGTGACCTTTGATGTGGAATCAGGACAGAAAGGCCCAGCCGCCACTAACGTGCTCAAAGCCTGACATCTTCTTTAAATGAAAAAAACCAAGCTCCACGGCTTTGCCGTGGAGCTTTTTTATATTGCAGAGGTTATTTCTAGAACATCCCCTGCGGGTGCGGTAAACTGTAGGTCTATTCAACCTATCACGTATTAAAGGAATCAGGCATGGCGATCACCCCTTGGCAAAGCGGCACGAGTCTGCATGGCTTTACCGTTACCGAAGTTACCCCGCTCCCGGAAATCAACATCACGCTTATTCAATTGCAGCACGATAAAACCGGGGCCCGCATGGTTCATCTCTTAGCCGATGATCCGAATAATCTCTTTGCCGTGGGCTTCCGCACTCCGCCGGAGGACTCGACCGGAGTGGCGCACATTCTGGAACATACTACCCTGTGCGGCTCAAAAAAATACCCGGTACGCGATCCATTCTTTTCCATGCTCAAGCGCAGTCTCAACACCTTTATGAACGCCATGACAGCCGGCGACTGGACCCTCTACCCTTTTTCAACCCAGAACCATAAAGATTTTTTCAACCTGCTGGGTATCTACCTCGACGCGGCATTCTTTCCACTGCTGAATGAACAGGATTTTCGTCAGGAGGGGCACCGCATTGAACTGACGGACCCCGAAAATCTTGCATCGGCCCTGGAATACAAGGGTGTAGTCTACAATGAGATGAAGGGCGCCATGTCCGACCCATCATCGCTGCTCAGCAGGCGGCTGGGACCTGCGCTCTTTCCTACCACCACCTACCGGCACAACTCGGGAGGAGAACCTGCGGAGATCCCTAATCTGAGCTGGGAAAACCTGCGTGACTTTCACGCCCGCTTCTATCATCCCAGCAATGCCTACTTTTTCACCTACGGAAACTTCGACCTCGAGGAAATTCTGGCCGTCATCGACCAACAGGCCCTGGCCCAATTCGACCGACGCGAGGTCGCCAGCGAGGTCCCGCCTGAAGTCCGTCGCGACCAGCCCTGCCGGGTAGAGGAGACATTCCCCCTCGACCCCGGCACCCCCACAGACAAACGGACTATGGTGCAAGTGGCCTGGCTGACCTGCGACATTAACGACAGCCTCGACCGCCTGAGCCTGTCACTTTTAGCCAGCCTGCTGCTCGGCAATCCAGCGTCCCCGCTCTACAAAGCCTTACTCGACTCGGGCCTTGGCACCAACCTTTCCCCTGGTTGCGGCTATCACGACGACTACCGAACCACTTTTTTTGCCGCCGGCCTCCAAGGCACCGAGCCCGGACAGACGGAGGCCATAGAGAAACTGATTCAAGAGACCCTCGAACAATCGGCCCGTGATGGATTCAGCCCTGAACGCATCGAAGGGATCATTCATCGCCTGGAATTTTCGGTCAAAGAAGTCACCGGCGACCAATACCCCTATTCGCTGGGACTGCTGATGCGCCTGATGGGCCCCTGGATCCACGGCAGCGCCCCCGTCGAAGCTCTGCGCTTCGATGCCCTACTGGCTCAGGTGCGTCAAAAACTGGCGGCCGGCCCATATTTTCAGGAATTGATCCGTCGCTACCTGCTCGACAACCCGCATCGGGTCACCCTGACCCTCAAGCCCGATACAGAGCTGAAAGAAAAGCTGGAGCAAGAGACAGCCGAACGCCTGGAACAGCTCCGAAAAACTCTCGATGATGAGCAGATCCGATCCATTCAAAGCCAGGCGCTAGCCCTCGCAACCTCCCAGGAAAAAGAAGAGGACCTCTCCTGCCTGCCGACCCTCGAGCTCAGCGACATCCCCGCAGAAGAGCCCCCGGTTTCGAGCACCCAGGAACACCTCGGCGGGCAGGACGTCCGCTGGTTTATCCAACCGACCAACGGCATCGGCTACGTCACCTGTTATCTGTCGACAGCCACCCTGCCGGAGCATCTGCTTCCCCTGGTGCCGATCTTCTGCACCCTGCTGACCCAGATCGGTGCCGCCGGTCACAGTTACACCGACATGGCCGAACGAATGGAGGCAGCCACCGGCGGTATCAATGTTCAAACCGTCACCCTCGACATCCCCGACAGTCTCAACGGGGTTCAGGCCCTGGTGTCCATCAAGGGCAAGGCTCTGGTTCGCAACCAGTCTCGAATGTTCGAAATTCTCACCGACATTTGCAGCGCTCCTGACTTCACAGACCTTAAGCGGATGCACAAGGTGATCAACCAGGTCAAAACGTCCATGGAAAATTCCATCCCTGGAGCAGGACACAGTTACGCTAACCGCTCCGCCGCCAGCGGCCTGACTCCGGGCGCCCGGTTGCGCGAAATGTGGAACGGCCTGGAACAGTTGCTCCTGATCAAGGAGTTGGCGCAAAAAACCCCGGATCAGCTGGAAGACTTTGCCTCCCAGATGCAAACCCTGGCCAGTCTGTTGCTGAAAAAGGATAATTTCAACTGCGCCATCACCGCTGAAGAGACCTCGTTTCCAGCCATCGCCTCGGCCCTCGACTCGTTCTTCGCTGGCCTTCCTACCGGAACCAGCCTCGAGGCTGCAGCCCCAGCCCCCTTCACCCCGCGACTCGAGCGGCAAGGCTGGGCCGCATCCGTGCCGGTCAACTACGTCAGCCGGGTCTTCATGGCGGTCCCATTCACGCATCCCGATGGCGCAGCGCTGATCGTTCTGGCCAAGCTGCTGAGAGCCAATTACCTGCACCGGGAAATTCGTGAAAAAGGTGGAGCTTACGGGGGCTTGGCCTCGTACAGTCTGGAAGGAGGTATTTTCTCCCTCCTTTCCTACCGCGATCCCCACCTGGTGCGCACCCTCAAGGTCTACGAGGATGCGGTTCAATGGGCCATCGCCGGTAAATTCGACCAAGACCACATCAAGGAAGGAATTCTATCTATTTTCAGCGACCTTGACCGGCCACTCTCGCCCGGCAGTCGCGGCAGCCATGAATTTGCCAACATCTGCCAGGGACTGACCCTTGAGATGCGCAATGCTCTGCGCCGCCGGGTGCTTGCTATGGATCGCGAGACTTTGATGACGGTGGCCGCTCGCTACCTGGCCCCGGATAAACGCATCAGCACCGTCGCCGTCCTCGCAAGTGAAGCCACCCTGCAACAAGCCAACCTCGAACTGGGCGAAGAGGCTCTGGAAATCAAACGAATCTGAGCATGACAACAGCCCCCGGGAGCAGCCGATGACCGTAACCTATCCTCTGGAAATATTCTACGATGGCAACTGTATTGTCTGCTCCCGGGAAATCGACCATTACCGCCGCAACAACCCTTCAGGCCGACTGCTATTCATAGACATCAGCGAGACCGGGTTCGATGCCGGTCTACATGGGAAACACCGTGACCAGTTCATGGCCCAAATGCACGTCCGTGACGCCAGCGGCACCTTTCTGACCGGCGTCGATGCCTTCCTCGCCATCTGGCGAGCCTACCCGAGCCATTCGCGCTATCGACTGATGGCCCGGATTGTCTCGCTACCCCTCATCACCCCGGCTACCCGAATCGGCTACGCACTCTTCGCCCGCTACCGTCATCTGCTCCCCAAGCGCAAAAACAGCTGCGCCTCAGACGCCTGCGACCTGCACTCGTCACGCCGCCCCCCCACCGACACTTGACGCCCCTCCCAGCCGTTACCTCCGACATCTCCCCTCGTTTAAACCGCTATAATTATGTGGATTAAACCACCAATTTGAACTCCCCAATGGCACAGGAGCAAAGGTATTTAACATACTAACCCTACCGGCTCCAGCCTCTCTCTGCGCGAAAACCTCCGAGCCCATCTTAACAAACTGCCTCGAGCCCTAAGCACGCCGCGCCCCATCACTCTGGGCCGCGTCTGTCCTGGGCTCGCCGTCCATAACGGCTACCTGATCGACTGCCTGCCAAAAGACCCTCACAACAACGACCGTGCCATTATCGCCTTGCAGAGCTATTAGTCCTTGCTATATATTAAAGGGTATTTTGATGACTAGGTATCGGCTTATACCCACTATTCAGGAGGGATTTATGTGTAACAGATGCATTCTCGTGGCGACACTGCTAATAACACTGCTGGCGGCCTTCGTAACACCTGCACTTGCAGCCCGGGTGGACAATAAAAACTATGTCAATGAGGTGGTCGAACCGGAAACCTACCTGGAAAGTGCCTCGTATAAACTGGTGCGCGGGATCACCAATATGGTTACATCACCGGCAGAAATCCCCAAGCAAATTGTCATCACCACCCGGGATCGTGGCGCCATAGGGCCGATACTGGGACTCTTCAAAGGAGCCGGCATGACCATCATGCGTGCCGGCATCGGTGCCTGGGAAACAGCGTTGTTTATTCTGCCCAACAGCCTGTCCGGCGATTTTTCACCAATTCTCAAACCTGAATTTGTTTGGGATCCCTCAGCACCCACCCGTAAATAATCCTCCAAACAAACGAGGAGCGGTCCGGCATACCGGACCGTCCCTCAAATATTTCCCCCTCCACACCTTGCAGAGATAGCGCATCCTGTCGTCTTCCCCCAGCCTCCACTCAGCATAACAGCCATGGAATCAATGTCGAAACCGTTGCCCGTGATAAGGCAAGGACGACAATCAACAGAATAGAGGCCGTAAAAAAAGTAGAGGAAACAACGGACGGTTCAAATCAAGGCTACCGTCCGAACAGGGGATTATTGACCTGGCTGTAATTCAGCCAGAACCTTGAGTTTGGCATCGATCATCTGACGGTGGGATAGACGCAGCAATTTGGTCAACTGGCGCATGAGGTGTTCTTCGTATTTGTCGAGAATACTATCCGCATAAACGATACGCCAGAGGGCCTCGATCAACTCGACTTTTTCTTCGATGCTAAAATGCTCGTTGATCTCTCGGGCAAAATGGTACAGATCAGGGCTGGCTTGCTGCTCACTCTGGGCCAAGCCGATCAACTCACCAACGACCGCGGGCGAAAGGTTAAACCGGTTCTGCAGCAGATCTTCGATCAGTTCCGCCTCAACTTCATGAAACTCCTCATCCGTGCGGGCCATTTCCAGCAGCAATGCGCAGGTTGCCACCTGGATGCGTTCATACTGGTGACCAGGCGTCGTATCTTGCGCCCTGGATCCAATCAAATCTTTAAATAACTTCAGCATAATTCAAAAATAACGAATGACCCTGGCTTTTTCCAGGGTAATCATCCCTCCCTTAATCATAGTGTCTAAAACCGGTAAAATTTCGTCGATCTTCTCTTGGCCATCAACGACCTCGATCACCACCGGCAGATCCGAAGAGAGACGCAAAAGCTTATCGGTATGCGTAACGCTGTGGGCGCCAAATCCCATAGCCCCTTTCAAGACCGTAGCCCCGGCAAAGCCTTGCTCACGAAATAGTTCAACCAGGGCTTCGTAAAGCGGCTTTCGCTGCCAGCGATCATTTTCACCGACAAATATCCTCATCAGGGTCTGTTCGCCATCGAGTTTGGTCATCGTACCCCCGTCATACCTGGCGCGCCAGGAAGATTCCCAACGCGGCAAAAACAATACAAAGAACGACATTAAACAGAATGTTGATACCGGCCTGAAGCAAGCTTCCCTCTTCAAGCAAACGGCACGTCTCGAAAGAAAATGTAGAAAAAGTAGTAAACCCGCCCATGAAGCCAACCGTAATCCCCATGCGCAACCCAGGAGAGAGCAGCGAACTACGCAGACTCCCCTCCATAATCAGGCCAAGGAGGAAAGAGCCAACAACATTGACAGCCAGGGTTCCGTAAGGCAACCCTCTGCCGAACAGGTGATAGGTCCATCCCGACACGAGATAGCGAGCCATGCACCCCAAAGCTCCACAGACTCCAATGTATAACAACTGCATCTTCGGCCCCCTGTCCTCATGTCCTCGTGATCAATGAGTCGCCATTATCGGCATCCTCGTCGAGCCTGTCAACCGCCATACCCAAAAGCCGTACAGCTCCAGAAACAAAAGCCCTCTTGCACTCAAGCATAGAATTTGCTATATATATTTGGCACTCATCACCACAGAGTGCCAAATTCCTGGTTTGTAAAGTTTTTTTCCAGAGAGGCAGCAATAATGAGTACACTTAACCTACCGCTGGTCCTTGATGGCTTTGATCACTACATGGCCCAGGTCAAACGCTTTGATCTACTCAGTCGTGAAGAAGAATACGAACTGGCCATGCGCTATCGCCGCCATGGGGACCTGGAATCCGCCCAACAGTTGATTTGCGCAAACCTTCGCTTTGTAGTTAAAATCGCCCTGGAATACCGGAGCTACGGTATGAAACTTCTGGACCTGATCCAAGAAGGGAATATCGGCTTGATGATGGCGGTCAAAAAATTTGACCCCGAACGGGGCATCCGTCTCATCTCTTATGCCGTCTGGTGGATTCGTGCTTATATCAACAACTATATCGTCAAAACCTGGTCGCTCGTCAAAATCGGCACGACCCAGGCCCAAAAGAAACTCTTTTTTAAACTCAAACAGACTCAGGCCGCCTTGTTGCGCCTGACCGGCAAGGAAGACCGCGATGAACTCGCACGTGAACTCGAAGTTCGCAACGAGGATGTCGACGAAATGGTGCAGCGAATGGCCGCCCGCGACACCTCACTGAATGCCGAACTGGTCGAAGGCGAAAGCTCGACCTTACTGGAAAACCTTGCGGATGATTCCGACAATCAAGAGACCCAGCTACTCGCCAACGAACAGCAGCAAATGCTATCGAGCCAAGTTCAAACCGCCCTCAGCCGACTGAACCCACGTGAAAAACAGATCATTCACGACCGAATCCTCAGCGATACGCCCAGGACCCTGCAAGAACTTGCAGACGACTACGGCATCAGCCGTGAACGGATCAGGCAGTTAGAGAAAAATGCCCTGCACAAAATGAGGGATGTCCTCAAACCAGAACTTTCGTTCTAGACAACAACCAACAGGGACCTTGCCCCCAGCTCCCGGCCCTCAGGCCGAGCGAAAAAAACAAATGACATTGACAAAAAAAGCCCCATCCCTTACCTTCAACGGATCTCCCATCATTAATCTTTCAAGGATACCTATTCCATGAAAAACCTGCTGGCCGTTTTTGTTGTGCTGTTCCTGACAACTGCTTGTGTATCGACTGTTGTACCTCCTCCCAAAACTGCAGAAAATTATCTCCAGGAAGGAGAAGCCTTCTTCGAAAAGGGCCGGTACGACGATGCCATCGGCAACTGGGAAAAAGTCAGAGATAGCTACTATTCTCCGGAGTTGAACATTCTCGCCGAGATGAAAATTGCCGAAGCCTATTTCAGCTCCGGCCGCTACGTAGAAGCGGCAACCGCCTACGAAGATTTTATCAAGCAGCACCCTGACCATCCCCGGACCGCCGAGATCCTGTATCAGTTAGGTCTTTCCTACTTCGAGCAGATCCTCACGCCTGACCGGGACCAGACCACCACCCGAAATGCCTTGGCGACCTTCAACGACATGTTGAAACGTTACCCTGATTTCCCCCGTCAATCCGAGTTGAAAGAGAAGATTGCTCAGTGTAAAGACCAACTGGCAGAGCATGAGATCATGGTGGGCAACTTCTACCTGCGCACAGAAAAATTCCAGGCCGCAGTCAACCGGATCAACCCGATTTTCACCCGATATCCCGACTACAGCAAAAAAGACGAAGCCTACTACCTTCTCGGCCATGCCTACCTCATGCTCGATAACCGTCAACGGGCTGCCGATACCTTCAATAATCTGTATCGTGAATACCCAGCCAGCAAATATGTGTTGGCCGCCCAAAAACTCGTCGAGAAAGAGTACTGACCCGCCCTGTCGCACGAATTCCCCGCCCCCCGACCTCACTGAAGGCCGGGGGGTTTTTATTTAATACGCCTCCTCAATAGCACGTCCCCCTTGCGCCCCATCCAACACATTAGTCCACTTCCGACAATTCAATCCCATAATTGATATTTTGTACTAAGAATTAATCATTTTTCACATAATTGGGATTTTTTATCTTGACTGAAGCCGCGGCAAACTGTAGAAAAGTAACACTAGCTCATTGTATACAGTATGCAGTCTTCGCACTTTCCAACACGGTCCGTAATAATCCCCGCGTGGCGTCGAAGCAGCTTTCCGGGACGACCAATGGTCATGAATTCCCGTAGATAAACCCCACCTACCAGGGCGGGTCAAACTGCGGTTCATAACACCGAAATGGAGGAAACACATGTCTACGCTTGAAGATCGTATTCGCCGCAAGTCACTCCTGAAGAAGGTGGTTCCTGTCGAGGAAACACTTCAGTACTTTAAAAACGGCATGAACCTGGGCTGGTCGGGTTTCACCCCCGCCGGTTACCCTAAAGCAGTACCCATTGCCCTGGCGGACCATGTCGAAAAAAACAACCTGCAAGGCAAATTAAGATTCAACCTGTTTATCGGAGCTTCTGTCGGCGCTGAAACTGAAAACCGCTGGGCTTCGCTCAACATGATCGATCGCCGCTGGCCTTACCAGACTGGCAAGGATATCTCCAAAGGGATCAACGAAGGGCGCATCCGTATGGGTGACAAACACCTTTCTCTCTTTGCCCAGGATCTCGGATATGGCTTCTATACCAAAGATGAAACCGGCAAAGGCAAGATCGACCTGGCCATCATCGAAGTCTCTGCCATTACCGAAGACTGCGGATTGGCCCTGACCTCTTCCTGCGGTGTGGTCGGCGAAATCCTCGCGATTGCCGATAAAGTAATCCTCGAGGTAAACACCGGACAGCCTTCCTTTGAAGGGATCCACGACATCGTCATGTCCCTGGACCCCCCTCATCGCCAACCATACCTGATCACTAAAGCCAGCGACCGCATCGGCACTCCCTACGTTCCCTGCGACCCGGACAAGATCATCGCCATTGTCGAGTCGAAACACCGTGACAAGGGGCGCGCCTTCAGCGAGATGGACGACACCTCCAAAGCGATCGCTGCCCATATCCTCGACTTCTTCGGCAACGAAGTGAAGCATGGCCGCCTGCCGAAAAACCTTCTCCCGCTGCAATCAGGAGTTGGTTCCATCGCCAACGCGGTTGTCGGTGGCCTCGCAGAAGGTCCCTTCTACAACCTCAGTGTCTACACAGAGGTTCTGCAGGACACCATGCTCGACCTGTTCGATTCAGGGCGCCTCGACTTCGCTTCGTCCTGCTCCCTGTCCCTCTCGGAGAATCCGGGTTTCCCCCGCTACTTCGAGAACATGGACAAATACAAGGACAAAATCGTGCTGCGGCCTCTCTCCATCGCCAACGCCCCTGAACCAATCCGCCGTCTCGGGTGTATCGCCATGAATACCCCGGTCGAGTTCGACATTTATGCACACGCCAACTCAACCCTGGTCGGTGGTACCCGGATCATCAACGGTATCGGCGGTTCCGGCGACTTTTTGCGCAATGCCTTCTTGTCGATCATGCATACGCCTTCGGCACGTCCCACCAAAACCGATCCTCTCGGGATCACCTGCGTCGTGCCCAAAGCCCCGCACGTCGACCACACCGAACATGATCTCGACGTCCTGGTCACCGAACAGGGACTGGCCGACCTGCGCGGCATGTGCCCGAGAGACCGGGCCCAGGAAATCATCAACAAATGTGCCCACCCCGAATACAAACCGCTCCTCCAGGAGTATTTTGATATCGCGAGCAAATACTGCCTGTCCAAAGGTATCGGCCACGAACCGCAACTCTTTGACCGCTGTTTCAAAATGCAAATGAATCTGGCCAAAAATGGAACGATGAAAATTGACAATTGGGACATCTAATCTCTCCCGGTAACTCGACAATATCTCGTCCTAAATAAAGAGTCCCGACAACCGCCAGGTTGTCGGGACTTTTTTTATCATTTTTTGAGCATTTCGAAAAACTCATGAAATGGCCAGAAAAAATCACAGAAAAAAAGACTAGCTATTTTCCAGTTAAAAAGGCCAGCATCAGGCATGTTCAGATGGTAGAAAAAACCAACCGGGCCCACTGTTTGTTGCCCACCATTTATCCCTCCCCCTGGCATTCTTACCTTGACAGCAATAAATCTGACATAAAAAAACAGTGGGTAAACATTTGCAATTATTCATTTACGATTTAGACTTATAGCAATGATTTATCACAATGTAGCACTTCTTCATTTTCAATAAAGCGTATACAGAATGGTTGCGAATCCTGAACAACCACAATGAAACAGTGGTTCAATTGACACAATCCATACGCAACGCTTCAACCACAAGAGGCAAACGCTGCAAGGTAATCCAACAAAAACGACGCCAACAAGACTAATCCGTATACAGCATCGTTTTTATTATGTTTTTTTCGAAAAAAAACTTAAAACACAAGCACTTATAAATCATTTAAAGTTAAATATACCAGAAGTGATTTACGAAAATTTTCTCTTGACTCTTCCAATCACGGCATTATATAAGTCTCACATATAACATGATTCTAGAAACACCTTGTTTTGTTTGCAGATTGGCCGGTTCCCTTACCTTGCCAGGTCAGGGCCGGGATACCCGTAAAATTCAATGAAGGAGAGAGAAAATGTCCAATTTCGGTTCATTGGAAAGCCGCGTTCGTCGCAAGTCTCTGCTCAGCAAGGTCTGTAAAGCTGAAGACACCATCAAGTACTTCAAATCTGGCCAGAACCTCCTCTGGTCCGGGTTTACCCCGGCGGGCTACCCCAAAGAAGTACCCATCGCACTGGCTGAACACGTTGAAGCCAACAACCTGCAAGGCAAACTTAAATTCAACCTGTTCATCGGTGCTTCGGTCGGTGCTGAGACTGAAAACCGCTGGGCTGAACTCGACATGATTGATCGCCGCTGGCCTTATCAAACCGGCAAAAGCATTGCCGCCGGGATCAATGCCGGGCGTATCCGCATGGGTGACAAACACTTAGGTCTTTTCGCCCAGGACATCAGCTATGGTTTCTACACCGAAAACGGCCGCTACGACTTGGCCATCATCGAAGTCTCCGCGATCACCGAAGATTGTGGTCTGGTTCTAACCACCTCCTGTGGTATTGTTGCTGAAGCCATTGCCCTCTGCGACAAGGTCATCATCGAAGTCAACACCGGACAGCCTTCCTTCGAAGGAATCCACGATATTCACATGCAGCAAAAGCCGCCACATCGGGCTCCGTTCCTTATCACCAAAGCTAATGACCGCATCGGTGGCACCTCTGTCCCTTGCGACCCCGACAAAATCATTGCCGTGGTCGAGTCGAAACGCCGCGACAAAGGCCGTGCCTTCGCTGAAGAGGACGATACCTCTGAAGCTATCGCCGGGCACATCATGGAGTTCTTTGCTCACGAAGTGAAGCGTGGCCGTCTCCCTGAGAACCTGCTCCCCCTTCAGTCGGGCGTCGGTTCCATTGCAAACGCAGTGGTCGGTGGTCTCGCCAAAGGCCCCTTCGGAAACCTGTCGGTATATACTGAAGTTCTGCAGGACACCATGCTCGACTTTTTCGATTCGGGCAAACTGAACTATGCTTCGGCCTGCTCTCTCTCCCTTTCTGAGAATCCCGGCTTCCCGCGCTTCTTTGAAAATTGGGACAAGTATTTTAATAAATGCGTATTGCGTCCCCTGTCCATCGCCAACGCTCCAGAACCGATCCGTCGTCTCGGGTGTATCGCCATGAACACCCCGGTTGAGTTCGACATCTACGCCCACGCTAACTCGACTTTGGTCGGTGGTACGCGCATGATCAACGGCCTCGGCGGGTCGGGCGATTACCTGCGTAACGGTTACCTGAAAATTATGCACAGCCCGTCGGTTCGCCCGAGCAAAACCGATCCACTCGGCATCACTTGTGTTGTTCCGAAGGCGCCCCACGTTGACCACACTGAGCATGACCTCGATGTTCTGGTTACCGAGCAAGGGCTTGCCGACTTGCGCGGTATGGCACCTAAGGATCGTGCCAAGCTCATCATTGAGAAGTGCGCGCACCCCGAGTACAAGCCGATCCTCACCGACTATTTTGAAATGGCCAAAAAAGAAACCATTGCCAAAGGCGTCGGCCATGAGCCTCAACTCTTTGACCGTGCCTTCAAGATGCAACTCAACCTGGCACAGAGCGGTAGCATGAGAATCAAAAACTGGGACATCAAGATCGACCTCTGCGAATAGTCCTAACTATTGCAGCAATAAAAAACCCGCCGGAACCGTCCGGCGGGTTTTTTTGTTGTTTTTCGTAAACATCTACCGCTCACGTAATTGACTGAGCCAAGGGTTTTTGCTAGAGTTCGACATCGTTAATCTATGTCAACCCAAAGGAGCACCTTCCATGAGTGAAAAAAATCCTGTCGTCCTGATCCAAACCTCCAAGGGCGATATCACCATTGAACTGGACGCCGTAAATGCCCCGGTTACAGTCAAAAACTTTTTGGACTATGCCAACGATGGATTCTACGAAGGTACAATTTTCCATCGGGTTATCAGCAATTTCATGGTTCAATGTGGCGGCATGACAGCCGACATGAAAGAGAAGAAAAACAAGGGCCCGATCAAAAACGAAGCAGATAACGGTCTCAAAAACGTCCGTGGCAGCCTTGCGATGGCTCGCACCCAAGTTGTCGATAGTGCGACTTCCCAGTTTTTCATCAATGTCGTTGACAATGACTTTCTGAACCACACATCGAAAACCGCTGCTGGTTATGGCTATGCAGTCTTTGGTAAAGTAACCAATGGTATGGACGTCGTTGATGACATTCTCAAGGTTAAAACCGGAAACAAAGGCCACCATCAGGACGTTCCGGTTGAACCGATAACCATTGAAAAAGTATCCGTGCTCACCGCAGAATAAAGCTAAATAGTTTAACCAACAGATCTTAAAAAAAGCCGGGGAAACTGCCCCGGCTTTTTTCGTTGTTGCCCCACGCCGCACTGTGTTAGATTCTATGAAACCTAATACACTGTTATACTTGCATTTCAGCAAAGGATAACCGGTGCCCACCCAACCTCTGATCGACAGGCTATTCAGAGCCTACTATTTTTTCAAGTTCTTCCTGTTCCGCAAGGAACGTCAAGCCCGAAAAGCATCCGGCCCCAGAGAGGGTTTTGTCGGAATTCAAATTGACGGACTCTCCTACCCGCACCTGAAAATGGCCCTCGACCGAGGATACATGCCCAACATTCAGCGTCATCTGAACCGGGGTTTTGTCGCTCGTGAATACCAGGCGGGGCTGCCCAGCACCACTCCCGCCGCCCAGGCCGCCATCTTCTATGGCGAAAACGGTGGAATCCCTGGATTTCGCTGGTTTGAAAAGAGTACTGGGTTGCTGATCAGCTGCAACGACCCAGATCACGTTCAGCGCTTCCGCGAAAACCTGTTCGCTGATAAAATCGGGCTTTTATCCGGTGGTTCCTCCTACTCCAATATTCTCGACGGAGGAGCTGCGCGCAGCATCTTCACCGTTTCATCCCCCCACCCACAAACCATGTTCGGCCGGTTTGGCGGACTTCGTTTCATGCTCCTGTCGATTTTACATCCCCTGCGCATCTGCCGAATGGGCGCAGCCACCGTAACAGAATACTTCACCGACATCTACGAGCGTTGGCATTACCGAAAAACCCGCCCCTGGCGAGTCAGCGAAGGGCTATTCCCCCTGATCCGCATCATCTGCAACGTCATTCTCCGTGAGTTACAGACCTTTGGTGTGATCGCCGACATTTATGCCGGCGTCCCCTACATCTATACTACGTACAGTGGCTACGACGAACTGGGACATCACTTCAGCCCTGGTTCACAGGCCGCCCTGAAAAGCCTGCGCCACACCGACAAGAGAATCGGTGAAATCATGCGCATGCTCAAGCACGCCCCCGGAGCTGAGTACCAGCTGATCATCCTCTCCGACCATGGACAAACCCCAGGATATCCCTTTCACAACCGCTTCGGAGCAACCCTCGGCGACGCCATCAGCGCTTTCCTGAAAAAAAACCAACAGGCTGCGGTCGCTTCCGGGCCTCTCGACTTTACCCGTGTCCAACTCGGCTACCTGCGAGATGAACTCGAGGCCAGGCCCAGTGGATGGCGAAGTCGCATCTACCGTACGAGCAAAAACCTCTTGCAGAAAAAAATCCGTGAACTGGTGCCGGAAACCATCAAAGTCGATCAGGAAGGGGGAGTCGTCGTCACCTATTCAAGTTCACTGGCTCACGTATACATTACCGGCAGCCGACAACGACTAAACGCCCTCGAAGTCGAGGCGGCGCAGCCTTTACTGGTACACTTTCTCAGCCAGCACAAAGGAATCGGGTTCGTTCTGGCAAAAGGAGTGTCCGATGAGATCTGGTGTTATCACGACGGCGGACACATCTGCGCATCCGCCAAAACCCCGCCGCCGGAATTGGAGCTCGAGTTCCTGCGCCCCTACGGCACTCCCGACAAATTATGGCCGCAGCTCTGCAAATTTGCCCAGGAAGAGGCTTGCGGCGACCTGATTCTCTTCGGCGCTTACGACGGAGAGCGGATCGTCTGCTTTGACGACCAGGTCGGTGGC
>JBFHFM010000055.1:0-15124 GCA_041583595.1 Trichloromonas sp. | reverse complement strand
AGGCGATTTTGACCTCGCCATGAGCAACCTGGACAAGGCGATCGAAATTGACCCGTCGTTGGCCGATGCTCACTTGAAAAAGGGACTTTTTAACCTGTCCAAAGGCTTCCCGGGGCAGGCTGAGAGCGAATTGGTCAAGGCTCTCGATGCCGCTCCCGAAGTGCTCAATACGAGACTTTTGCTGGCGGCGTTGTTCCTTCGCCAGGAGAATTACTCCGATGCCGTGCAGGTGTTAACAAAAGGCCTGGCCGGTACACCGGCAGATGCCTTGATCTATAATTACCTGGCTGCTGCTTATTTTGCCCAGAAAAAGATCGACCTGGCTGTTGCAGATCTACAGAAAGCCAAACAGGTTAAGCCGGATTATGCCGCCCCCTATTTTAATTTGGCCAGCTACTATCTGTCTATCTCTGCCCGGAACAAAGCATTAGAAGAATATCGCTCCCTGCTGGCTGTTGACCCTGAAAACCAGAGGGCGCTGCTATCCCTCGCGTCCCTTTATGAAGTTATGAGCGATTCAAGCCATGCAGAGGCGACCTACGAGCGCGCCATGCAGACCGGGAATCCCGGTGGTTACTTGGCCTATGCGGCTTTCCTGTCTCGGAATTCCAGGGGGGAGGAGGCTCAAGGGGTGCTTGAGTCGGCGTTCGCGGCTCATCCCGAAAATCCACAAATTCTGGAGGCCTGGGGCAAGTCGCTCCTGACCCGCGGAGAGGTCAGCGGAGCAGATAAGATTTTTGATGCTCTGGAGAAAATTAAGCCCGGAAGCGGTATGTCCCTGAAGGTTGCAGCCCGCTTGCAACTCGGACAAGTTGCGGATGCTCTGTCTATGGCTGAAGAGCAGATTGCCGCTCGTCCCGACTCGGTTATTGGGTATGTCTTGTTGTCGTCAATTTACGAGCGGCAGGGGGAATTCGTTCGTGCTGAAGCAGCACTCAAGAAGGGACTGCCGGTGGTAGGCGATCCCTTGCCTTTAAATATGCGTCTTGGAGCCTTTTACCTGGGGCAAAACAAGCCTGATCTGGCCCTCGGATATTTTAACGAGGTCCTCAAGGCAAACCCGCAGCATGTTCCCGGGCTGTTTGCTGTTGCTTCAACGTACGATAGCCTTGGTAACAAACGTAAGGCTGTGGACTTATATCGGGAGGTCCTTGAAAGGGACCAGGATTATACTCCAGCGCTTAACAATCTGGCTTATCTCTATGCAGACAATTACGGCAGCTATGAAGAATCCCTGGCGTTGGCGATTAAAGCATTCAGGAGTGAACCGACGAATCCGGGGATCATGGATACGCTCGGTTATGCGTTACTGAAAAATGGTCGCACGGACGAAGCTCTTAAAGCCCTTGGCCAGGCGGCTTCAATGTTGCCTGAGGTTTATGCGATTCGTCTGCATTTGGCGCAGGCCCAGATGGCTGCAGGTCGATTGGCCGAAGCGAATGAGTCTCTAGAAGTTGTTATTGCGATGGGCGCAATCGCAGAACAGGATCGTGCACGACAACTGTTGAAAGAAATGAAAAAATAAGGATTCTTGATGCTTAGACCCATGGCATTTTTAGCTGCAGGCGATTTTCTCGCGGCCATTTGCGCACTTTTTTTCGGGGCGTTACTGCGCCACCAGGGATTGTCCAGTGGAGATACTCTGCTGGAAGGTGGCCTTCGCTTACTCTTCTTTGCTCTAATCCTGGTTTTTTCCAGTTACTTTTGCGAGCTGTACCGTCAGGAAAACCTCTCTGATCGCCTGGATCTGGCGGCCCATATTTCTGTGGCGTTAATGCTGTCGTTTTTTAGCCTTTCGGCCCTCTACTACCTGATCCCCTCCGTCATGATAGGGCGCGGAGCCCTGGCCTTCTCGCTCGTTATATTCGGTATTTTACAGTATTTCATTCACGTTGGCCTGCTGGCCTTGATGATCCTGCCTGGGATAGCACAGCGCGTCTTGATTCTAGGCGTTGGCCCTCTAGCCGAGACGATCGAGTCGGTTGTTCAGGAAAATAAGGTCCATTACATCTTTTCCGGATTTGTTGATCCCGTCAGTGAACGAGTGACGGTCCCGGTCGATCGAATTGTCGGTAAGGTTGAAGATATTGCCGCTGTGGTCAATGCCGAACGGGCGGATCGGTTGGTGGTTGCTATTACCGAGCGGCGTGGTGTGCTGCCTGTCCGGGCGTTGCTCCGGTGCAAATTGGCTGGACTGGATATCGTCGATGTGCTCCGTTTTTACGAACAGTTGACGGGTAAATTGCTGATCGAAAACATTCAACCGAGCTGGTTCATTTATTCCAATGGTTTTCGTGTCTCTATGTTCATGAGATGTTACAAGCGGGTGTTCGATATTTTATTTTCGCTCGTCGGAATCGTTGTTGCCGCTCCTCTCTGGCCATTGGTGGCCTTGATGGTGAAGTTCGATTCTCCTGGGCCGGTTATTTTCAGCCAAAAACGGGTTGGGGCACAGGAAAAATCCTTTTACGTCTACAAGTTTAGAACCATGCGTTGTGACGCTGAAAAGGAAACCGGGGCGGTCTGGGCGCAACAGGACGATCCACGGATTACCCGGGTGGGTAAGTTTCTGCGCAAGTCGCGGCTTGATGAAATTCCTCAACTGTTCAATGTGCTGAAAGGCGATATGAGTTTTATCGGCCCGCGGCCGGAGCGCCCGGAATTTGTCGACACGCTCAGTGAAAAAATTCCCTATTACTCCAATCGCCATTTTATGAAGCCAGGTGTTACCGGGTGGGCCCAGGTTTGCTATCCATACGGGTCTTCCGAGGAAGACGCGTTGGAGAAGCTTCGTTATGACCTCTACTACATTAAAAATTATTCCCTGTTGCTCGATTTCCTGATCATTTTCGAAACCATTAAGGTGGTTCTTTTCGGAAGAGGTGGCAGATGAAACGACTGATGTTGACATGTATGTGTTTGGCTTCTTTGATCCTGGCTTTTCCTCTTTGCTCTGTTGCGCAGGATTATGTGATTGGAGACGGTGATGTGTTGAATATCTCGGTTTGGGGTATGCCCGATCTGAGCTCTAATGTCACCGTTCGCCCGGATGGAAAAATCACTATTCCCGCCGCAGGCGAAGTGCTTGCTTCAGGACTGACTCCCGTCAAGCTTGGCGAAGAGCTCACCATCGTTTTGACCAAGTATGTCAAGAAGCCGATCGTCACCGTGTCGGTGGCTTCAATCACCAATAACCGGGTTTATATCTTTGGGGGCGGGATTCCTTCGAGGGTGGTTAACTTGCCGGGACGGACAACGCTCTTTAAATTGCTGTGCAGCCTTGAAGGAGTGGAGAATGCCGACCTGCGGCATGCTTATCTGTCCCGCCGTGGCGAAAAGGTGGTCCGCGATTTTTATGATATGTTTCTAACCGGAGACTTGGCTCAGGATATTGAAATTGAGGCAGAGGATAATATTTTTCTCCCGACCAACGAGCGCAATAAAATTTATGTAGCCGGTGCCGTGGCCGCATCTAAATATATCTATTACCGCGAGGGTATAAGCGTACTCGATGCCATTCTTGAGGCGGGCGGTTTCAGTGATTATGCCAAAGAGGATGGGGTCACCATCATCCGCAATCGCACCGAAAAAATCGTCGTCAATCTTGAAAAACTTCTTAAGGGCAAGGATATGAAACAGAATGTCCCTCTTGCTCCTGGTGATTACGTCATTGTTGAGGAGGGGATGTTTTAATTGCGTCGTTTAGATGTTTAATCTGTTCAGCGTCTTTTTCCCCTGACTGTGGGTAGAGCTTATGGAAGATATTTTAAAAGAAATTCGTCGTTATCTGAAACTGATTCACAAGCGCAGAAACCTGTTTCTGCTTACCGCAGTGATCATAAGCACGGCCGTGGTGGTCTACAGCTATCGTCTGCCCAAAAAATACCGGGCTGACAGCACGGTATTTATTGAGCGCAGCGTCATCAATAACCTGATCAAAGGTATTGCCATTACCCCCGACATGGAAGACCGCGTCAGGGTCATTCATTATGCTCTTACGAGCCGCGATATTGTCGGCAAGGTTTTGGCCAAGGTCGATCACGCGGTTGACCGCCTGGGGGCGACAAGTCAGGATGCCATCCGGTTGATGCAGCAATTGACCGGGGTGAGCGTTAAGGACAATAACCTCTTTGTCGTTTCGGTCGTCCATGAAGACCCGGCCTTTGCCCAGGAATACATCAATACTCTGGTCAGTACCTATGTTGAAGAGAACGTCTCTGCAAACCGCGAAGAAACCTATGGTGCTAACCGCTTTATGGATGAGCAGCTCGTATTGTTCAAAAAGAAGCTTGATGAGGCCGAAGATGCCATCATCCAGTTTCGAAAAAAACAGGGGATTCTGAACGCGGTCGATGAGGGAGGTCTGCTCCTGGAAATCAAGGGCTTTCGGAGGGAGATCGAAGAACTGAATCTGAAACTTGACACTCTGTCTGCTTTACGAACCAGCCTTAAAACTCAATTGGCTGGTCAGGATCCCAGGGTGACAATTTTTAGTGAACGGAACCGCAATGACCGGGTGAATCAAGTTCAAGAGCGGATCTCCCAACTGCTTCTGTCCTACACTGAGGACTACCCTGAAGTCATTCGGCTAAAATCTGAACTTGAGAGCCTGAAGCGCAGGAAGCGGGAAGGGGGGGAGCCGGTAGTGTCGGACGTGGAAACGACTTCTCTTAACCCGCTTTATCAGAGTCTGACCGAAAAACTAATGGAGACCGAAGGGGAGATTAGCATCACACAGGCACGCAAAAGCATGATTGAACGTCTGGCGGATGAGCGGACAACGGAGTTACAGTTTGTCCCAGAAAGCAGAAAAGAGTTGGGGGTTTTGATTCAGGAACGGGACTCTCTGCGTCGTCTCTACGAAGAGTTGTTACTGCGGGAAGGACAGTCCGAGGTAGCCAAACAGATGGAAATCGGTGACAAGGCCACGACATTCCGTATCGTCGATCCGGCGATACGGCCTCAAGTCCCGATCTCGCCGAACATGGTGAGGATGATCCTGATGGCACTGGCGGCGGGATTGGGAAGTGCATTCGGACTTATTTTTCTCCTGGAACAAATGAGAAATTCGATAAGTGATTCCAGTCAATTGAATGGACTGGGGGTGAATGTTATCGCCATTATCCCGACGATTGCTGAAGTTGCCGTTGACCGAAATCAAGTCAGGCAGGTGATCCTTGTTTACTCCCTGGCATCTATCTACGTTTTGGGTGTTCTTGGGCTTCTTGTTTTTGAAGCCTTGGGGCGTACGTATTAAAAAAGATGTCGTGTCTTTACTCACGAGAAAAATGGATTTGAGCATGAGTCGAATTGAAAAAGCCATTGAGCAGGCCGCCAGACTAAGAGATTCGGCCTCTCCTACGTCTGTTGTTATGCGCACCGCAGAGGGTGTGCGACCCCAAGAGGTTGCTTCGTTGCCACAACGCGATAATCTGCTTGGTGCCGCCCCGTTGCCGGTGAAAAACCCGTTTCTGGTGACTTTGACCGATAGTGATCGGCGTGTTTCCGAAGAATATAAGAAGCTTAAATCGGTACTCGTGCGTCTCACCCAAGGCAAAGAATTCCTTAACTGCATCGTCATAACGAGTGCATTGCCTTCAGAGGGGAAATCTCTTACAGCTCTTAATCTCGCCATTGCCTTGTCGCAGGAATATGACCATACGGTATTGCTGGTCGATGCCGACCTGCGCAAGCCGTCTGTGCATACGTATCTTGAGATAGAACCCAAGGTTGGCTTAGTCGATTGCCTGACCCGAAATGTCCCGATTGACGAGGCCCTTATAAATACCGGTATTGGCAAACTGGTTGTTCTGCCGGCGGGGGGCGTGGTGCCCGATCCTGTTGAACTCCTGGCTTCAAACCGAATGAAGGAGGTTCTTCGGGAGCTTAAAAGTCGATATCCGGACCGTTATGTATTGATCGACATGCCTCCTGTCTTGCCCTTCGCCGACGCTCAGATTGTTAGTACCTTTGCCGATGGAGTTCTGTTTGTTGTGCGAGAGGGAATGTCGAATATCCGACAAGTCAAGCAATCCCTTGCATCTTTGGCCGATTGTAACATGCTGGGTGTAATTTATAACGACTCGAGTGTTCGGCCGCACGATGGAGACTATTACTACTCGTATTAGTCTGAGGGAAACTTCTATGTTCCCTGTGATATTTAATATGGTCCGTGTAATCGAGGAAGGAGGTTTGATATGTTCCGTATTGTTTATGCCCTGGTTAGCCTTTGGATTTTGTTGCTGACATGTCCTGTGGTGAGTTGGGGGAGGATGAACATTGAACCTCGTCTGACTTTGAGAGAGGAATATAACGACAATATTTATCTAGATTCTGAAAACGAGGAGTCTGATTTCATCACGACAGCCATCCCTGGAATATCCTTCCTGATGGATTCCAATTACCTAAACCTTGACCTTGATTACGGATTAGAGTTCAGGCTGTACAGTGACAATAATGATGGTGACGAAACTGACATCAATGATATTCAGCGTATACGCTTACAGGCCGATGTTATGCCGGAGCGTGACCTGACCATGACAATTATTGACGAACAAGACAGTGTTGCGATCGACGAAAGGCTCAGGATTTCTGAGGAAAACTCTTTTGTCAATAAAACCAACCGCAACCGTCTTTTTGTTAATCCGCGTTACCATTTCAGGGCGAATCCGACTATTGATGCTGTTCTCGGTTATCAATACGAACGATTTGATTATGCCTCTTCAGAGGGCGACGATTCTGAGCGTCATTCCGGTACCTTTGATTTGACCAAAAAATTGGCCAATCGTATGAGCCTTTCGCTCGGATACAGAGCGGCTTGGCATGATGCTCTGTTATCTGAAGACTATGATCGACAAGATGTTCATGCGGGCTTTGCATATCCCATTACCAGTAAACTGACTATTGAGGCAGGGTTCGGATACGCCTGGATTAGTTATGTTGATGAGGGAGATGTTGGTAACAGCATGGTTTCGGCCAAGCTTGATTATGATTTTACCAGTCGGCTCAAGGGAAGTGTCGGGTATGTAGAAGATTACGCCGATTCGGTCACAGACGGCCTTTATCACAGCAAAGCACTGACAGCTTCACTTACACTCGAACGCTGGATGACAGCCGCCCTGGCCCTTCATGGCTCCCAAAATGAATATACTGAAAGTTCGCGCGAAGACCGTGTCTATGGTGGTGGTCTGACTCTGACCATGCCTTTCCCGAAAAAAGTCAACCTGGTTTTACGTGGAGACTGGGCTTCCCTGCGTTATCTGCCGGAAGATGTGGATGTTGAGCGCTATGGTGTCGGGGGGGCGTTGAATTGGATGCTTCGCTTGGTCGAACTTTCATTGGGCTATAGCTATCGGGTAGACGATTCGGAAATTGAGGTGGACGACTATCGAAATAATATTGTCTATGTGCAGTCGGCTTTTCGCTTCTAGGGTGCGTGTTGTTGGTTCGCCGCACTAATTTCGAGTGAATTTTGTTTTTCGACGATTTTAAACTGAGAACCCGGAACTGAGGCAGAACCAAACAGCGGCGAAATTTGGAGGAATAAATTAGCTGCATGGGGCACTTCTAATGGACGCAGACCGATAAATGCGGTGATATCGATATGTATGAGACTTTTTTTGGTTTAACAGTCAAGCCTTTTGAACTGGTGCCCAACCCCAGGTTTCTTTTCAACAGCCAGTCACACAAGAAGGCGATTTGTTATCTAAATTATGGCCTCCAGGAGCGGGCCGGGTTTATTTTGCTGACCGGCGAGGTCGGTTCAGGGAAGACCACGATCATTCGCGATATCATTAATAATCTCGGGGAAGAAACCGCCCTCTCTATGGTCTTCAACACCAGGGTCACCTCCAAGCAGGTGATTGCCATGATCAATGAAGATTTTGGCCTTGAGGTCGCCAACAAAGACAAGGTTGCCCTCATCCGGGATTTGAACGATCACCTGATTGCACTGCACGCTAATCGTAAGCGCCCGGTGGTCATCATTGATGAGGCGCAAAATCTTTCCTCCTCGACCCTTGAAGAAATTCGTCTGCTGTCCAATCTTGAGGCCGAAAGCTTCAAGCTGTTGCAGATCGTTCTGGTTGGTCAACCAGAACTGAAAAAGGTGATCACCGCCCCAGAGTTGAGGCAGCTCCGGCAGCGGATCAGCGTGCACTGTCATCTTGAACCGTTGGGGCGCGAAGAGACCGAAGCCTACGTTTATCATCGTTTGGCCATGGCGGGTAACCGCAACGCCTTGAATTGGAAGGAGGGCACCTTCGACACCCTTTTTGGATACAGTGGCGGAATCCCACGCCTGATCAACGTATTCTGCGATTTCGTGCTGTTGGCGGCTTTTGTGGAGAAGACTCGAGATCTCACCCAGGAGTTGGTGGAAGAAGTCATCGGCGATGTTTCCTGGGATCAGCATATCGAGCCGGTGCTCAGTAACGGAAAGTTGGAGGTCCGTTCCGATGACATGAAAGGGAACATCATCGATCGTCTGGCTCGGCTTGAACAGAGCACATCCCGCCTGGATGCGGTGCAGGAAGAAGAGGGATGGATTGCCCGCCGCCTGGCAGGTCACGAAGGTCTGCTTAAAAAACTTGGAGAGCGACAGGATTCCGATTTTCGCGTTCTGGAAACAAACCTTGAGCGCATTAGTCGACAGCTTGATGGGCTGTTTGCTCTGGCAGGCGAAAAGGGGATACCGCCAATCGTCCAGGTGGAAAAGTCTCTTGCGAACCCCGGTAAAAAAACATTTTTCGGCCGAGTTCGAAGGCAATGAGAAGCGGGAAAGGTGTTCGATTGTGATAACCAATATGCTCAGCATCGATGTCGAAGACTACTTCCAGGTCTCCGCGTTCGAACAGATTTCGCCACCGGAGTCCTGGGGGCAGCGTGAGTTGCGTGTTGAAGCCAATACCGAGCGTATCCTTCTCCTGTTTGACGAGTTCGGCGTGAAAGCGACCTTTTTCACCCTCGGTTGGGTGGCGCAGCGATGCCCTGGATTGGTGAGGCGCATTGCCGATGCAGGGCATGAAATCGCAAGCCATGGTTACGGACATCGGAGAGTTTATCTTCAAAGTCGCCAAGTTTTCCGTGATGATATTCGCCGCAGCAAAGCGGTGCTGGAGGATTGTTCAGGGACTGCTGTTCTCGGTTACCGCGCACCCAGCTTTTCCATCGGCCTTAATTCGCTCTGGGCTTTCGATGAACTAATGGCCGCCGGGTATGACTATGATTCCAGCGTGTGCCCGGTAAAACACGACTTTTATGGAATTCCTCACTGGCCTCGCTTCCCTTTTTGCGTTTCGCGGCAGGGGGATGGCGACTGGTTGCCGGGACTCGGGGAGGGGCAATGTCATCATTTTTGGGAGGTTCCCGTTTCGACCTTGCACCTTGCCGGCCGAAATATCCCCATTGCCGGAGGCGGCTATTTCCGGCTGTATCCTTACCGCTTTAGTCGCTGGGGACTGCGGCGCATCAATGAGCAGGAGGTAAAGCCCTTCCTTTTCTATCTGCATCCCTGGGAATTGGACCCTAACCAGCCGAGGATACTCGGTGCCGGTATGAAAAGCCGGGTACGGCATTATCTCAATCTGCATAAGACCGAAAGTCGTTTAAGACGGTTGTTGGGGGATTTCTTGTTTGGAACCATTCGAGAATTTCAATCCGGGCTGAAACATACCGACGGCGGTAAGGTGGTTCAGTACGGTTTCGCATCGAGTTGAACTCTCTGAGTCTGAGGCGCATAGAAGCAGGTTGTGGGAACAATGGGCAGGTACGGTTCTATTTGATAAGCGTTTCAGCTTTGTTGATTTTTAATCATGGGTTAAATGGTAAAGAGGTACACGGTATGGCAATCGCACTGGAATCTACGTTGAAACAAAAACCAGCCTTGATCCATGCTCGTAGGGGATTGTTTGACCTTGATTTGAAAAGTGTCTGGCAGCATCGAGAATTACTATACTTTCTGATTTGGCGGGACGTGATCCTCCGTTTTAAACAAACCATACTCGGCGTTGGCTGGGTAATTTTGCAGCCGACCATAACCATGGTCGTTTTTACCCTTGTTTTTGGAAATTTAGCCAAAGTTCCTTCCGATGGAATCCCCTATCCTGTCTTTGCATTCAGCGCCTTGCTTCCCTGGGCTTATTTTTCTCAAGCCTTGGCACGAACGTCAGGCAGCGTGGTTAATAACTCGAACCTGGTGACGAAAATATATTTCCCTCGCTTATTAATCCCGCTCGCTTCTTCCCTTGGCCCTGTCCTGGATTTTTTGTTTTCGTTCCTGGTGCTGTTGGTTTTGATGGTCTGGTTCAATATTACCCCGACTTGGGGGTTGCTCGCTCTGCCAGTATTTATGTGCCTTGCGATCATGACTGCTCTGGCGGTAGGCCTGTGGTCCTCCGCGCTGAATGTTAAATATCGGGATGTAGGCAGCATTATTCCCTTTGTAAGCCAGATGTGGATGTACGCATCACCTGTAGCTTACCCTGTAAGTTTAGTGCCTGAAAAGTGGCGTTTGCTCTATAGCCTGAATCCAATGGTTGGAGTGATTGAAGGTTTTCGTTGGGCTCTTCTCGGTAAAGAACATCCAGATTTTATAATGATGTCGTTGAGTGCAGCTGTGGTTTTCGTTTTATTGTTCAGTGGACTAGTCTATTTCAAGAGTGCTGAAAAGGTGTTTGCAGATATCATATGATTTCAAAACAACTGGCTTAAGTTTTGATCGCTAATTTAGCATTACGTTAACGTCTTGGTGCAACTTTATAAGGTGTAAATATGACTGGTAGTGCAATTAAGGCAGAGGGTCTTGCTAAAAGCTATAATATCTCAAAAACCAAGCAGAATTATAATAGCCTTTACGAAAGGTTGGCCGATAATTTTAAATCTTCATTTTCTCGCAAAAGGGATCCTGATTCTGGAAACAATAGAGCTTTTTGGGCTTTGAAGGATGTTTCCTTTGAAATTAAAGCGGGTGAGGTCGTTGGTATCATAGGGAAAAATGGCGCTGGGAAGAGCACTTTGTTGAAAATCCTTTCTCGGATTGTTGTGCCGACCTGCGGGCAGGCTCAAATATTTGGACGCGTCGGATCTTTGTTGGAGGTGGGGACCGGTTTTCATCCTGAACTGACCGGTCGGGAAAATATATTTCTCAATGGTGCGATTATCGGCATGAAGAAGTCGGAAATCCGTCGCCGTTTTGCTGAAATCGTTGATTTTGCCGAGATCGGTAAATTTCTGGATGTTCCCGTGAAGCGTTACTCCAGTGGAATGTATGTGCGTTTAGCGTTCGCGGTGGCAGCTCATCTTGAGCCGGAGATTCTGCTGGTAGATGAAGTTTTAGCCGTTGGGGATGCTGCCTTTCAGAAAAAGTGTCTGGATAAGATGGCTGAGACTGCAAGGGAGGGGCGAACGGTCCTTTTTATCAGTCACAATATGGTCGCTGTTAACAGTTTGTGTAAACGGGTGATATGGGTTGATGGCGGTGAGGTTATCGCAGACGGAGCGTCTCCTGAGATCGTGACAAAGTATCTTGGAAAATCGTTAACCGGGGTAGAGGCAGCAGAAGAGGTTTGGGAGGACATGGCTGGGGCCCCGGGGAACGAGGTTGTGCGACTCCACCGGGTGTGCGTGCGGCATTCGGATGCAGACCAGACTGCCTCATTTACAATGCAGACGCCGTTTCAGATAGAAGTTGAATTCTGGAACTTATTGCCCAATGCCCATCTGCACATAACCCTGCATTTCTATACGGCAGAACATATTATTGCATTTACCACCGGAAGTTTGAACACACAGCCTCTGGCGAAGGGGCTTTTTCGCAGTGTGTGTTACGTCCCTGGCAATTTGTTAAACAGTGGACTGCATCGTGTTGTGGTGCTTGTTGTGAAAGATACGAATTCCGTAAT
The DNA here is from genome assembly GCA_041583595.1 of Trichloromonas sp. Taxonomy (GTDB): domain Bacteria; phylum Desulfobacterota; class Desulfuromonadia; order Desulfuromonadales; family Trichloromonadaceae; genus Trichloromonas. Next base: position 3,224 of record JBFHFM010000055.1, on the reverse strand, counting down.
CTTCAGTCATGCGAGTCGGGTGCCAATTAATATACTTGATCTGGAGGTGAGGCAGGGTATCCACTTTGGCAGAGAGCCAGGTGTTGTGCAGCCAAGGCTCGAATGGAAAAGCGAGTACCTTAACGAATGTCCCGAGCAAGGATGTAGTCAATAAGGAAGCTGCAGGGGGGGGGGGCAATATGCCATTTCGAGACCACGCAGGAGCCATTTTGTTGTTTATGTAAAGTGATGTGGAGTTGTGACTAATGGAAAAAGTCATTGTTTTCGGGGCAAGCCTGTATGCCGAACTTTGTTATTATGTTTTAACGCACGACTCATTATATGAAGTTGTCGCATTTACGGTTGATCGTGAATATATGACAAAATCTAGTTTGTTTGGTTTGCCTATTGTTGCATTTGAAGATATTCAGACTTTTTTTCCGCCAGATAGCCATAAAATGATGGTTTCTATCAGCTTTCAGAAGGTAAACAGAGTAAGAGAAGAGAAATATTACCAATCCAAAGCTAAGGGTTATGAATTGATAAGCTATATAAGCTCCAAGGCTAACACTTGGCCTGGTATTGTTATAGGAGATAATAGTGTAATTGGAGCGAGTTGTACGGTAGAGCCTTTTGTTAAAATTGGTAATAATGTTACCGTGACCTCTTCTGTAGTGATTGGACATCACGCTGTTTTGCATGATCATTCTTTCGTGTCTCCTGGGGCAGTAATACTTGGTGGAGCCATAATAGAACCAAACTGCTTGATCGGTGCCAATGCAACGATTAAGGAAGGAATAACGGTTGCTCGTGAGTGTATTGTGGGCACTGGTGTTTCGATAACAAAAAATACGCAGGAACGGGGTGTCTATATTAATCGATCCCCTGAGTTATATCCAAAACGGAGTGATGAGTTGAGAGAGTGGTTGTCGTGGCCCGTTGATTCAGGTAAATCGAGATGGGGGGCTGGAGTGAAACCAGGGGAGTTGAAACAGGCGCCTTCCTAGTGTCTCGTGGGGTTGATTGTGACGCATAATTCAATTGGTTATCAAGGCGTGCCGATGCGGGTCTCGCCTGCGTTAAGCCAAAGAGGCCCCATACTGACAGGAAGTAACGGGACCGGAATTAACGGATAGGATTGGCCGCGCCGGATACTCGCCTGTTTCTGTTCATGCAGTTCTATAGTGAAGTAGGAATATTTGTGGGGCGCTCCCCCGTTAAAGATTGAGGTCAGCGTGGAGGGGTCTCGGGAGGTTGTCATGTTGTCGAAACATAAGGATGTATCCGTTGAACGCGTGGAAGTCGAAGATTGGGGTGTAGTAGCACGAGTTCTTGCGGAGGCTTTTGCCGAGGATCCGGTCTTTCTCTGGGCCATGCCAAAGGCATCCACTCGGCTTGCAGATGCTACCGCATTTTTTACATTTTATTTGAGGCGGGTAAACGCTCAGCACCGCGAGGTATTCGCGACTTCTGATCGTTCTGCTGTTGCGGTTGTGTCGTCGGTCGTTTTGTCTGATGTCCAAACTTCTGAACGCTCAGGCGAGCCGCCAACGCTAATGAAGGCGACATCGTCGGTGGCTGATTACTTTCGGTGGATTGAAACGTTCCGTCCACAGGTCGACCATCGTTACCTTGAGTTTATTGGGATTCTGCCTGCGTATCATTCGAAAGGTCGAGGCTCTGTGCTTCTGGGGCATCTGTTGGCGATGGCTGACCGTCAAGGGCTTCCTTTTTGGTGTTGGTCGTCTAATCGGCGCAACTTGCCATACTACGACCGGCTAGGTTTTGTAGCGGGACCTGAGCTTCGCTATAGTGATGAAACGCCGGCTGTCACACCGTTATTGCGTGAGCCTAAACCCGTTGTCATTGATGGTTTAGGCGATGTGGCGGGATGCTGAATTCGGCAAATTTTTTATTGGACTTAAAGAATTAGCATTTATCGATAACCATTCAGTTGATGGCGCTAATCTGTCCGCGAGGAAAAGCTTATTGGCTGGCAATGGGAGAATGGTTATGAGATTGCTCTTGATTCAGGATTTGGATGATTGTTCGGCTCATAGCCAGGATATTAAAGATTTTATTGAGCGTGTCGGAGCGAAAAATTCGTCTCATGCTATTGATGCGCTTATCGATTGGTTTGTTAATTTTCGATCTGATGATAGTGCGGGGTTTGCTGCCCGACGGGGTTTGAATTTTTTAGGCAAAAAGAGTGGTCTTAAGTCTCTGTTTTTTATGCTTATTTATCAAGATGATGAGATAGTGGCTTTTGCACCGCTATTTCGATTTGAGGTGAATTTTGGGGGAGCGCCAGGCAGTTGTGAAGTAATTGCATTTTGTCCTGATTCAACGATATTTTTTTATAGCGACATTTTGATTAAAGAGGGATTTGACGCAATCGCAATACAGTCAATGTTTTCATTCTTGCGACAATATAATAGAACGTCTCCCTATGTAGTCCTTTTCAATCACATCCCCTCGACCTCTGGAAATTTAAGTTTGATTCTTAAAAACGCGATGGAATTGTCTGATGATAATTTCAATATCGGTATGTCGCCGGTTTGTCGGCGCGGAGGGCTTTATCCCTGGAACTTAAGCGATTTGCGTATAATCTTGAAAGAAGCATTAAATAATAATTGTCTCGCTACTTCTGTTTTGAAAAATATTCAGGTAGCCGTTAGTGAAATAGAGTCAACCAGTGCAGTCATGCTAGCGTTCGGCCAAAACCACCTGTCTTTGAAGTCGACTATCTATAGAATTTTTGCTGAAGAGAAAAAGTCTGAGGTTTTGCTGGAACTTTATCGCGCTGTTGAGTCGATCTTTCAGTCGCATCCTGTACGGTATCCTTACCTTGCTCTTCCGGGGGATTATGAGGCCTTTGTCGCTACCTTGAGCCCGAGTAAGCAGTATTACTATCGGAGGTATCGTAAGCAATTTAATGGCAATGGAAGAGAAATTGCCAAGATTCACGGAGAATCAATTTCCGACCAGGATATAAAATCTTTCATGGATTTGCATAGTGAGCGATGGGGAAATAAATCTAATATTTTAAACAAAAGAACATCCCCCTTTGTTTTTTCTTTTTTACAAAAAATGTCAAAAAATGAACTTCTGACTTTGTTTTTTGCTAAAGATAACGCTGAAAATGTGGCGTGTGTTTGTTGTATCGATTTTAAAGAAAGGCGAGAATTCCTTTCGTCTGGTCGTTCTTTGAATGCTGAAAAATTAAGAGCAGGAAAGATTCTGTT
>JBFHFM010000054.1:0-15200 GCA_041583595.1 Trichloromonas sp. | reverse complement strand
ATTGATTTGGCGGCGACCGCTCTGTTTCTCAACGATCGGCCTGTGACGGGCAGGGGCGTTTTGCATTGGCCTGCCAAAGAGATGCTGGCGATGGTGGCGAAGCTGTGAGCTTCTGCCAGAGAAGAGGGCAGGGGGACTCTTCTGCGAGGCGTTGACTGTTTTGCACAAAGGCGGGCCGCACATTATGCACATATCGAAAAGAGATTCGATTTTTGCCGTTTCCACGGTAATTATCCTGGCTCTATTAATTTCAGGAACAGGGAAAAAGCTTGGCAGGGATGTTTCGGCAACTGAGGATCATCTGGTTTTTTACCAGCAATGGGACCAGGGCGGCAGTCGTATCGAGCTTGAGAAAGGGTGTGTCGTTTGCCACGAGATAGAATCCCTGTCGGCGACTCATCCACATAAAGAAGAGTGTATGGTGTGTCATTGTGTAAGTGATTGACCGGGATTAAATCAATTCTTTGTTTTCGGTGACAGTGGGGTTCAGTCGTCCTCCGTGGTTTGAGGGAGAATGACTCAAGTGCGGAGGGTAACTGGGGAACACAATTGTTAACCTGAAAGTCTCTAGTGGCCCGTTTGGTTAATCGTGACGCATAATTCTGAGTCATTTTTCATGTCATCAAGGCGTGCCGATGCAGGTTTGGCCTGCGTTAAGCCAAAGTGGCACAACGCTGACAGCGGGGAAAAGGGCCAGAATTAAAGAATAGGATTAGCCAAACGGGCCACTAGCTCTGGAACGCTTTTTATGAAAACGGGATCCGCGACACAGAAAAAGCTCGTCTTCTTTTTTATCCTGCTTTGCTGGCTCATTCCGGCGACCCTGGTTGCTGGATCGGGGATGATGCTGCCCCAGGTTGATGACGGAAAAGGTGACATTACTGGTTGGTGGATGAGCGAGAAGCTCGATGGAGTGCGGGGATATTGGGACGGACAACAGCTCTGGTCGAAAAACGGGCATCTGTTTCAGCCTCCGGCAGCGTTCGTGGCCGGACTGCCGGATTTTGCCCTGGAAGGTGAACTTTGGGGCGGGCGTGGAACCTTTGAACAGACCGCGTCCGTTGTGCAGAAGGCGCAACCGCATGACGGTTGGCTGCAGCTTCAGTTTGCCATTTTCGATGTTCCCAATGCAGGTGGCCCGTTCCGTGCGCGTATTGCGCAGGCCCAGGCATGGTTGGCTGCTCATCCCTCTGACTATGCCTTCGTTATCCAGCAACGGCCGCTGCAAGACCGGGTACAGTTGCAGCAGGAACTGCAGCGGATCACAACGTTGGGCGGCGAGGGGCTGGTCGTTCGCAATCCGCAGGCGCTTTATGTGGAGGGGCGCAGTGCCGAGATTCTAAAGGTCAAAGACTGTCTTGATGCTGAGGCGGTCGTGGTCGGGCATCTGCCGGGAAAGGGGGAGAACTCTGGCCGCCTTGGATCGCTGCTGGTTGAACTTTCTGATGGCACCCGTTTTAAAATTGGTACTGGTTTCAGTACGGCTCAGCGGGATAACCCTCCGCCCATAGGTTCAGTGGTTACCTTCAAGTATTACGGTAATTATCAGTCCGGCATTCCAAAATTTCCCGTTTTTTTACGTCTACGGCACGACCAGGGACTTTAAAAATATGCTTGGCGTAAAGAATAAAGGCCGGACAATAAATTGCCCGGCCTTTGTTATGAAAAGACGATTAAGTCACGATTGTAGCGTTATTTATTTTTTAAATCTCGGGTGCTGTTTTCTTCGCAATTGTTGATACAAGGCGTTTTGTACGATTTTTTATGTTTTTTTGCATCGCCTTTGGACGCGCCGGTCTGAATTTTGTCGGCTGCCATTGCTGGTGAAGCCAAAGCGAAAATAGTGGCTAACAGGATGAATGCTTTAGCTGTAGTTGTCATGATTTTCATTTGTTGCTCCCTTGTATTTGAGAAATTCTATAATAGGAAATTAAGATACTTAACTCCCGGCAGGAGAGCAATAAGAAAAATGATTAATTATAATAAAATAATTGTATTATGCAGTGGTTCGAATAAAAGCATGTTCGTTGATTTTTCGGTGTTTTAATTAGGGCGCTCAGGTTTTTTCGGAAATCACCTTGCACCCATATCCATTACGACCTAGTCTTTAAGCCTATGAAATCCCCAACAATTTCCCCAATACCCGCATCCCGGCTGGCTTCGCGTCTGGTCCTTTTCAGCGTTCTGGCGACCGGCATCGGCCAGTCGATGACCTTTGCTTTGTTGGCACCGTTGGGGCGGGAAATCGGACTGCGAGAAGTTCAAGTCGGTCTGATCATTACCTGTTCGTCACTTGTTTTTACCCTTACCAGCCCGATATGGGGACGTACGTGCGACCGCTGGGGACGCAAGTCGGTGCTGATTATAGGAATGGCCGGTTACGGCTTCGGTACCCTGCTTTTTGCCTCGGTCTTTTTCTTTGGCTTAAAGGGGGTGTTGTCGGGGGTGACCCTCTACCTGCTGGTTATTTCTTCGCGGGTATTTATGGCCTCGCTGATGTCGGCGGCTCCCAGCGCCGCTTCGGCCTATATCGCCGATACCACCACTGCTGAGGAGCGGGTGGGGGGGATGGGACGGCTGGGGGCGGCTCGTACCCTGGGGGCGATTCTGGGCCCGGCCATGAGCGGGCTCTTTGCCGCTATCGGGTTGCTGGCGCCGCTGTACGTTGCCGCCGGGGTCACTCTGTTGAGTTCGGTGCTACTCGCAGTGATATTGAAGGAGCCTCCCCGAACCGTTGAACAGAGATCCGTCAAACCGAAACTGAAGCTTTTCGACCGGCGCTACTTTCCCTACATCCTTGTGGGCTTTGTGACCTTTTTTGCCTTTTCGATGATGAGCCAGACGATCGGCTTTTATTTTCAGGATCGCTTCGTGCTCGATGGTCAGGCCACGGCTCAGGCGATCGGCATGGGGATGATGGTGTCGGCGGCGATGTCTCTTTTTGCCCAGGCAGTTCTTGTGCGCCGGGCGACCATGACCCCAACCCGGCTGATGAAATGGGGGCTTCCGATTCTGTTGGTTGGCTATCCCTTGCTGTTGTTGGCCCAAAGTATATGGGCGTTGGTGGCATTATTGGGAATTCTCGGACTGGGACTGGGAATGGTTTCTCCTGGCTATACCGCGGGGGCGTCGTTGGCGGTTGGGCCTAAGGAACAGGGAGCGGTTGGCGGGCTTATTTCTGCCTGCCCGGCGGCAGGTTTTGTGCTGGGTCCGTTGGTCGGCACCAGCCTTTACCAGGTCGGTCCCGAGTATCCTTACTTATGCGCGTGCTTGCTGATGATCCCGTTGACATTTTATGCCTGGCGGATCGGGGATATTGGGAAGAGAGGAGTCACCAGCCCTCGTAATTGAGTAACAGTTCGCAGAGGATTTCGGTGCATTCGTGGTCGAGGTTGTAGGTGAGCCCGCAGACAGACCTGGGACAGTTTATGCGGCTTGCCAGTTGTTCGCCCCAGATCGGGTCGTAAAAGCTTACCATTGCCGCCAGAAATTGTTCTTCCCCCCCACTTTCCTCTTTAAAAATAGTGGTCACTGGTTTCCTTAGAGGGCGCAGATCGTCTTTGTCTCTGGCGTCTTCCACGGTTTTAGGGCCGAACAAACCAGGGCCTAGAAACTCGACGCCGCGCTTCCAGGCGGCCAGAAATCGGGTATGCTTTTCTTCTGTTTGCAGCAATACGTTCATCACGTTATCTTTGTTCATGACGCATTCTCCCTGTTCGTTCGCTGTCCAATTAGTTTATCATGCCCTTTTGAAACTGGTCGGCACTTCAGGTGAAAATGTCACCGGGGAGTCTGTCGGGCTTTGCGGCCCATAAAAACCGACAGGTTCCTGGCTATCCAATCCGTCAGAATGTATTACAATAAGAAATTGAAACGACAACCTGATCAAGAACGGACTTGGAGGCGGTATGGAGAAGAAAATTGTTGGCGCCATCCTTTGCCTGGTACTGTTAGCCTTCCCGCTTTGGGCTGGACAAGGAGAAAACATGGATACAATCAGAACTTCGGACGGAGATTTGCAGATTTCGTTTATCGGCCATGGCAGTCTGATGTTCGCTTATGACGGTAAAATCATCCATGTTGATCCTTGGAGCAAGCTGGCTGATTATTCCAAAATGCCGAAGGCCGATCTGATTCTGATCACTCATGAGCATAAAGACCATTTAGATGTGGTGGCGATTGATCAACTGAAAAAGTCTGGAACGCAGATCGTGGTTAACCGTTCTGCTGTCGCCCAACTGCCTGGAACCCTGGTTATGGGCAACGGTGAAACCAAGGTGGTACGTGGACTGAACATCGAAGCGATACCGGCCTACAATCTGGTCCATATGCGTAGCGCGGGGGTTCCCTTTCATCCGCAGGGCAATGGCAACGGTTACCTGATCACCTTCGGTGATACTCGGGTACTGGTCGCTGGCGACACGGAAAATACTCCCGAGCTCAAAGGGCTCAAGGGGGTTGATATCGTGTTTTTGCCGATGAACCTCCCCTATACCATGACCCCAGAAATGGTCGCTGATGCAGCCCTGGCGCTACAACCTAAAATCCTCTATCCTTACCATTTTGGAGAAACGGATACAGCGCGGATTATCGAATTACTTAACGGGTCGGGGATTGACGTACGTATCCGTGCCATGCAGTAACTACAGGCTAATCAAAAATTGTAATTCTATTAAGTTGATATTGGCAGCTCTCGATCTTTGCTCCGAGGAGCTAGAACTCGCGAGCCGCTTCAAACGCTGAATATCCTTTGAGGTTTCGCTCCAACATCTTACACTGTGCGTTCTCAGAAATGAGATGGTGTGAGGTGTCCTCTGCGATGACCTTGATCTCCTGGATTAAATTATTATTCTGCTATTCAACCCATTGCGATTGTTCAGTATCGAGGAGTAAGTACGTACATATGTTGACCATTGAAGAACTCAATAACTTGCAGGATCTTTTATCCCATGCCGTTAATCCTGCTGAGGCGATGACCTTGGAGCAATTGGAAGGATACCTGTTCGGGCTCGCCATGACCCCCGATAAAACCCGACCGATGGAGTGGTTTCTTGACATTTTTGGTGAGAGTCTGGCCCGGTTTACTGATGCCGACCAGTCCAATCAACGTTTCGCCTGCCTGACGGATGTCTACAACCGCCTCAATATTTTGCGTCAGCAGGGAAAGCTTCGTTTTCCCTTCGATTTGGAGGATATCGATCCGCCGATGTTGAAGCGTTTGCGCGGTTGGGTGGGCGGTCTCGACCGGGCCTTGGCGTTGCGCTCTTACCTCTGGATGCCGGAGGAAATCCTTGACCAGCCTGAAATGAGCGAGGACGACGAAAAAATTATGACCTGTTTGATGGTGGTTCTGGGGGTGGCTCAACCGGACAAAATCCGGGAAATCTTCGAAGGCACTGAAGAAAACGGTGAAGATGAGCATGAGGTCTGGGCACATCTGGTTGGTCAATTGCCGCAGGCGGTTGAAACCTTGCTCGATTATTCCGGAAAGCTTGATGTCCATCGAACGGCTCTGTGATGGCCAATTCCCTGTGGCGTAACTTTTAAACCGCCTTACATTTTCTCTTCACCGGTCTCTGCTATACTTTCTTCTGAATCATTTTTCTTTATAGGGAGAGAGTCTATGAAACGGACCATGATTGCATTTGCCTTGCTGCTCTGGCCTCTAGCCGGTTTCAGCCCAGTCTTCGGTCAGGAGTTGGCGCCCCCGGAACAGCAGGCGATGACTGACACATTACAGTATGCCCTGGAAAAAAATCAGCTCAATCAAGGGTCTGAATGGGTGAACCCCGACACCGGCCGCGCGGGGGTGGTGGCGCCGACACGGACCTTTAACAACAACCAGGGGCAACCCTGTCGGGAGTTTATCAAGACAATTATTATTGGCGAAAGGGAAGAGCAGGGGTATGGCACCGCCTGTCGGCAGCCCGATGGCAGCTGGCAGATCCTTTCTGCACAGCAGCCGGCATCCCCCCCGCCGCAGCCCGGCACGGTTTATGTACATACTCCTGTTGACCGTTATTATGCTTATCCTGCCGAGGTCTATTCACGATTCCCCATTTATTTAAGCTTCGGTTACGTTTATCGACATGGGACTGCTTTCAGGGGCTCTTATTATATGAGCGGGCGGGATTATCGGCATCGTCATCCCGCTAAAATCAGGCAGCGCGTCATCGTTGTACCACCGCGCTATGAGTCCTACCGCCGACATGAGGGGTTGAAATACAAGGAAAAGTATCGCTATCGTGAAGACTGGCGTGACAAGCGGAACTGGAAGCCCGGTAAAGGTTGGCGTAGTGAGGACCGCGACTAAGGAGCAGCAGGGGAGGATTTGAGGTTGTGTTTTGTTCCAGTCCCCTGTTAGACTTGCCGTTCACTTTTTTATGGCGTCGGGGGGTATCCTCTTGGCGTCATCTCTTGAACGGACCGAAAGGGCTGCTGCCATGACTGACCTGGACAAAGCGCTGGAAGCCTTCCAGCAGGATATGGACGACACGAAAAATCAGTCGCTGTTTTTTGATCTTTTTCTTAATTCCCACCTTTATGTTCCGATTGTCGACTCAAAGGATCTTCCTGGTGGCGCCGACTCGGTGGAACCTGGACATGCCGTGCCGCTGATCGTTGAGGCAGAGGGCAACGACTATATGATGCTGTTCGATACCGAAGAGCGCCTGCATGCCTGGGCTCAGACCAAGGCGAATTATGTAGTGGTGGCAGGGCACGTGGTGGCCGAGATGTCCGAGTCGCCGTTGCATTGGGCATTGAACGTTGGCAGCGACAGTTCAAAGGTCTTTGTGCCGGATGAGATTGCCTGGCTTAGGGATATCGTAGAAAAATGTAATGTCGAGGCGGGCGAATCGAAGGAGTGATCGCTTAATGTACTTATTCTTTCGGCATTGAAGACGTTTTGAGTGCTGTTATAAGCAGGCCCGCCCCTTTTCGGGGCGGGCCTGTTTGCGTAAGATAAGCCGACTTTGGTGCTTATAGGATACTCTTGCCAAAAAGAGAAGCGGCTAATTCTACGGCGAGTTGAGCGGTCTGGTTGCGATAGTCGAGAATCGGGTTGATTTCGACAATGTCGAGGGAGGTCATCTTTTTAGAATCGGCGATGATTTCCATGAGCAGTTGGGCTTCGCGGTAGCTTAAGCCTCCCGGAGCGGTGGTGCCGACACCGGGTCCCTCCATAGGGTCGAGACTGTCGACGTCGAGGCTGACGTGTAGTCGTTCGAGGTGCTCAAGGCGCTGTAGCGCTTCACGAATGACCGCGCCGATCCCGCGTTCATCGATGTCGCGCATGGTATAGATGCAGATGCCGCTGTCGCGCAGGCGCACGCGTTCGTCAGGGTCAAGGTCACGTACGCCGATCATGATGACATCCTCAGGGGGAAGTTTGGCCCCGGGGCGTCCGACATTCACTAATTCCGAATAGCCGTCACCGAGAAGCACGGCCAGGGTCATTCCGTGGATGTTTCCTGAGGGGGAAGTCTTGAGTGTGTTAAAGTCACCGTGGGCATCAATCCAGATGACGCCGGTTGGCAGGTGATGGGTGACTCCGCCGATCGAGCCGATCGCCAGGGCATGGTCACCGCCGATGAATAGGGGAATTTCTCTTTCGGCAACCGCCTTCCGGCCCGCCTGGTAGACGGCTTCGCACACCTTCTGAATGGCCGGAAGGTAGTGTAGTCGGCGTTGGTCGCCGAGGGTGTCGCGGATTGGCACCTCGATATTGCCGCTATCGTGTACCGGGTAGCCGAGCTGTTGCAGATGCCTGGCCAACCCGGCGTAGCGCAGGGCGCCGGGGCCGAGATCGACGCCGCGAAGCGACTGTCCAAGGTCGAGTGGAACCCCGATGATCCGGATCGGTTGTTTCATGGTCGCTTGCCTCGCATTACGCCTTGAGGTTATTCCAGAGGTTGACGGCAAAGTCCTGTACGTTGGTCAAAATGCCGATCGCCTGCATTGACCCGCGATTGGCCAGCTTGTCGATCGAAAACTCGGTCATGTCAACGATGTAGTAATAGACCGGGCGCACGCTGCCATCTGCCTCGATGCGGTAGCTGGGAACCATGTTGCCGAAGGCGATGGAATGGAGCTGGGTGGCCAGGGCAATGACTGTGGTGGCTCGACGAGCGTGAACGCGCATGGCATCCTGGGCCTGGTAGACGTTGGCGATGACTTCGGGCAGGGGACCATCGTCGCGAATCGAACCAGCCAGCACATAGGGTACCTGCCGTTTTTCGCAGGCGCAGATAATCCCGTCATTCAGCCCCAGATCCTTGATCGCCAGGGGAATAGAGCCGCAACGACGTACTTCGTTCAGAAGATCGAGATGGTTGTAATGGCCCAGGGGTTTGAGAGTCTGTGAGTAGATATCCTGACCGAGGCCGGTGCGAAAAAGGGCGGCCTCGAGATCGTGAGTAGCCAGGGCGTTTCCTGCCAGCAGGGCATGACAGTAGCCGTTTTCGATTAGCCCTTGCATGGCGTTGCGGCTGTCCTTGTCGAAGGCCACCGCCGGTCCGAGTACCCAGGCGATGTAGCCATGGTCGCGGTCATGGCGAAGCACCTGGTAAAGATCGTCGTAGCTGCGTGAAAAGGGGGTCTCGCGCGTCCCTCGGGTGCGAAAGGCAAACTTGTCAGCTTCGACGGATTCCGCCGCGACGAACCCATCAACGTGTACGTAAATCCCTTCTTCGCCCCTCTCCGTGCGGCCGACCACTATCGCATCCCCCTTTTTTACCCGCCGTGCTTCCGTGACCTCGACAGTATTCCCCTTACGCACCAGTACCGCATCCATGCGACTTTCAGGGGCAAGCAGCCAACGTCCTTCGCCCAGATGGATGTATTCAGGGTGATTAGAGGTTCCGTGGAAGTTTTGCGGGACCACTCCGTCGGCTGGGGCCGCTTCGGTTCTGGCAGGTGGCGCACTTGCCAGTTCAGGTCGCTTAAAGTCTGGTGGAGTGTACCGTGGGATGGAGAAACTCATGGAACCTCCTTCCGATAGTTTTTGCCGGGTTACCGTAAAAGAATACCTGATTACCACCAATCTTACCCTTACCCAAGTCACCTTTTATAAAAAAGGAATTTGAGGGGGCATTTTCAGGCGCCAGATTGGTGCTAATCGGTTTATCTTTTGCGGTTTTCCGCATATATCCGGTGGGCAAGGTAACCTACCTTCAGGGCGAAGGAGGTGGAACGGTTCCATTTCAGCAGCACTCGATAATTGTCATAGACGAGAAATGCCGGTTTTCCCGGTCCGTCCGGGAGGAGCAGGGAGGCGTGGAGGTGTCCGGGACCGTCGACATCGCGAACCCCCAGGCGTTTCCACTCATTCAGGCTTTTGCGGATTGGAAGACCGGCCAGTTTGTTGTTGAAGTGGCGCGGCAAGGTGACTTTTTCTCCCCAGCCTTGATCTTGTTGCCAGCCGATGCTTTTCAGATAGTTGGCTGCTGAGGCGAGGGCATCCGCACGGTTGGTCCAGATGTCTTTATGACCGTCATTGTCAAAATCGACGGCATATTGCAGAAAAGTCGACGGCATGAACTGAACCTGCCCCATGGCTCCGGCCCAGGACCCTTTCATCTTGAGGGGTGTGATGTGTCCATGGTCCAGAATAGTCAGGGCGTTGAACAGTTCCCCCCGAAAAAAATCGGCGCGGCGACCGTCATAGGCCAGGGTAGCCAAGGCTGAAACGACCGGCGTTTTACCCTGATTGCCTCCGAAATCGCTTTCGACTCCCCACAGCGCGACCAAGTAATGCCCTGGAACATTGTAGTCCTTTTCAATCTGCTTCAGTAACTTATGATTGTCCTGGTAATAACGGACGGCCTGGTTGATTTTTTTGGGTGGCAGCACCCGCTTAAGGTAACTGTCGATGGTCGCTCGTCGACCCTTAAGTTGCTGGCGATCCAGTTGGATAATTTGTTCCAGCGGTTTCAGGTCACTTAGCGCAAGTTGAATGGTGGTCGATGAAATCCCTTGTTGCTTTGCCTCTTGACGAATAGTTTCAAGCCAGGCGGAAAAATCGGTTGTTGTGTTTGCCTGAGTCGTTTGAGGGCAGGCGATAGCAAGGCACACCAGGAGGGCCAAGCAGAAATTCTGGAATTTTATCTTCATTAGGATATCCGTAGAGGTAAAGTGAGCGAAAGACGTTGTAATCTTCAACTTTGGGCCAGAAAATTTTCTCAGCAGGGGGATTTCACAATAATCAGTAAAGTTAAACCTAACCAAATCGACCTTTGCCTAAGGGGGATTTGGGTATGCGGAACATTGATAGTATTCAAGGTGAAATAGGATTTTTCACGACCAATTACATTCTACTGGATTTCAGGTTTTATAAATAGATGGATTGTTTTCTCGCGTATAAAATTAGTGCGATAACTGAGCAAGTCAGGACAGGTTTGTTTTCTGCGCTATACTTAACAAAAAACGTAGGATGGTCGATTCGCAATGGTTTGGCGTAACGGTGGAGGATTTCATGCAAAGGATATCCGCATTAGTGTTAGTTTTATCGATGTTTCTATTTGGCTGTGCTCCCAACATGGGACCCAAGGAGGGGACGGGGACTTTGCTGGGGGCTGGAACCGGCGCTTTGCTGGGGGCTCAGGTAGGTCAAGGAAGAGGAACCATCGTTGCCGTTGCAATCGGAACCTTGGCTGGCGCTATTCTGGGGCAGGAAATAGGCAAGTCTCTCGATCGGGCCGATTTGCTTATCATGGAGCGAAATGCCCAGTATGCCCTTGAGAACACAAGAACGAACCAGACGACAACCTGGCGGAATCCCGATTCGGGTAATTACGGTACCATAATGCCGGTCGAGACTTATCAGACATCTCAGGGGCAGTATTGCCGGGAGTATCATCAAACGGTAATTATTGGTGGTCAATCGCAGCAGGCGTATGGCACCGCCTGTCGTCAGGCTGATGGCAGTTGGTTGATTGTAAAATAAACGATCCTGCAGTGGGTTTTAGCGATGATTCCCGGCGCCCGTTCCCGAAAGGAACGGGCGTTGTTGTAATTATCTTTGGCACGCGTTTTATTCGGCGGGAAAAACCCATCAATTTTTTGAACCATTTGACAGGCTGATGATCTAATGAGACACTGTTTTATAATTGTGATGGTGGCGGCTTTGGTCAAATATTGATCCTGGAGTTGATCTGTTATGTCTGAAGAGAATGTCTTCTTTATGTCGGTTGGCGATTTTTGCCGCCGCGACTTGATTACCTGCTCGGTCGACGACAATGTCGTCGATCTGGCGGTCACCATGCGGGAAAATAGCATTTCGAGCATTATTGTTTGCGAACAGGACACGCCGATAGGCATCATCACTGACCGTGATCTGCGCAACAAGGTCGTTTCTTGCGGGATTGATCCTGCGACCTTAAAGGCTCGTTCGATCATGAATTCGCCGCTGGTCGTGGTGAAAACGGAGGATTACCTGTTCGAAGTGGTTAGCCAGATGTCCCGCCATAAAATTCATCGAGTCGGCGTAGTTGATGACTCAGGTCGACTGTGCGGGATCGTCAATGAGTCGGATGTCTTGCGACTACAGACCCGTTCTTCGCAACGTCTGCTTCGGGACCTGGAAAGCGCGTCTAGTATCGACGACCTTAAGGTGATACACCGCGGCATCGAAGGACTGGTGGTTTTTCTCAGTCGATCCGGGGTGCGCACCAGAGACTTGGTGCGCCTGATTACAACCCTCAATGACAAGATTGTCCTGAAACTTATTGAGTTGCTTTGTATGGACCTCTTCGCTGATTTGCCGAAAGGGTTTGTCTTCGTCGTGTTGGGTAGTGAGGGGCGTGGAGAACAGACGCTGAAAACCGATCAGGATAATGCCATTATTTATTCAGATAATCTCGATAATGAGGCTCTGGCTCAAATAGAAAAATTTTCGATGGCGCTGATTGACGGATTGATTGAGATTGGCGTGCCTGAATGCCCGGGTGGCATCATGGCGAAAAATACCTTTTGGCGCCGTAGTCTCTCCGAATGGATAAATGCTCTCGATTCCTGGATCTCTGTACCAAGTGCGGAAAATATTCTCAATTTTAGCATGTTCGCTGATATCAGGCCGATTTGGGGCGATGCGTCGCTAGTTGATGATCTTAAGAGAACATTTATTCGTCGAGCCATTGAAGAGGATGTTTTTATGGCTCGGATGGCTGCTAACGTGGTGCGGTTTATCCCTCCACTCGGTTTTTTTGGCGGATTCAAGGTTGAAAAACGGGGGGAACATCGTGGGCAACTCGATCTTAAGAAAGCTGGTATTTTCGCCATCACCGAAGGAATTAAGGTCCTCTGTCTTGAAAAAGCGATTCTTGGGGGGTGTACCCGGGATAAAATTCAGATATTGAAAGAAAAATCTTTTTTAGAAGCGAAACTGGCTGACGACCTTGAAGCGGCATTCAGCCTGCTGGTTTTCTTTCGTCTACGGGCACAGGTTGAAGCCATTGAGGCAGGCGGTGAACCCACAAACTACATAGATCCTTCTTTGCTCAATCGCCTTGAACGGGGCCGGCTTCAAACCGCGCTCGAGGTCGTAAAATCCTTTGAGAAATCTCTCAAGGCCCATTTTCGTCTAAATATGCTCGCAAATTGAACGCATTGCCTCCCAGTTAAGTAGTCGTAATTGCATTGTTTTTTTTGTATTTTGAAATTACTAATAAGCATCTTATAATAGAAATGTGTTAAAGATAGGCATATCTGATATAATTAATTTAAGAATTTGTTTAATGATTAATAATTGGATGTCAAAAGTTCGCGTATTGATTGGGCAGAACTGGCCTTTTTTGCAATGAATATATTGGGTAAGGGTTGGAGTATGACATTTAAATTTGTTCTTTTGCTTTTTTTTGTCTCGATTTTTTTATTACTGAGCGGCGGGTCATTTGCTTCTGAGGATTCATTCTCTGATTTTACTGATTTCAGTATCGAGCAGCTGCTGCATGTCGAGGTCACTTCGGTAGGGAAAAAAACACAGAGACTTACCGATGCTGCTGCGGCTATTTATGTAATAACTTCTGATGATCTACTGCGCTCCGGGGTGACGAGTATCCCTGAAGCGCTACGCATGGTGCCAGGGATTCAGGTCGCTCGGATTGATGCCAACAAGTGGGCGATTTCGGCTCGTGGCTTTAACGGACGTTTTGCCAACAAGTTGCTGGTACTCATTGATGGTCGCAGTGTCTATACCCCTCTTTTTTCAGGGGTGTATTGGGATGTTCAGGACACTCTGCTTGAAGATATCGAACGAATAGAAGTGATTCGCGGCCCTGGTGCCACCTTGTGGGGAGCCAATGCTGTTAATGGAGTGATAAATATTATTACCCGCAGGGCAGAAGAGACTCAAGGTGTGTTGGTGTCGACCGGTGCCGGCAGTGAAGAGAGGAGCTTTGGCAGTGTCCGGTTCGGTTCTCAAGCAAGCGATCAAACATTTTACCGAATCTATGGGAAATATTTCGAACGCGACGCCTTTGTCACTTCGTCGGGGGACGATGCGGCCGATGACTGGAACAGTTTGCGTGGCGGGTTCAGGCTCGATTCCGCTTTGACAAACGTTGATAACCTGACCCTGCAGGGAGATATTTACAATGGGCAGGCTGGGCAGACCGATTCTATCGTCACATCGATCCCTCCTGATTATCGGCAGATTTACGAACAGGACTCCGGGTTTTCCGGCGGTAATCTGTTAGGGCGCTGGGAACGGATCTTTTCAGCCGAATCTGACCTGAGTCTGCAGGCTTATTACGACCACACCTACCGCGACGATGAGGGGATTCTCGAGGAAAAGCGAGATACTTTTGATGTCGATTTTCAACACCGCTTTGCACTATTCAAAAATCATGACGTTATCTGGGGACTGGGCTATCGAATGACCCATGATGTTATTAAAGGATATTTTGATAATACGGTTGGTTCGGACCGCGAAAACGATCATTTGTTCAATGCTTTTATGCAGGACGAGTATGCGATTGTCCCCAATGAATTGAGTCTGGTTGTCGGTTCAAAATTTGAACACAACGAGTACAGCGGCTTTGAATATCAGCCAAATATCCGTCTGTTGTGGAATGTCGATCCGCAACATACCCTGTGGGGTGCCGTTTCGCGGGCCGTTCGCACCCCTTCTCGTATCGAAGACGACGGGCATTTGATTACCGAAATTTTCCCTCCCGGTGACAACCAAAACCCATTTCCTTACCCTGAGGCAGCGGTCGTGACTGTTGATGGTAGTCATGACTTTGATTCAGAAACATTGCTTGCCTATGAAGTTGGCTATAGGTATGTCCCTATCAACCGGTTCTCAGTTGATTTTGCAGCCTTTATTAATACGTACGATAATTATCGAACCGGGGAGCCTCGCCTTGGAATCCCGTTCAATGTCCAGAATGTGGCCGAAAATAATGCTGAAGCCAAGGCTCATGGGATTGAACTTCTGATCGACTGGTGGCCACTCAAGTGGTGGGAACTTGAGACAGCTTATACCTATTTTAAACTCGATATCGATTTGGACCGGGACAGTAATGATCAGGGAACTCTTTCGCTTTACGAGAAGTCGAGTCCCCAAAATCAGCTTTCGTTTCGGTCTTCTATGAATTTATCCTCTTCGGTCAAATTGGATCTATGGCTGCGCTATGTTGATGAAATTTTCTTTGATTCGATCCGGGTGGATGACTACCTGGTTCTTGATGCAAGGCTGGCTTGGCAGTTGACTAAGAATCTCGAACTTTCGTTAGTGTTGCAGAACCTGATGGATGATCGGCATCAGGAGTTTATTGCTGAATATCGAACGATAGAGAGCGAGGTTCCGTGTGGAGGCTATGGGAGCCTGACTTGGCGTTACTGAGAGGGATCAGTGTCCGATTGCTGTTAAGTGGTTCACTCTAAAATCGTGACAGGTTGTTAATGTGTAATATTTTTAAAATATTTTTGATGTTTTATCTGGTCAGTTGGGGGCTGGCGACAGACTGTCGTGTGGAAGCTTCGGAAGCGAGACTGAACGAATATCAGGTCAAGACAGCCTACCTGTATAACTTTTTCAAATTCGTCGAATGGCCCCGTGAGTCCCTTGAAGGAGACGGCACGCTGACCATCTGTGTCCTCGGTGATGACCCGATCGTCCAGGTTATAGAGACCTTGCAAGGTAAGTCGGTTGGCAGCCGTACTTTAAGGGTGCGTGTTGTGCAAGACATCTCTGAAGT
>JBFHFM010000053.1:0-15295 GCA_041583595.1 Trichloromonas sp. | reverse complement strand
TGACCTGCCCAAGCCGATGATCCCGCTGTATAACCGCCCGATCATGCTGCACATCATCGAATTGCTCAAGAAGCACGGTATCGACGAACTGATCCTTCTGCTCTACCATCAGCCGATGGTCATCAAAAACTTCTTCGGCGACGGCAGCGAATTTGGCGTCCGCATCACCTACGTTACTCCGCTTGAAGATTTCGGCACGGCCGGTGCGGTTAAAATGGCCGCAAAGCACCTCAATGAACGCTTCATGATCATCAGCGGCGACCTGCTGACCGACTTTGACCTGTCGAAAGCAATGGCCTTTCACGAAGAGAAACAGGCGATGGGCACCCTGACCCTGACATCGGTAAAAGACCCGTTGCAGTTCGGCGTGGTCATTACCAATAAAGAAGGGAAAATCACGAAGTTTCTCGAAAAACCAGGCTGGGGTGAGGTTTTTTCGGACACCATCAATACCGGTATCTACGTCCTCGAACCAGAAGTTCTCGACATGATCCCCGAAGGGGAGAACCGCGACTGGTCGAAGGACATCTTCCCACAGATGTTGGCCAACAATGACGCCCTGTACGGCTGCAGCCTCGAGGGCTATTGGGCCGACATCGGCAATACCGATGCCTACCTGGAGGCCTGTCAGGATATCGCCTCAGCCCGCGTCGCCATTAATCTCAACGAAAAATCGGTCGTCAGCGAAACAGGGAAGCTCTTCCTTGGCGACGGAGCGACACTCGCCAAGGACGAAAAATCCCTGATCGAAGGGATGGTGATAATCGGTGACAACAGCCAGATACTCGGCAAGGCGCGTCTGATCAACTGCGTGGTCGGCCATAACTGTATCATTGAAGACGGCGTTGAGCTGAAGGACGCTATCCTTTGGGACAACGTCTACATCAAGAAAAACAGCACCGTGACCGGCGCGGTCCTGTGTAACAACGTGCGCGTCGGGCAGAAGGTCATCATTGAAGAAGGAGTCGTGGTTGCCGAAGAGACCACCATCGGCGACGAAGCGTTGATCAAGAAAGACGTCAAGATCTGGCCACGCAAGGTCATCGAGGGAGGCGCCACCGTCAGCACCAACTTGATCTGGGGCGAGAAATGGCGCAAAAGCATTTTCGAGGGAGCTACCGTCCGCGGTCTGACTAACGTCGAACTGACTCCCGAATTTGCCGCCAAGCTCGGCGCCGCCTACGGCTCGATTCTGCCCAAGGATTCTTCCGTCCTTTCCGGACGC
Source organism: Trichloromonas sp. (assembly GCA_041583595.1). GTDB lineage: Bacteria > Desulfobacterota > Desulfuromonadia > Desulfuromonadales > Trichloromonadaceae > Trichloromonas. The sequence goes on along the minus strand of JBFHFM010000053.1, from coordinate 14,070 downwards.
GACTCGGTGCGCGCCTCGCGCATGCTCAAACGCTCCTTCGCCGGTGGCCTGCTGTCGGCCGGTGTCAACGTCCGCGACACCAAAATGATCTCACTGCCGGTGCTGCGCTACAAACTGACCACCTTCGGCGAGGTCGGCGGCATCCAGTTCCGTCAATCCCCCGATGAACCGGCCGCCACCGACATCCTCTTTTTTGACGCCGAAGGCATCGAAATCTCATCGGCGACCGCCAAAAACATCGAGCGGATTTTCTTCAAAGAGAATTTTCGCCGGGTCCATTACACCGACCCCGGCAGCATTTCTGAAATTCCGCGTATTTACGACTACTACCGCGAAGGATTCCTGCGGGCTCTCGATGGCAGAGCAATCGCAAAAGCCGCGCCCAAGGTAGTGGTCGACCTCAACCACTCGTCTGCCGGCACACTGTTACCGGCACTCCTCAATGAACTGGGGTGCGAGGTCATCGAACTCAATTCGCAGGTAAACGAAACCCGCACCGGGGCGGCGCCGGAGCAGGACGCCAAAGCCATCGACCAGCTTTCGCGCATTGTCGTGACCCTGGAAGCCAAGGCCGGCTTCTGGATGGGACCCTCCGGTGAGCGGGTGCGGCTTATCGACGAAACCGGCGAACTCCTTTCCGACATCGAGGCGATGACCGTCCTCACCGCCCTGGTCTGCCGGGCCGAACACCGCGACTCAGTAGTCGTGCCGATTTCGGCGCCGTCAATCATCGAACTGTTGGCTGCCGAAGCCGGCATGCTGGTCAATCGCACCAAAAACGACCCACGCTCGATCGCCGAATCGGCCAAAGATCGCCGGGTCCAGTTCGCCGCTTCGATGGACGGCCGCTTTGCCTTCCCTTGCTTCCAGCACAATTTTGACGCCCTCTTTACCGTAGCCAAGACTCTCGAACTCCTCGTCCGAACCGGTCTTTCCATCGGCCAGGTGCGCAAAAATCTGCCAAAGCGCTATTATGAACATGTCGAGGTTCCCTGCTCACTCGAATACAAGGGGGGGATCATGCGCAAGATGAGCGAAGACTCGGTCGATCTCGAAGCTTCATTCATCGACGGCGTACGCATCCAACTCAAAAACGACTGGGCCCTGATGCTCCCCGACCAGTACCGGCCCATTGCCCACATCATCGCCGAGTCGGCCGATGAAAAACGAGCCAAAGATCTGGTCGAGACCTATCGGAAAAAAGTTGAAAAGTGGAAGCAGGAATTGCAATAGACCAGTCAATCATCCCCCTCCCTAAAAAGAGGGGGGGATTTCAACGGTAACGAAAGATTTCCATGAAACCACTTAAAGTCGCCATCCTCTGGCACATGCACCAGCCCGATTACAGGGATCCGGTTTCGGGAAAGACCCTCCTCCCCTGGACCTACCTGCACGCGGTAAAAGACTACGGCGAAATGCTGAAAACCGCCGCCGAAGTTCCCGGGGCGAAGATGACCTTCAACTTGGTCCCGATTATGCTCGAGCAGCTCGAGCGCTACGCCGACGGAAGCGCCGGCGATGTCTGGATCGAGGCCGCAGCCAAAAACGCCGCGACCCTCTCGCCTGAAGAGAAGACCCTGATCCTCACCCAGTTCTTCTCGGTTCATGCCGACCGTCATATCCACCCCTTCCGCCGGTACCGCGAACTGGCACGGCGTCGCGGTACCGCGCCAACTCCGGATATCGATATTTTTTCCGAGCAGGATCTGCGCGACCTGCAGGTCTGGTTTCTGCTCGCCTGGTCAGGGCACCACCTGCGTCAAGACTCGGCCCTGGTGCGGCACCTGCTGGTCAAAGGCGAACATTTCACCGAAGAAGAAAAACATCAACTGCTCGCCCTCTATGCCCGGACCATCGGCGAAGTCGCCGGGCTCTATCAACGGATGGAAGAATCCGGGGAGATCGAAATCTCGGTCACCCCCTACGCTCACCCCATTTTACCGCTGCTCTGCGGCACCGCCACTGCCCGCGAAGCCACACCCGGCATTCAGCTGCCGGCAGCAACCTTCCGTCACTCCGAAGACGCCCGCCTGCAGGTCCGCCTCGGGCTTGATTTCGTCACGGAAAAATTGGGGGGAAAGGCCCGCGGCATGTGGCCCTCCGAGGGCTCGGTCAGTGAAGAGGTCGTGCGCATCCTCGCCGAAGAAGGGACCGCCTGGGCTGCCTCCGACGAAGGAATCCTGGCTCGCAGCCTGCCTGGAGGGCTAACCGACCGCCGCCGTCTCTACCAACCCTATTCCTACGCCGGCCTGCCGCTGATCTTTCGCGACCGCACCCTGTCCGACCGCATCGGTTTCGTCTACGCCCACTGGACACCAGAACGGGCCGCCGCCGACCTGATCGAGCACCTGAAAAAAGTAGCCAACACGGCCCCTGGCGGGCTGATCCCATTGATTCTCGACGGCGAAAACTGCTGGGAGCGTTATCAGGACAACGGCCATCCCTTTCTGATCGCCCTCTATCAGGGGCTGCAGGCCGAGCCTTCACTTCAGATGGTCACCGTCAGCGAAGCCCTGGCCGAGATGAAACCTGAACCCTTACCAAAACTGGCCGCCGGTTCGTGGATCAATTCGGACTTCAGCATCTGGATTGGCCATCCCGAAGAAAACACCGCCTGGGATTGGCTTGAGCGAGCCCGCCGCGACGCCCTGGAAGCCACCGGGCTGCAAATTCCCGACGGCAAAGACCGACAGCCACTGCCCGAACTCTTCATGAACCTGCTGCGAGCCGAAGGGAGCGACTGGTTCTGGTGGTACGGCGACGACCATTCCACCGACCAGGCCGACATTTTCGATGCTCTGTTCCGCCGGCACCTGGAGGCTCTCTACCACGAAGCCGGTCTACCGGCCCCGCAACACCTGTTTCAGCCGATCAAACCAAGCAAAGAAATCAAGGCCGTCCACGAACCGACCGCGCTCTTCACGCCAACCATCGACGGCCGGGTCTCTGACTACTTTGAATGGCTGGCGGCAGGATCAGCCGGGCTGGCCGCCACCGGGGCCATGCACACCGCCCATCACAGCATATTTTCAGTGCTGCTCTACGGTTACGATCTGAAGAATCTCTACCTGCGCCTCGACCCCGAGGAAGACCTGGCCAGCCTACTCGGCCCAATCGGCCGCATTGAGGTACGTCTCGGCGTGGAACGCAACCGGACCGCCCGCGTCAACCCCTGCCACGGGGAACTGACCCTGCACGACCGGGAAACCGACAAGCAACTGGCTGAGGGACAGACCGCTTGCGGCCGCATCGTCGAAATGGCCATCCCGCTGGCCCCGCTTGAACTGCGACCGGGCACGCCGCTGGCACTCTCCATCCACCTGTTCAAAGGCGACAACGAAACCGCCCGTTGGCCCGCCGAAGGTCCGCTCCACCTCCCCTATCAAGGCGAAGAACTCGAAGCGGATGACTGGATTATTTGATACTTGAAAAGGTCGAGAGGGTGTTAAGCTTTTGACTTAGAGGTTTTCACTCAACAGCACTCGGACGAAATGTTGGTTTGAAACACAGTGGACAGGGTCACCGGAAAAAGTTCCCATTACAGGCCCATGCTACGAAGCGCCGACGTGATTTCTTGACAGCGACGATTATTGGAACACTGACGAAGGCAACAGCAATGCCCCCGGCAGGGAGTCATTTTTGGCTTACTTTTAGTTGACCCTTACAAAAAGTAAGGCGTCTGGCGGGACGCGACCCGCCGGTCTTGGGGGTTGAAGGTTAAAAAGGCGATAGGGACAGGCACCTTCAGAAGTTCGAAACGGATGACTGGATGACCCAACCTCAGACCGCCGCGACATGCCGTGTCCCGACAAAGCCCCAAACGAAGAACAATTACGCTTTTTGAAAGGATCGCACATTGTCTGAATTACGCTGGGATCCATTAAAAATGACCTGGGTGATCATCGCCACCGAACGCGGTCGGCGCCCCCGCGATTTCATGCTCGAGCGGGAAAAGGTCCATCTCTCAGCCTGCCCATTCTGCGCCGGCAACGAAGCCAAGACCCCCCGTGAGCTCTTTGCCTTGCGCCCCGGCGGCAGCCCGGCCAACGGACCCGGCTGGAAAGTTCGGGTAATTCCCAACAAGTATCCTATTTTGCGCATTGAAGGGGATCTCGATAAAAAAGGCTACGGCCATTACGACACCATCAACGGCATCGGTGCCCACGAGGTGATCATCGAAACCCCCGACCACGATCGCAACCTGGCCGACCTCTCGGTTACAGAAATCACCGATGTCCTCCGCGCCTACCGGGCACGACTGCTCGACCTGCGCAAGGATTCACGGTTTCGCTACATCCTCATTTTCAAAAACCACGGGGTCGAGGCCGGCGCCAACATCCCCCATTCCCACTCCCAGGTCATTGCCGTGCCGGTCACCCCGACGGTGGTCGCCTCGAAACTGTCGATCTGCCGTGAATACTACGAGCGCAAGGAACGCTGCCTGATCTGCGACCTGATTGAGCAGGAGCGTCACGACGGGAGGGGCATCGTCCGCGATGACGGTAATTTCGTGGTCTTCGCCCCCTTCGCTTCCTGTTTCCCCTTCGAACTGCGAATCGCCCCCTTGCGCCACGGCCATGACTTCGCCCAGATGGATGATAACGGCCTCGCGCAGCTGGCAGAAACCCTCAAAGACAGCCTGATGCGCCTGCGCAGCACGCTGCGCGACCCGCCCTATAACTTCGTGCTGCACAACTCCCCCCCTATGCACCTGCGCATGGGCAAGCCGGGCTACTGGAGCTCACTCCCCTACGATTACCATTGGCATATTGAACTCGTGCCAAGACTGACCCGGATCGCCGGGTTCGAATGGGGAACCGGATTCTACATGAACCCGACACCCCCCGAAGATGCCGCCCGTTTTCTCCGTGAAGCCGATCTGTCGGTGCTTCGGTGACCATTGCCCCAGGGAAATACATGACCGCAGATAATTTGAAAAAGCCTTATTTTCCCCTGTCGTTGCAGATATCGGCCCAGGCCTGGCAACAGTTTGAACTCGACCCACGCCGGGCCCTGACCGAAGGCACCGCCCCCCTGTTCCAGATCCGTCAACTGGCCGCCGCCCTGCAGCAGCGCACCGCACCGGCCAAGCCGATACGGGCCGGTGAACTCAACCTGCTGGCCCTGCTCAACCGCGCCCTGCGCCACGTCGCCGTCCGCTATCTTGAACTGCGCGGCTGCACCGTCGACGGTGAATACCTGGTCATCGCCGGCCAGAAGCAGAAAACCCCTGCTCTGCCCGCGACCCTGCAAAATTGCGTCGAACTCTTTCCGCCAGCAGCGGTCTGGCTCGGCACTGAACCCAACCGATTCCTGCGGGGTCACCGCGGGCCTGAAAAACGTCGGGAAACCCTGGTCGAGCTGTTCATCCTGGCCGTGCAAAACCGCAACCGGGCTGCCCGCGATTACCGGCCCCTGTTCGACGACAGTGAACTGCAAAAGCGCAGCCCTTACCGCCAGACCCTCGCCGAGCTCGACCGCATCCTTGAGCAGGAAGCGGTCCCCGGGCTCTTCTCCGGTTCGCTGCTGGCCCTGCTGCAAGCCCCGCTTGAAGCCGCCCCGGAATCCCTGGCTGGTCAGCTCGGATTCGTCAAGCAGCAGTGGGGTGGCATTCTCCCCGAAGAACTGCTGCAAGAACTCCTCGTGGCCTTCGCGATCATCCAGGAAGAAGAGTTGCAGCGTGGCTTCGGCGGTGGTCCGCCTCCGGTTCCGACCTTCGGCGGCGTCGCCGAAAACGAGCCGGAAGCCTTTTCGCTCGATACCGACTGGATGCCAAAAGTGGTGCTGATCGCCAAGACCATCTACGTCTGGCTCGACCAGCTCAGCAAACGCCACGGGCGACCGATTCACCGCCTGGACGAAATCCCCGATGAAGAACTCGACCGTCTGGCCCGTTGGGGTTTCAACTCACTCTGGTTGATTGGCCTCTGGCAGCGCTCGCCGGCCTCGCAAAAGATCAAACGCATCTGTGGCAACCCCGAAGCCGAGGCCTCGGCCTACTCGCTCTACGACTACGCCATCGCCTGGGATCTCGGCGGAGACGAAGCCCTGGCCCGCCTGGAGCAACGCTGTCTGCAGCGCGGCATCCGCCTGGCCAGCGACGTCGTCCCCAACCACACCGGGCTCGACTCCCGCTGGATGCGCGAGCATCCCGACTGGTTCATCCAGGGCGACCATCCCCCTTACCCGGCCTACAGTTACGGCGGTCCCGACCTCTATGACGACCCGGAAATCACCGTGCAAATCGAGGATGGCTACTACGACCACAGCGATGCAGCCGTAGTCTTTCGCCATCAGGATCACCGCAGCGGACGCGTGCGTTACATCTACCACGGCAACGACGGCACCCACATGCCGTGGAACGATACCGCCCAGCTCAATTACCTGATCCCCGAAGTGCGCGAAGCGATGATCCGCACCATCGTCCACATCGCCCAAAGATTCCGGGTGATCCGCTTCGATGCCGCCATGACCTTGGCCAAAAAGCATTTCCAGCGCCTCTGGTTTCCGCAACCCGGCGGCGGCGAGGGCGTTCCCTCGCGGGCCGAGCACTGGATGAGCAAAGAGGCGTTCGAGGCTGTTTTTCCCGTCGAATTCTGGCGCGAGGTAGTCGATCGGGTGGCCGCCGAGGCCCCCGACACCCTGCTGATCGCCGAAGCTTTCTGGCTGATGGAAGGCTACTTCGTGCGCACTCTCGGGATGCACCGGGTCTACAACAGCGCCTTCATGAACATGCTCAAGCGCGAGGATAACGCCAAGTACCGCCAGGTACTCCGAAACACCCTCGAATTCGAGCCGGGCATTCTGCAGCGCTTCGTCAACTTCATGAACAATCCCGACGAAGACACCGCCGTCGAACAGTTTGGCAAGACCGACAAATACTTCGGCGTGGCTGTGCTGCTGGCCACCCTCCCCGGTCTGCCGATGTTCGGCCACGGCCAGGTCGAGGGACTGAAAGAAAAATACGGTATGGAATACCGCCGGGCCTACTGGGACGAAGCAGTCGACGAGGCCTTTGTTCATCACCACGAAAACCAGATTTTTCCCCTGCTGCGCTTGCGCCACCTCTTCAGCGGTGCCACCCTGTTCCAGATGTATGACCTCTACTGCAATGGCCAGGTTAACGACAATGTCTACGCCTACTCCAACGGCGCAGACGAGACACGGGCACTGGTGGTCTACCACAACCACAATGGCGCCACCGACGGTTGGATTCAACGCAGCGTCCCCCGCCAGCAACCGGGCGGCGTACAATCCGCATCGCTAGCCGAATCCCTCGGTGTGCGCGCCGGCGAACGCTGGTACTTCCGTTTCCATGATCACAGCAGCAATCTCGACTACCTGCGCACGGGCGATGAAATGGTCGAAAACGGCCTGCATCTGACTCTCGGTCCCTACCAATATCACGTCTATCTCAACTTCGCTGCAATCTTTGATGAAGACGGGGCCTGGGGTGAACTGTACCGGCGAATTGGACACGCCCCGGTGCGCAGCCTCGACCACGAACTGCGCAAAATCCGCTTTCGCCCTGTCAGCGATGCCTTTCGCGATCTGGTCCAGGCGCCGCTTTTGCAGTCGCTCTGTGCTCTACTCGGCGGGCCAGCCAATGAACTTCATCAGCATCCCGACTACTTGCGCTTCAACGAGCTACTGACCCGCTTTGTCGACACACTCATTCACTTCGCCCATCCGGCTCCCGACAAGGCCGCCGTGACCTCCGCCATCCTCGGCCAACTCGACCATCTGAACCGAATGGCCGCCCTCAAAGGCCGCAATCCCGCTCAGCGCATGGCCATAAGCTACCTGCAGCAGCTACTCTTTGCCGCCACCGGTGGCCCTCTCGGCCAGGTGCTGCTGCCGTACCTGCTGCTGCACCGCCTGGCCGGTCCCAAACCCTCCACCGCCACCACCCGCCGCAGCGCCGCATGGATCGAAGAATATATGCTCGGAGAGGCTCTGCAGGAAGCCATCCCCGGCTCCGAAGCCGGCACGATCCGCCTGCTGGTCGAGATCCTGGTACGTCAACAGAACTTCTGGCTGCCCGGTCGTAAGCGCCAGGACTATCACGCTCTGCTGAACAACCGCAATGTGCAGGATTATCTGCAGGTGCACTGGCATGAGGGCATCCAGTGGTTTAACAAAGAACGCTGGGAGGCTCTCACCAGCGGCCTGCTGGTGGCCGCCGCCTGCGCCGCCGCCGACACCTGTGACGAACAACCCAGAGAGTTGCTCGACCAGCTCGCAACGAACTACGAACGACTGTCTGCCGCCCGTCGCCTGGCCGCCGAAGCCGGCTACCGGCTTAAGGACCTGCTCGCCCTGAGCGATCTCAAACCACCCATGACGCCGCGCATGGTACGCAAAAAACGGCTGAAAATCCTGATGGTCGCCTCCGAAGTCACCCCCTTCGCCAAAAGCGGCGGGCTAGCCGACGTGGCCGGTTCGCTGCCGCGGGCCCTGCACGCCCTCGGCCACGATGTACGCATTATCATGCCTTATTACCGCACCATCGCCGCACGTGGCGACCTGAAGCTTCGCAAAGTCGCGGCCGCCACTGTCGCCCTCGACGCGACGCCGAGCCGGGCCCTGCTGCACCAAGGCGAATTGGACGGGGTACCCGTCTACTTCGTCGATCAGGCCGACTTTTTTGACCGCGACGAACTGTACGGCACCGTCCAAGGGGATTACCCGGATAACGCCCAGCGCTTCGGCTATTTCAACCGCGCCGTGCTGGAACTGCTGCCACAGCTTGGCTTCAAACCCGATATCCTGCATCTCAACGACTGGCAGACCGGACTCATCCCGGCCCTGCTGCGCACTGAATACGCCGACGCCCCCTTCTACGCCGGAACCGGCACCCTGCTCACCATCCACAACCTTGGTTATCAGGGGCTCTATCCGGCCCAAATGATGGAAGTCCTCGATCTTGATCCCTGGCTGTTCGGAGTTGCTGGCCTTGAGTATCACGGCATGCTCTCCTTTCTCAAAGCCGGACTGACTCAGGCCGACCTGCTCAACACGGTCTCACGCACCTACTGCCAGGAAATCCAGACTCCCGAGATGGGCATCGGCTTCGACGGCATACTCCGCTCCCGCCAAGCGGAACTGTTCGGCATCGTCAACGGCCTCGACCCCAGCCAATGGAATCCAGCCGACGATCCGGCCCTGCCGCTTCACTACGATGCCGACTCCCTCGAGAACAAGGTCCAATGCAAGCGGGCCCTGCAACAAGAGCTCGGACTGGAGCCCACCCTCGACACACCGATCATCGCCATGATCACCCGACTGGCTACCCAGAAAGGGCTCGACCTGGTCGAAAAGGCCTGGCACGCCATGATGCAGCAACCAGTCCAGTTCGTGCTGCTTGGCACCGGTGAAAAAGAACATATGGAGCGCTTCGAGCGCCTGCGCCACAGCTATCCGGGGCGGGTTTCGATCAACCTGAGCTTCGACGACGCCCTGTCGCGGCGCATCTATGCCGGCAGCGACCTGTTCCTGATGCCGAGCCGCTACGAACCCTGTGGTCTCGGGCAGCTGATCGCCCTGCGCTATGGAGTCATCCCTCTGGCCCGCCGCACCGGCGGCCTGGCCGACACCATCATCGATCCCGCCGACGACGCCCGAAATGCCAACGGCTATCTGTTCAGCGACCCTTCGGCAGGAGCCCTGCTACACACCCTCGACCGGGCCCTGACCCAGTACGCCAGCCAGGAAGACTGGACCGAGCTGGTTCGCAGCGGCATGCGCCAGGATTTCTCCTGGACCCGCTCAGCCGAACAGTACCTCGACCTTTATCGCAAAGCCATTGAGAAGAAACATGAACGATAAAAACCAAACCGACCCCACAACGACGAGCCCGGCGGAATCCGCCGGGCTCGAAACCCGCTTTCCCGAGCTGGCCGAAATTCAGCGCGAAGTCGAATTACGCATCCGCGACAACCAACGCTTTCTCGAACGTTTTCTCGACGATGATTTCGTAGAAGAAGACCTTGAACCTGATGAGGACAGCTGTACCACTGAAGAGCTTTAATTAATAACAACTTTTTGTTCTGAGAACCATTTATAGCTATTGACAATACCCACCAAAAAACATAGCATTCCCCCTCGAAACACGTTGTATTAAAATGAAGATTTAATCCTTTTCAGCGCAACAATAGGTGGCGCTGAGTAAATGTACAAGAGCCCCCATCTATGCTGACTTTTATTCTCTCCCTGGTGCAGAGGAGCAGCCGCAACAGCTTTGTTGTCGCGGTTTTCTTATTGTCACTCGCCGTCCACTCTGCAGCAACTGACGAATGCCTGGTCATTCAGGGAACTGGTGATTGCCAAACCTTGCTCGAAGTTCTGGCCCGTACCTTCACCACGCAAACCGGTATCCCGGTCGAAATACCTGCCAGTGTCGGTACCATCGGTGGCATCAAACGTCTGCTCAATGGCGAAATCACCCTGGCCCGTACCGCACGCCCTCTCTCTGCTGAAGAATCTTCCCTTGGCCTGAACCAGAGAATTATCGCTTACACGCCCGTCGTCTTTGTGGCCAACTTCAGCCAGGACTGCGACGATAACCTGACCGCAGAACAGATTGTTGCCATCTATTCCGGTAAGCTCACATCCTGGGAGCAGCTGGGAAGCAAATCCGTCCATAAAATTTACGTGGCCAACCGCGAAGACGGCGACTCGTCCCGGCGTATCCTGTCCGAACAGATCCCTGGCTTTTCCGCCATTGATCCTTTTGCCGGCGAAATCCTTTACAGTACTCCAGAAACCCTACGTATCCTGCAAAACACTCCCTACACCATAGGCTACCTGCCACTGGCCAGCGCCCACCTATCGAAACTGAAAATCTTCAGTTACCAGGGAGTTGCTCCTTCGATCGCCACCGTCCAGAGTGAAAGCTATCCACTGGTGGTGCCACTGGGGATTGCCTGGAAAGGCCAACTTACCGGAACGGCCAAAGAGTTCGCCGATTTTCTGGTCAGCCCCCAGGGGCGCCAGCTGATCGAGGACAACGGCGCGGTCCCCCTTGCGAACTGACCTGGGATAACGTTCATGACCTCCATAAAATCGAAGTACCTGCTGGCTCAAACAACCACCATTCTGGTCACGGTTCTGCTTCTCGGTAGCCTCGGTTACACGCTGGTCAAAGAAACCCTCACCCGCTCACAACAAGAACACCTGACGTTTGTCGCCCAAAGTTCCGCCAGGGAAATCGAAGCCTTTTTGCAAAACCAGAAAGAACACCTGCAACAGATAGAAACCACCGCCTACTACCAACACCGTGGTGACCTTCCCCTGGCCAAGTATTTTTCTGAAAATCAGAAAAACTTTCCGGTTCTAACCTACCTGAACCAGCAGGGGGGAGAAGAATTAACCCTCATCAACGGGAAAGTAGCCGAACTGCCGAGCCACCGGAGAAGTTCGACACTCTTTGAAACCGCCCTGGCCCATCCGAATCAGGTCTTCCTTTCGCCGCTGGTCTACAGTCCCGACCTCGAAGAACCTGTCATCTGGGCCACCTTTGCCCATGTACTCTACTTCGGCGACGTCTTCGTCGGGGCCCTTGCCGGCGCCATCCCCCTCTCACAGATCACCCGGACCTTTGCCGATCAGCAAATTGGCCGTCAGGGCTTTGTTGGCCTGATCAATACGGCCGGCGACATCCTCTATCTTCCCCAGCAGGCGAATACAACGGTTACCAAGTCGGCTATTTCAGGACCTGATGCGCCCGCCTTTACCGCAAGCCTGCACCAGAACCAGGCGGTCTTCGGACAGCTTCGCCTGCAAGAAAAAGATTGCTTCGTCGCCGCCGTACCGACCCCGACTCTCGGCGGAGCGGTATTGGCTATTTTACCCGCGGATGAATTCACCGCCGCCCCCCATCGTCTGCGACGGGATGTCCTCCTGGCCGGGGTGATGATTCTCCTTGGCGGAACCCTGATCGCATCGCTACTGGCCAACCGCTTAAGCGGCAATATCCGCAAAGTCATTGCCCACACCGAACTCGTCTCTAACGGCGACCTCGAGAGCAAGCTCGCCATCACCTCCGGCGATGAAGTCGAAAGGCTGGCCCGTTCCTTCAATGCCATGACCGAGCGCCTGCTCTTAGCTAACCATAGCCGGGAGGCGCTCAGCACCATTCTGCAATCGATCGTCGACCCGCTGCTGGTGACCGATTGCAAAGGCAACATCATCCAGTTCAATCGTGCAGCCACTCACCTGTTCGGCTACAGCGACGCCGAATTTTCCTGTAAGCGTATCACCGATCTGCTCTGCCCCGACGACCCCTGGTTCAAAGGGAACCAAAGAGAGAGACTTTGCCAGAACGGGCCGCTACGCAACCACGAAACACAAGTACGCACTCGCGACGGGCGAGCGATATCCGTGCTCTTTTCCTGTTCCCCCCTCGATATCGATCATCCGAACAACTCCGGCGTCGTCGGTATCATCAAGGATATCAGCGACCGTAAAGAGGCCGAAGAAGCACGCATTCAGGCCCTCGCCGAAGCAGAGGCGGCTCACGAAAAAATAGCCGCCATCCTCAGTTCGGTGGCCGACGGCCTGCTGGTGGTCGATCTCAATGAGCGCATCGTGTTGATCAACCAAAAAACAGAGCAATACCTCAACATCAAGCCATCAACACAAAAAGACCGCCCTCTTGATGAAGTGATCACGAACGAAAAATTGGCTCTTCACCTACGCGCTGCCGTCAGCACTGACAGCCCGCAAGACCACTTTGATCTGCCATCGGCCGAAATGATTCGGGATGAGTCCAGAATCCTCCACGTCCGTACCGCCCCAGTCACCAATCGCAATGGCGAAAAAACCGGCATTATCACGATCTTCCACGATGTGACGCGTGAGCGCCAGCTTGAGCAAAGGAAAAACGAGTTTATTTCTACCGCCGCCCATGAACTGCGCACACCGCTAACGTCGGTCATGGGCTTTGCCGAGTTGCTGGTCGGCACTGAAATTTTTGGCGAAGTCAGCTCTGACGACCGACAGGAGTACGTCCACGAAATCTATGCCAAATCAGTCGTCCTTGCCAAAATTATCAATGATCTACTCGACGTCAGCCGCATCGAAACCGGCCGGCCCATCCCCTTGGAACTGCAGATCAATGACCTTGGGATCGTCGCGGCCGGAGTCGTCCGCCATTTTCAGCAACACGCCCCCAACCACCAGGTTTCCCTCGACATCGAAGCTTCGGCCGACACCCTCGCCCGCTTTGACCGCGACAAAATCGTCCAGGTGCTGGAAAACCTTCTCAGCAACGCCATCAAATATTCTCCCGCAGGCGGTCCTGTTACACTCCGGATCAACAGCCAGGATGACCAGATTGTCGCCTGCGTCGAAGACCGCGGCATGGGCATGACCTCCGAACAAGTCACTCATGTATTCGACAAATTCTACCGGGCTGATTTCTCAGAAAACACGATCCGCGGTCTAGGCCTGGGCATGAGCATTGTCCACTCCATCATCAAAAACCACAACGGCAGCATCTGGGTCGAAAGTAAACTGAACCAGGGGACCCGAGCCTATTTCACTCTGCCTAAAGAGCCCGCAGACACTCCCTTCCCCATCTGAGTTATTTTTTTATAAAAAACGAAGTGATCTTGACTTTCCGCATAACATTCAAATATCCCTATATGCAACTTTAAAGAAGGGGATCTGAATGACCATTACCGAAAAGGCAAAAGCCGAACTGCAGAAGCTATTTCAGGAGAATCCAGGAAAACAGCTGAGGATTGGAGTGGAAGGCTTTGGCTGAGGGGGACCCAAACTGGGATTGGCTCTGGATGAGCCAAAAGATAACGAACCAACGATCAAAATCGGCGCTATAGACTTACTGATTGCCGATAGCGTCAAGCCCTATATCGTCGATCAAACCATCGATTTTATCGACAACTGGAAAGGCACCGGCTTCATTATTACCAGGGCCCGGAGCGCCTGTGGTTGCTGACCGACCAACCTAAAATCACCAAAGCCGCGCCACGGAACAATCGGGACGCGGCTTTATTTTTTAAAGGGCCCTGCAACGTTAATGCATTCGAAAAAATCTTGCGAGGACTA
>JBFHFM010000052.1:0-15700 GCA_041583595.1 Trichloromonas sp. | reverse complement strand
CGCCAGGGTGACACCATGGGTCATGTCGTACCTGCTGGAGAGTTCGTGCCCCATGCCATGCAGCGGAAAGGGGAACCCCGGCTTGCCGAGCAGAAACTGGAAACCGGCCAAGGCCATGGAGCTGGCCCACATGATGTTGGCACGGGCGTCGTAATCCTGCGGATTGGTGAGCAACTTGGGGGCGTCCTCCAGCACCGCTTTCATCACTCCTTCGTTCATGCGGTCCTGAACATTCGCGGCGACATCGGGGGTGAAGTACTGCTCCATCAAGTGGCAGAAGATATCGGCAACGCCGGCCATGGAATGACATTCCGGCACCGTGTAGGTGTACTCGGGGTCGAGGATGGAGAACCTGGGGTTGAGCAGCGGATGCAAAACGACCTTTTTCTTGTGATCTTCGCCGACGGTGATGACGCCCCCCATATCCATCTCGGAACCGGTTCCGGCCATGGTCAGGATGGTGGCCAACGGTGCTGCCGCTGTAATTTTCGAAGAGAGTCCGGAGGCATCGACAAACAGGTCGTCGACCGGGCCGTCATACGCCACCCCGGCGGCAATCGCTTTGGCTGCGTCCAAGGTCGACCCGCCGCCCACGGCCAGAATGAAATCGCAGCCATTGGCGCGATAGATTCTGATCCCCTCTTCCACGCTTTCGATCCGTGGATTGGGCTGAATCCCGCTCAGCTCCACAAAAGCCAGCCCGGCCTGGTTGAGCTGCTCAAGAGTTGCCGCGTAGATGCCGTTGCTTTTGATGCTGCCGCCGCCATAGGCGAGCAACACCTTGGAACCGCCGTGAGCCTTGATGGTCGCGCCGAGGATATTGATCTGCCCTTTGCCGAAGTAGGCTAAAGTCGGGATGTTGTAAATGAAATTTTCCATGTTTCTTCTCCTGCTGGGTCGTTACGCTAATAAAAGGTCCTGTCCGGCACAGACGTGCGGTGGTGATGGTCAGATCCTACCCGTTAAAAAACCGAACCCGGTAGACCGATCCTGCCGGATTCTTGCCTGATCGTACGGCCGGCAGAATATGGGTTGTAACCGCCAGCCGGCGCAGGTAGTATTTGGGCAACATAAATCAACGAAAAAAGAGGATATTATGGGGAATTCTGGGGACAGCAATCTGGACATTGCCTTAGCGGACCTGAAAAAGTGCATTGCCCGATGGACCGACCATGGCGAGCGGTTTACCACGGCGATTCCGGGTTTGGGGCTCTTCCGCCGGACCGCGCCGTCCGATCCGGTGACCGGCATGTACGAACCGAGCCTCTGCCTGGTCGCACAGGGGGCCAAACGGGTGCAGCTCGGCGACGATACCTATATCTATGACGCACACAACTATCTGATCACCTCGGTGCATCTGCCGACGGTGGTGCAGGTCACCGAGGCCAGCCCGGAGAAACCGTACCTGGGGCTTCGCCTGATGCTGGATCAGCGGGAGATTGCGCAACTAATGGCGGACAGTCATCTGCCCCCGCCCAAGACCCAGCAGTCGAGCCGCGGCATGGCGACCGGCGAAGTCACCCTGCCGCTGGTGAATGCCTTCCTGCGCTTGATCGACCTGCTGAACACCGAAGAGGACATCCCGATTCTGGCGCCGGTCATCCAGCGGGAGATCATCTATCGCTTGCTGACGGGGGATCAGGGGGCGCGTCTGCGCCAGATTGCGGCGGCGGGGAGCCAGAGCCAGCAGATCGCCCGGGCCATCGATTGGCTGAAAGGGAACTACGCCCAGCCGCTGCGCATCGACGATCTGGCGACCCAAGCCCGCATGAGCACCTCGACCTTTCATCACCATTTCCGCTCGATGACCGCGCTCAGCCCGCTGCAGTACCAGAAAAACCTGCGCCTGCAGGAAGCCCGGCGGCTGATGCTGGCCGAACGCCTCGATGCCGCCACGGCCGCCTTCCAGGTCGGCTACGAGAGCCCGTCCCAGTTCAGCCGCGAATACAGCCGCCTGTTCGGCGCGCCGCCGCTGCGGGATATCTCGAATTTGCGGCAGCAGACCGCAGGGGAATAAAAGTAAAGTAGTTGGCACAAAAAGAGCAGGCCGAAGAAAACTCTCCGGCCTGCTCTTTCAATCATTCAACGAAACAATCGACTAATTCGCCCCTTCGGCCATCAACTTCGACAGCGCTTTGGCAAAAGCAACCGGATCACGCGGCTTGTCTCCTTCAAGAAGCAGAGCCTGATCGTAAAGCAAACCAGTGTACTCCTTAAGCTTGCTGCTTGAAGGATCCGTAGCAAAGAGCTGCTTCATGCGACCGATCAGCTCGTGGTTGGCGTTGATCTCCAGCATCCGCTGTCCCTTGGGGACTTCCTGCCCCATGGCCTCGAACATCTTGACCATTTTCGGGTCGAGGTCGTGCTCGCCGGCCACCAGGCAGACCGCCGAATCCTTGAGCCGACCAGAGATGCGCACCTCGCCAACCAGATCTTTAAGCTCTTCCTTCATCAGCTCGAGCAGATCGCCGAACTCTTTTTTCTGCTCTTCCTTATTTCCCTCGCCCAAGTCAAGATCACCCTTGATTGCCGACTGGAAGTCCTTCTCCTTGTAGGCGCCGAGACCGGAGATAATGATGTCGTCAAAATCGTCGGTCATGATCAGCACTTCGATCCCCTTTTCCTTAAAGACTTCCAGGTAGGGGGAAGACTCGGCGCTGGCACGATCGCTTCCGGTGATGTAGTAGATCTCTTTCTGATCTTCAGGCATACGCTCGACATACTCGGCGAGGGTGATTTTCTTGCCGGCTTCAGTCTTGGTCGATTCAAAGAGCAGCAGATCGGCGATCGCCTCGCGACGCTCGAAGTCGTGATGGATGCCTTCTTTGAGAATACGGCCGAATTCTTCGTAAAACTGGCTATACGCCTCGGCATCGTCCCGCTTCATCTCCGCCAGGGTTTCGAGCACCTTCTTGGTCAGGTTTTTCTTGATGACCGAGACGGTGCGGTTGTCCTGCAGAATCTCGCGGCTGACGTTGAGCGGCAGGTCAGACGATTCAACCACCCCCTTGACGAAACGCAGGTAGGTCGGCAGCATCGCCTCGCAGTGGTCCATGATCTGCACCCGACGCACGTAAAGCGTGGGGCCGATCTTGTAGTCCTGGTAAAAGATATCGAAGGGGCGCTTCTTCGGCAGGTAAAGCAGCGCCTGAAACTCGGTGGTCCCCTCAGCACGGTAGTGGATCACCCGAGCCGGATCGGTGAAGTCATGAGAAACGTGCTTGTAAAACTCGTTGTATTCCTCGGTCGTGATCTCTGCCTTGTCTTTCAGCCAGATCGCCTTACGCGAGTTAAGAGTCTCTTCGACGATCTCTTCGACACGCTTCTCTTTATCCTCAGGATCAGGCGTGGAGCGGGTTACGTCCATCACCACCGGGTACTCGATGAAGTCTGAGTACTGCTTGACGATCTTGCGCAGCTCCCACTCTTCAAGGTAATTTTTGGCATCTTCCTTGAGAGTGAGGATGACGTCGGTGCCCTTAGTCGCCTTCTCGGTATCGTCGAGGGTGTAAGTCCCATCGGCCTCAGAAACCCAGACCACAGCATGATCGGCATCCGCCCCGGCTTTGCGGGTGATAACGGTAACCTTATCGGCGACCATGAAAGCCGAATAAAAGCCGACGCCGAACTGGCCGATCAGGGCGGGGTTGTCCTTGACCTCACGGCTCTCAAGCAGTTTCATGAACTCCTTGGTCCCCGAATGAGCGATGGTGCCGAGCGCCTCGACGGCCTCTTCGCGAGTCATGCCGATGCCGTTATCGCGCACGCACAGAGTACCCGCCTCTTTATCGACGATGAGCTGGATTTTCAACTCACCATCCCCTTCGACCAGCGACTGGTCGGTAAGCGCCTCGTAGCGCGCCTTATCAATGGCGTCCGAAGCGTTGGAAATCAGCTCGCGCAGAAAAATTTCTTTGTGGGAATAGAGCGAGTGGATCATCAGGTCGAGTATTTTGTTTACCTCGGCCTTGAATACATGTTTGTTCTCGGTCATGAATCAGTAACCTCCTGTGGGGATGGAATAACTTGGTACCGGGAGAAGATAAGCACCCTGACCCCAGATGTCAACCCAGGCAACCGGGAGTTTTCTGTTTTACCTGTCGGAGGCCTTGCATTTGATCGCATTTTATATTGGAATATGATTTTAGAGACGAAGCCTGTCTTGGCCCCGAGTATATATACGCAGGGCGATCACAAGGATCGTCCTCCCTTATTTTCATTGAAGGAGGCCCATGACTGCCCAAACCCCGCCGACTGATCCCTGCCACCAGCCTCCCTCGATCCCCCTGCTGGTGGCCGTGCGTCAGTTCAACACCGGCGACTATTTCATCTGCCACGAAACCCTTGAAAAGCTCTGGCTCGACGAAAAAGGGCCGCTGCGGGATGTCTACAAGGGGGTGCTGCAGATTGGCATCGGCCTGCTCCACCTGCAGCGCGACAATGAAAAGGGCGCCCGCGTCCTGCTCACCAACGGCCGAAAGCTGCTCGCACCGTTTTTACCCGCCTGCCTCGGCCTCGATCTCACCACTCTGTGCGACGAAGCAGCGCAGGTACTGGCAATGCTTGATGACCCTGAGCGCAAATCCCCGCTGAACCTGGGAGAGCAGCGCCCCAAACTGCGACTCACCTAACCGTCAGAGACGGCGTAACACACTTCTCACAGCTTAATCCCTATAGAATAACTACAGGCATTCTCAATCAAAAAACGCCTCCCATCGTGGCCCGCAACTTGCATTAATCAGACCCCATGTAAATTAATACACAATGGGGGGTTTGCATGCTAAAAAATCTCAAGCTTGGCCCAAAACTCATGCTGTCTGTTCTACTCGTGGCTGTTGTTCCCATGCTAATGCTGGTGACACTGTCTCTTACAAAGTCTAGTGATTCTTTGCAAAAACAGAGTTTTGCTAACCTGGCCGCGGTGGCCGAGTATAAAACCCAGATCCTTGAAAGCTGGATGGAGGACCGAATCAACGACGTCCACACGGTTCCGCTGAAGCCATTCTACGTAGAAGCGGGCAAAGCCATACACAGCGGAGATTCTGCCCTGATGGCCAAATACCGGGAACAGGTTCTGTACGACTTCGACGTCAATAAGCGGCTACACAGCGATTACACGGAAATGAAACTGGTTGACCTGCAGGGCAATCATTTTGCCAGCCTGATGGGCATCGACATCAATGTCAGCGATATGATCTGGTTCAAGGAGGCCTTGGCACAGGCCCAAAAGACCCGTAAGGGTGAAAAATGCCAGGACCTTTACATCGGGCCGATTACCTTCTGTAAAAACATCAACATGCCAACCATTCACATGGCGCATGTGATCCGTGACCGGGAAACCTTCGAACCGGTGGCCATCTACGCTGCCATCTGCAACATCGACGGATTGCTAAAAATCATGGAAAATAGTGTCGGCATGGGCAAAACCGGGGAATCCTTTCTGGTCGGCTCCAACAAACAACTTCTTTCCAACCTGGTCCATGAACCTAGCCCGACCATTTTCAAGAAAACCATCGACACCGATGGCGTTAAAGAAATTTTCTCGCACCGCAACACAGATCGAGGGCCCGGCATATGCGAAAATCTCACCTACAAAAACCATGAAGGAGCCACGGTTCTAGGGCACAACCATTATTACGAACCGCTCGACATCGCCATCATGAACGAAATTGAAATAGATGAGGCATTCGCCGCTGTCACCAGCCTGAAAACGAGCAGTTTCCTGATCAGTGGAATTGCCATTGTCGCCATTATCTTCGTCGCCTTACTGATCACCCGCGGCATAACCCGGCCCATCGGCAATGCCGTAGCCATGTTGCATGACCTTGAAGCAGGCAACCTGAAAACACGCTTGAATCTGCACAGCCGCGACGAGCTGGGACAACTCAGCAGAGCCATGAACAACTTCGCGCAAAATCTACAGGAAGAAGTCCTGACCGCTTTCAATAAACTGGCAGAAGGCGATTTCACCTTTGAAGCCAAGGGATTAATCAAAGAGCCGCTCGCCGTCAGCAATCAGGCCCTCAATCGAATCATAGAACAAATAGCCACAGTCGGTAATCAGATAGCAATCGGATCTGGAGAAGTCGCCGCCTCGAGCCAATCATTATCGGAAGGCGCCACCACCCAGGCCAGTTCCTTGGAACAGATCACCGCATCAATGAAAAAGATGGGGACCCAAACCAAACACAATGCCGAAAGTGCAGGTCAGGCCAACAGGCTTGCCTCGGACGCTCGCACCGCCGCCGAGAACGGTAATCTCCAGATGCAGCAGATGATTAGCGCCATGGCCGACATCAATGAATCAGGGCAAAACATTTCAAAAATCATCAAGGTTATTGATGAAATCGCTTTCCAGACCAATCTGCTGGCATTAAACGCCGCCGTTGAAGCAGCTCGCGCGGGACAGCACGGCAAAGGCTTCGCCGTGGTCGCCGAAGAAGTTAGAAATCTCGCCGCCCGAAGTGCCAAGGCGGCCAGCGAAACCTCAGAACTGATCGCCGGCTCAGTCTCCAAGGCCCAGGGGGGTGCATCAATCGCTGATCGGACGGCCGAAGCCCTGCGCGAGATCGTTGATCAAATCACCAAGGTGACCAACCTGATCAGCGACATTTCAGCCGCCTCCAACGAACAAGCTCAGGGTATTGCTCAAGTTAACCTGGGATTACGGCAGGTCGAAAACGTAACCCAGCAAAATACGGCATTAGCCGAAGAAAGCGCCTCCGCCTCAGATGAACTCTCCGGGCAGGCCGAGCATCTACGCCAGATGATCCATCATTTCAAGTTGATGAAAGCCTCAACCACTGCAGCCAACGAACATCCAAAACGAATACCCTTTGGCTGATCCCCAAATGCCGTATTTCACAGCGGAAGCAACCTCGCTCCAAAAGGAATTTTTTGATGAGCACCACGATTGACCCCGCAGCAATCCAGAGTGCGATTAAGCACAAATACAAAAAAGTTGCCGGCTCCATTGCCGGCAACTTTCGATACCCCACAGGAATAGAAGGGGCTAAAAAACTGGGATACGAGCCCGCCCTGGTGAATTCAGCTCCGCCTGAATTGATTGAATTTTTCTGCGGCATCGGCTGTCCCTTTTCGATAGGCGAGCTGTACGCAGGGGAAAGTGTTCTCGATATAGGCTGCGGGGGCGGGTTCGATCTTTTCTGCGCCAGCCAGATGGTCGGCAGCACAGGAAAGGTCTTCGGCATCGACCTGTCCCCCGAAATGATTGCCAAGGCAAAACAAAATCTGGCCCTGGCCGGGGTCACCAACACCCACGTACAAGTTGGTGGCTCAGAGCAGCTCCCGTTCGAAAACAATACATTTGATGTTGTTACCTCGAACGGGGTGTTTAACCTGTCGCCCGAAAAACAAAAAATTTACTCAGAAATCTGGCGCGTGTTAAAACCCGGCGGGCGACTTCAGTTTGCCGACATGGTTCTAAAAAACGAACTACCGCCCGAAGAAATGAGCGCAAAATCCTGGTCCCATTGAATTGGCGGAGCGGTCCCGGTTCGGGATCAGATCAAATTGATTCAAGAGGCAGGATTTACCGAGGTTGAACATAAAGGGACCACAGGCTTTAGCTCATCAAAATTCACGGTAGCCGCACTGTTCTTCGCAAAAAAACCGGAATAAAAACACGCCAGAACGGAGGCCCGAGAAATCGGTGGAATCGCTAAATAACAACTCTGACCCCTCCCACCTACCTTTTGACAGTTGACATAAAGACCGCGCAGGGGTCATAAGATAGAATCTTGCTGAAATTCAAGATCGCCAGTGATTTATCCATAGGCTATGTCAGATGGGTGCAGGATTGAAGGGATTAGACCTGCATTAAATGATGAAAACCGCTGACAGGAAGAAAATAATGAAAAAGTGCCCCTTTTGTGCGGAAGAGATTCAAGACGAAGCGGTCAAATGTAAACACTGCGGTGAGTTTCTGGATGCCTCCAAGCGTCCGCGCCTGGCGGAGGAACAGCTCCCATGGTATTTTAAAACGACCTTTATCGTCATTGCCCTGGGTTGCGTGGGCCCCCTGGCGTTACCCTTGATCTGGTGGCGACCGCAAACGTCCTGGCCATGGAAGGTCGGACTCAGCATAGGTATCCTGATTCTCAGCTGGCTCTTGTACCAGATGACGATGGAATCCCTTCGTCACCTCGAAAGAGTATTACCAGCTGCTTGAAGGGCTGAACTGAGTTACCATGACTCCTGCGGTAGACAAGCAAAGTTTGCTATCCTGCGTTCCTTGTCTGTTTATTGAAACGCAGGATCATTTGTTACCGAAAAGAAGGGTTGATGCATTCGTGAAATCTCTTGAGATGGCTCTATGAAAAGCGTAAAAGTCCTGTTTCTCTTGATTCTCAGTCTGGGCTTATTGCTGCTGGTTCTGCAGAATACCGCGCCCATCGAGGCGCACTTTCTCTGGTTTTCAGCGGAGGTTCCGGCCATTGTGTTGCTGTTTCTGACGGCAGTTGGAAGTTTTGCCGCAGGCCTGCTGGTTTCCCTCTTCACCAAGACTGGCGCGAAATCAAAAAAAGCCCCGCCGACCAAGTCTTGATGAAGGATCCCGGTAGTGGCTATTTACCGGGCCCAGATCATACCTGCGGAAACGTCTCCTAAATCACCCTGCCAAACGCGGCAACACGGCGGTAGCGAAACTCAGGACGAAAAAGAATCCGCACATGTCGGTGACGGTAGTCAAAAGCGGACTGGAAACCAGAGCCGGGTCCATCTTGATTCGCTTGAGCAGCAGCGGCAGCAGTCCCCCGAGGGTGACCGCAACAATGGTGTTGGCTGCCAGCGCGCCCCCCACCACCAGCCCGAGATAGGGATTCCCCTTCCAAAGCAGTGCCACTCCGCCCAGCAGCCCCCCAAGCGCCACCCCGTTGATCACCCCAAGCAGCGCTTCTTTGCGCATGACGCGCAGCAGTTCGTTGGGCCGCACCAGTCCCAGCGACAGTTCGCGCATACTGACAGCGACCGCCTGGTTGCCGCTGCAGCCGCTCATGTCGCTGACCATCGGCAAAAAAACCGCCAGGGTGATGGCCGCGGCCAGGGTGTCTTGGTAGAGGGCGATGACACTGGCCGCGACAATGTTAAGGATGATGTTTAGGCTCAACCAGGAAAGCCGGCGCCCGGCCCGATTGAACAGCGGCATGGTCCGAAATTCTTCGCCGCCGATAATCCCGCTCAAACCAAGGTACTGTTTAACGGTCTTTTCACGGCGGGCTTCTTCGACCGATTCGGGCAGCACCACGCCAACCAGTTGATTTTTTGCATCAACCACCGGCGCGCCAAACAGGTCGTGGTCTTCGAAAAAGTCGCGCAATTGTTCGAGCTTTGCCGCCACAGATATTTTATGGGGATTACGAATCATGACCTTGTCGAGGGTGGCGCTGCGCGACAGAAAGAGCAGATCGTGCATGCGCAACACTCCCAGCAGGCGCTCATTTGGATCGGTTACGTAAAAGTACTGGACATTGAAGTCGGTATAAGTTTCCCGGTTGTCCTGCAGATCCTGCAGAACGCCACCAATGGTCTGCGTCGCCGGATAACTGAGGTATTCGGAAATCATCAGGCCACCGGCAGTATCGGCTGGGTAAGCGAGAAACTGACGAGCTTCCAACGCCTCTTCCGGCTTCATGTGCTCCAGAATCGCCTGGGCGTCTTCGTCGTCCATCTCGCCAAGCAAGTCGACCACATGGTCGCTGTCGAGCTCTTCGAGAATGGACGCAGCATGCTGCGGGTGCAAATCTTCGATGAGGTCGGCCGCCTGGGCATCGGAGATATCTTCGATGACCTCCGCAGCATCTTCGGGGGAGAGGAGTTCAAAGAGACGGCCCTGGCTTTCGGCGGAAAGGCGGGAGATCGCCCGAGCCGTTTCGGTGGGGCTCATGCTGTCAATGAAGTCAAGCAGCACGACAGCGTCTCCGGCCTTGATCAGGCTTTCGAGCTGTTCCCAGGGACGTTCATGGAGTTCGGGGAGTGGAGCGACAGGTGTTTGCATTACATCAGGCTTTCTCGGGCAGAAGGCGAAGTATTGGCAGAACGAACACGCCATACTATGCCTTAAGCACCTAGCCGTTGCAAGCCGGGTGAGAGTTATTTGAGAAGACTATCGAATCGTGAAACTGACGAATGTCCCGTGAGGCTAACTAACCGCACGGGACACTAAACCTGGACTGTCCGACAGCCAGCCATCGAGCACAACCCGCTCGCCCCGCCGCACCTGATCCCGTAATTCGGCCAGTTTCCGGTCTAGAGCATCGAGCTGAACCAACCCCGCCCGCTCTTCGGCGCTGGTCTCGATCACCATGGCAATGGCACCGTTTTTAATCACCAGCCGCCGGTCGCCAGAGAGAGCGAGGAGCGGATCGTGGGTGGCCATGAGAACAATTTTTTCCTCTTTGACGAGAAGTTCGAGAGCCCGCCGGCGATCGACCCCGGCGTTTTCTATCTCGTCAATCAGCACGATAGGCGAGACGCTAAGACAAGCGACATCGGCGATCATCAGCGCCCGCGACTGGCCACCGGAGAGAGCGGTAACCGGGGTATCGAGGGTAAAAGGCTCGCCGGCCAGATCGACGGCGGTGGCGTAGATCCGGTCAATCATCGCCTCGACTCCATCGACCAGTCGGCTTTCGGCGTGCATCTGCAAAAACTCCCGCACCGACAGGTCCATGACAAAGTTCATGTTCTGCGACAGCTGGGCGACCAGCCGCTGCTCGCCTGAAAGCCGGGCGCTCTCGTCGGGCGGTGCGTCATCGAGTAGAATCCGCCGGCCGGTCGGGGTATCCCCCTGGGCCAGACATTCGATATCGGCCAGCAGGCGGCTCTTGCCCGAACCGGTCGGACCAACCACGCAGACCACGTCGCCGGGACGCAGATCGAGCCGCGCCTCTTCAAGCTGGCCACTCTTGTCGCGGCCGCCGAGCACGGTCACCTTACGCACCGGTTGACGTACGCCGAGACGAAAACTTTCCATCTGGGAGATGAAGCCAAGGAGTTGCTCCGTCAGCGCCTCGCGATCGAGACCGAGACCGTCGAGTTGATCTTCGGCCAGGGCGGCAAAATAGTCGGACAGTGGCTTAGAACCGCCCGGAATCGGTAGTCCATGAGCAGCAAAGAAGTCCTTCAGATAGGGGCAATCCTTCAGGAGGGCTTTCGGCGGCAACTGAAGAATATCCTCTTGATTCAATACATCCTCCAAACGTACGGTAGGTGACTAAGCCTTAATACCAATCGGACAGGAATCGACCAGATCCATTTCGCGCCACGCGCCACCCGCCTTCCGTCCTCCGTCCTCTGTCCTCCGTCTCACCCAAAATCCATAGTCTTAACGTTGCCGATCTGGCAGTCTTTGCCAATGTGGGTTTCCCCAAGGCAGTAAGAACAAAGGGCGGCGGGCATCGAGAAGCGCAGACGTTCACCTTCGAGGCTGTCAATTTCGGGGGCGTTTTCGAGATGACGCTGGAGCAGCAGACTGCCCTGACCGGTGAGACCATTGACCGGCAGCACCGCGGCTTTGGGATTGACCTGTTTGACACGAAAGGCGAAAACCTCGCGTTCGGCCTGGGAGACAATGTCCCCTTTGGTAATGACCACCAGGTCGGCGCTCTTGAGCATCGGGCCGATTTTGCGCGGGGTATGAACGCCGCTGAGGTTGTCGATTACACAGACCGCCAACACCTGATTCACATGCGGCGAACAGCGGTTGCACAGCCCGGCGCTTTCGCTGATGAGCAGATCGAAACCCTGGCGCATGCCCCACTGCAAGGCCGCTTCAATATTGGCGATGAAGAAATGATCGGGACAGAGGCCGCCGGCCAGTCCGGTTTTAACCGGGATGCCGGCTTTTTCGTAACGCTGCTGATCGTCGCTGAAGAGGCAGTCAAACTTGACCACGCCGAGCTTCACCCCACTCTGGGTCAGCCCTTCAGCGACCCGCAGAATCACTGAGGTCTTGCCGCAGGAAGGCGGTCCGGCCACGGTCACCAGTTTCATCCGAGCACTCCCTTGACCGCCGGCAGAAAAATCCGGTCAATCCCGGCGTTGACTTCGCGAATGTCATTCTTACGCAACCAGTCCCAGCCCAGCCACAACAGCGGGGCATCCTGCAACTCCCCTTTAACCTCGGCGTGGGGGACCGGGAAACGCGCGTCAACCAGAGCGGCGGCCAGTTCAGGGCCGGTCAACCAGTCGAGCACCGGCTTCAGTTCAGCCACCTTATCCCTTTTGACCTGCAAGGTAACCGGGCTGGCCAGCGCGCCATCTTCAGGCCAGATGATTTTGATACGATCCTTATTCTTGACCCGGTGGGCGAAAAATTCAGGCATCACGTAGAGCGCGCCCCCTTGGCCGCTATCAATCTGCTTGACCATCTGCGCCGGATGCAGACCCTGACGCACATTGGGGGCCAGCTTGAGTAGCGCTTCGTTGCCACCTGCCTGAAAAATCGGCAGCAGCACGGCATGACAGAAGAAGTCGGCGTTACCGCGCAGGGTGATGTCGCGGGTCCAGATCGGCTCGAGAATATCGGCCCAGCGGGTCGGCAGCGGACGGTCACCAACCTTATCAAGATCGGCCACCAGAACCAGCGGGTTGACGCCAAAGAGAAAATATTCCCCCTTGGGATCAGGCAGTTCGGCGGCAGTGAAAGCGGCGCTGGGATTGACCCGGCCGTAGCCGACCAAATGCCCCGGCTCGACGAAGCGCTTATAAAAACGGTGGTAGTAGAAAGCGTTGAAATCAGCCGAAACGATGATGTCGGGCAGCTCTTCGACTGTTTCGATGGTGTCGACGTAGGGATAGTAGGAAAGTTCCTGGTTGAGGTTACCTTCCACCGCGTAGGTGATATCCAGCCCTTCCCGGGTTTTAAGTTCTTCGAGAAAGCTGCTGAGCACCCGACCAAAGGGAACCTTGAGGCCACAGGGCATCAATGCCAGCAAGGTCAGATCGCCAGCCTTGCGAATATCGGGAAGTCCCGGTGCCTCAAGCACTTGCTCAGTGGCCAGGGTCTCGGCCAGCAGGCGCAGAAACATGTCGGCAGCAATCGACCGGCTGCGTAGCGCCGTCCCCAGGGTGAGAAAGGGTGCCAGCACCCGCAGACCATCTTCGTTGACCAGCCCCTCGAGTCCATGGGAGACAAAGACCGAGCGGGTCTCGGGATGGCGGTCCAGCAGGGTGGCGATTGTCAGGTCGAGCAACGAGTCCATGAAAAGCCTTTCTCGTAAGCAGATGGGGATTATGACTCCTTAGGGGAGCGGTGGACGTCCAGACAATCCCCCTCAGCCCGGCCCTCTCCCCTCAAGGGAAAGGGAGATCCAACGAACTTACCCCGCCTTGGCTTCGAGCAGTTCGAGGTCAATATCCTGCCCGACCAGGCCGGCCGCATCAGCGCGGCACTGTTTGCAGTGGCGGGCCTGGGAAAGGATCAGCTCGGCCTGGTTGCGCACCATCTCCATCACGGCATCGGAAGGCGGTTCAATATCTTTGAAGAGACCGACCGGAATCACCGGCATGATGTTCATCATCGCCGCGCCGAGGTTGCGCACCTTGACCGCCAGGTCGAGGGTTTCGTGGTCGTTGACGCCGGGGATGTAAACATGGTTGATCTTGACCAGCATACCGGCCTTGGCGGCCATCTCCAACCCTTTGAACTGCTTTTCGAGCAGGATGGCCGCGGCCTCTTCGCCAGTTACCCGCTGTCCATCATGCTTGATCCACTCGTAGACCTTGGCGCCGGTCTCGGGGCTCAGGGCATTGATGGTTACGGTCAGGCTGTGTACGTCGTATTCGAGAATCGTATCCAGCATCTCCGGCAGCCGCAGTCCGTTGGTCGACAGGCAGAGGGTCATTTCGGGAAAGGCCTCGCGCACCAGCTTGAAAGTCTCAAAAGTCTTTGGGTTGGCCAGCGGGTCGCCGGGGCCGGCGATTCCGACCACCTTGAGCTGGGCGCCGCCCTGCTTTTCCATGTGCCGCTTGACCAGTCGCACCCTTTCTACCGCCTGGGTCGGGGTCAGCACCCGGCTGGTGACGCCGGGGCGGCTCTCATTGGCACAGTCGAACTTGCGCTCGCAAAAACCGCATTTGATATTACACCCCGGCGCGACCGGAAGGTGGATACGCCCCGCCTTGCTGTGATCGCCGCCGAAACAGGGGTGGTCGGTCTGGGGTCTCTGGTTCATCATTGGGCATCCGCTAGCCATGATCGGTCTCCTTTCAAC
The DNA here is from genome assembly GCA_041583595.1 of Trichloromonas sp. Lineage (GTDB taxonomy): Bacteria > Desulfobacterota > Desulfuromonadia > Desulfuromonadales > Trichloromonadaceae > Trichloromonas. Next base: position 1,466 of record JBFHFM010000052.1, on the reverse strand, counting down.
GCACAAGGGCGCTTTCGTTCCTGCCGAAAGCACCCTTGCCCTGGTCTGAAAATAAAAAAGCCCCATGGAAAGTCCATGGGGCTTCGTTGCCTGATTTCCGATGCGACACTGCACTGTGCTGCATCCGGTTACAAATCAGATAAGCACATTACATGCCAAGCGTAAGTTACTGAAAAAATTAGGCAGAATGGGTCCCTCAACACCATTCTGCCTATGCCTTAGGCTATTTCACTCTGGAAAGTAAAAAAAATAATCAGATAACGTCGTACTCCGTGGTCCGCGCCAAAAAATGGTGCAAATCAGGATTTACGGGTCTGCTGACACAGGCTTTCAACCGCCTGGGTCAAAGCTGGAAGGATGGGCCCGGTCGCGGCGACGGCCTGGATGCCAAGCTTTTTCAGTTCCTCTTCAGGATAGCCACCGATCATAGCCGTGACCACCAGCTCACATCCGTCGATAGCCTCGGCGATACCCTGGAAGCGGCCGTGTCGGAAAGGCTGGTCCGGGACATACGCACAGAATTTTTCAACGACCACTTCCTTAACCAGTTGAGCAGTCCCCCGATCGTAGTCGTAGATAAGAAACCGCTCTGCATGGCCGAAGTGTTGGTCGACTTCGGTTCCGGTTTTGGATGTGACGGCGATAAGCATAAAAACTCCCGGGCAACTTGTGATTGGTCAAAGACTTAAGGAATCACCAACAACCAGACACTCATCACTGTTTTCTTAAGCTTCCATCGTGACAAAGGTGAAGCAATTTTTCGGGCAGGTCACGCCACAACCGGCGCAGCCGATGCAATTATCGGCATTGGCGATCGACATGACCATCCGCTCCGTATCGGTTTCCTCGTCGTAGATATCAGTGGGTCCGAGCACTTTACGCGAACAGGCTTTGTAGCAGCGGCCGCAGCCAATGCATTTTTCAGGGTCAACGGCGTCGGCGAAGGTCGGGGTCCAGCTTTTGCCGCCGCGGGTCAATCCGCTCAGTTTTGCCATGGTGATTCTCCTCTTTTATATGGTGTAGGGGCAAATCTTGTATTCGCCCGCTATTGACTGGGCGAATACAAGATTCGCCCCTACATCGTCATTCGGCCTGGGTCCCCCGGAAGCGTGAGGGATGAGGCGTAAAGATTTTATCTCCTCACTCCTCACCCCTCACCGTGTTTATCTCATCATTTCAAACCAACGGTCTTCGCAGGTTTCGTCTTTGATATCGAGGAACTTGTTGGCGATCATGGTCAGGATGTTGATCGCGCCCTGATAGCCGATCACCGGGCTGCGGTGCAGGTTGACCCGGTCGATAATCGGGAAACCGATGCGGAACAGGGGGGTCTTGGCGTCGCGGGCGGCCCACTTGGCGTGGGTGTCGCCGATGATGCCGTCGACCGGATCAGTAACCAGCAGGCTGCGCATGTGCCAGAGGTCTTTGTTGATGTAGATTTTGCTGGTGGCGCCGAAGGGGGAGGT
>JBFHFM010000051.1:0-16029 GCA_041583595.1 Trichloromonas sp. | reverse complement strand
GGCAAGGTAGATGATCCGAGTTGCAGATGCAGCCGCACCTGATTGGCCAAGACCGCCATAGCCCCTCCTGACATATTGCATAATAAAAAAGACCATAGACAATAGGTCAAACTGTCTCTAATTACAAGAAACAAATATTTGCGCTAAAAAAATGGGCTAAATAAACAGCTCAAAATACCTTAAATGGTATTCAAGCGAACAACTCTAATTTTTGATGGGTTGACAATTAGATTTACCAAATGGTAATTAAGGCCATTCTGCTTTATTTTTTTGTAATGAGAAGTATTTTTTATAAAGAGGGGGGCCTACCAAACGGCAACACCTGCCCCCAGTTCAAGTTCCCACAAACACGATAAACTCTGTGTTTTTCAATTAAAGGGCCGAACCAGACCCGAGGGAACACCTCCTTTGTATTTTTTTTCAATCAGTTAAAGCAAGAGCATCACACCTCACCGGTGAAAACAGTCAGGCGGCTCGACATCATCCCCTAAGCGGCACATGTCTGGGCAGCGCCGTGTCATTATTGCGTTTGCAGGGTCATGTGGCGATGAAGAAGCATCAGAAAAAAACGATCGCAGCACGCGTGCCAGCCAAGGTTAACGGAGGTCACGAACCAGGAGTGACCAACAAGGCATCGGCCAGCGGTTCCCAGGTTCTGATACAGGGCCTGGCCAGTCTGATCGAGGGGCAGCGCTGCTTTGCCGATGAGTTCGGACTAACCTATGGGCGGGTCTTCAGGGACGAATACGAACCTTTTAAGGGGAAAAACCCTGAAATGGTTATCCTCCAATGGCTTCGCGAAGGAGAAGAGGGCGCAGCGCGGCTTCAGAATCTTCTCGACGATCTATTGAAACATCAGTTGGCGCTGGTCGGCGCTCTCGAAGGGATCGCGATTGAAACGGTCGACCAGCTCAGTCCCACCCGGGTGGTGAAAAACAGTCCGGGCTTTCTTGGGGTTCGCCCCTTCGCCTGGCGCTCCTACCGTGACCTGCATCGCCGCTATGCCCTGGATGAGCAGCTGCGCCTTAAAAATCTGGTCATCAACGGATTTGTCTCCGGGTACATCCGGGAACGTGAAAAAAAAAGTTAAAAACAGCACCGTGCCTGAAATTTTGTGAGGAATAATCAAATGAAAAAGTTTTGCGTCAAAAAAATTCTGCCCCTTGCTCTTCTGTTTGCGCTTACCGCGGGTTGCTCCAACCCGCAAGTTCGACTCAACCTCTCTTCTACTGCCAACCTGAACCTCAACGAAGAGAACGATCCCCTTCCGGTCATGGTTAACATCTACCAGCTCTCCGACAGCAAGGCCTTCGAGGAAGCGAGCTTTTCCGATCTATGGAAAAAGGATCTGGTCACTCTCGGCGACAGTCTGCTCACCAATGAAAGCATTACCACCAACCCGGCGTCTCAGGAGCAACTGGTTTTCCAGCGCCATCCCCAGGCCCGCTTTGTTGCGGTCATGGCGATTTTCCGCAAGCCGGAAAAAGAGACCTGGCGATCATTCAAACCCGTGGCTGACGGCTTCTTCAAAAAGAAATTCTCCAGCGACCTGGTGGTAAACCTCAAGGGCAACACCATCGAGATCCTCGACTGATTCAAAATCCAAAGGAATGGCTTAGATGAAGGACCTAAACAAGGTTGTCTGGGCCGAGGGGGTATTTCTCGGCCAGCAGCACTTTCAGGTATGGGATCGCTATCTCGAAACCAGCCAGCAACTTCACAGCAAGGCACTTCACCCCTTTTCCTGGGGAGTGATGTCGCTCTCAGTGGACGAAAAGGCACTGGAAAACGGGAGATTTCGACTGCAGCAGGGGACCCTGCTCTTTCCCGATGGCCGCCTGGTCGCCTACGATGCCACCCAGGATCAACCCCTGATCTGCGATTTACAGGCCGGCGGCGGGCAGACTGTTGAACTCTACCTGGCCCTTCCGGCCAACGACCAGGTCGAAGGCATCTCCGGCTATCCTGGCCGCGCCCAGCTCTGCGCCTGGCGCGCTGACTACCGACAGGTGCTCGACGAATACGATATCAATCGCGAGCGCGAAGTGCTGGTGGCCCGCCCGAATCTGATCCTTCTGACCGGCGATGACGCCCGGGAGCAGTTCGTCAGTGTCAAGATCGCCGAAGTCTCCAATGCCGGCGACGGCAGCTACCGCTTCCGTTCCGAGTACGTGCCACCCGTGATACGCGTCGGCGCATCCCCTTTTCTGATGAGCCTTATCAACCGAATGATCGAGGGAATAGGTGCCCGCCTTCGTAGCCTCAACGACCGCAAAGCCAACTTCGGCAGCGGCCCGAGCGAATTTGCCCGTACCGACCCGGCCCAATTCATGCTGCTGCGCAGCCTGAGTGCTATCTATCCCCAGATGCTGCACTACCAACAGCACCCCGAGCTGCACCCGGAGATGCTCTACCGGATGCTCACCCAGGCCATCGGCGGCCTGTGCGCCTTCACCCCCGACCGCGAAGCTTCAGCCATCCCTCTCTACCGGCATACCGAGCTGTCCACGGTCTTCCGCAAATTTGAAGAACTGCTCGGTGAAGTGGTCAACATCACCCTGAGCTCGCGAACCGCTGCGCTGAAATTGAGTCGTGAAACCGACTCGCTCCTTTCGGCCAACGATATCGACGAACAGACACTGAACCAGTGCACCCTCTTTTTTGAGGTCCTTTTCGAGGCCGCCGATCCGGTCTGGATCACCGATTTCGCCCGTCAGGTCAAGGCCGCCTCCCGTGGGACCATCGAAACCACCGTGGCTTCGGCCCTGCCGGGAGTGCATATCGTCCATACTCAGCGCCCACCGAATAAACTGTCGATTAAAAGTGGCTATGAATATTTTCGCATCGAGGCCCGGGGCGATTTCTGGAACAAGGTTCGTGAAGAACGGAGCCTGGCCCTCTTTTTACCTCAGAGTTTCTCGAATGCCACCATCAACCTGGTATCAGTGCAGGAATAATTTCCGATGGAAAATGAAAAACAGATAACCAGCAGTAATCCGTTGCTCGAATGCGCCGAAACGATCTTCTCACTGATTTCGGTCTTCAAAAAAGGGGACCGCGGCTCCTCTCTCGACCTCGACTACCGGGAAAAAATTCTCGGCGGCTTTGACACCATGGAGCGCATGGCCTTCGAACGACAGATCGGCAGCATCGTTCTCAAGGATGCCAAGTATGCCCTGGCCGCCTATATCGATGAGGCCGTGCTCAGCTCCAACTGGCCCGGGCGGACTCTATGGATGGGGCGTCCGTTACAACTCGAACTGTTCGGGGACCACCTGGCTGGAGAGGGATTTTTCGAACGCCTGACTCATCTGCGCCAGGGGGGGGAAGCCAACGCCAACCTGCTCGAACTCTTTTATGTCTGCCTGCAGCTCGGCTTCGAGGGAGTTTACAAGATCAAGGGCTTAGAGCAACTGATGGCCCTGCAGGTCGATTTGCGCAGCCAGATCGAGGGCTACCAGGGGGTGATTGACCCACGCCTCTCTCCAGCGGCCGCTCCGACAGTTCCATTGATGGCCAGAGTGAGACGCGAGGTTCCTTACTGGGTTATTACCGTGGTCACCGTCGCGATTATTTTCTTCACCTACCTGGGCTATTCAATGGCCGTCACCAAGCTGGCCGATTCCAGCGTGGCCAGCATAAATGCTGAAAAAGACGCCATTCTCAGTTATGCCCGGCAGGCACAGACCGATACGCAAACCGACGGCGGCCCTGAAACCGCTTCAACCTCCAGCGAACCCGGAACACCCAAATGAACAACATACTATTACTTCTACAAGCTTACCTGTTAGGACGCTCCGGCAGCCGGGTCGTCGGACTGTTGCTCCTCTTTTCGCTGGTCTGGTGGGCCGGCCCCAGTGTTGGGCTAGAAAATGAAAAGGTGCGCCTGCTCGTCATAGGCGGGATCCTGCTCTTTGCCCTGACCATCTGGCTTGGGCGACTATGGCTTTTACGCCGCCGCGCAGCACGTTTTAAGAAAGAGCTGCAGTTCCAGGGAGGAGATACGACCGGACGCGAACTTGAAATCGAAGAACTGCGATCCAAGATGGACGAGGCGATCGCCTCGCTTAAATCGTCCGAACTAGGCATAGGCTACCGCGGCAACGCCGCCCTTTACGCCCTCCCCTGGTTCATGATCATCGGCCCCTCAGCGGCCGGAAAAACCACCTTGCTGCGCAATTCAGGCCTGCACTTCCCCTATGCCCAGGGAAGCGACATCGACATCAAGGGCTTCGGCGGCACCCGCAACTGCGACTGGTGGTTTTCAAACGAGGCGGTGCTGCTCGACACCGCCGGACGTTACACCACCGAAGAGAACGACCACGAAGAATGGTCAGCCTTTCTGGGTATGCTCAAAAAATACCGTTCACGCATCCCCTTGAACGGGGTGATGGTGGCGGTCAGCCTGGCCGATCTTCTTACCTCTGACGAAGGCGGCCTTGATTGGCATGTCAAAATCATCCGCGACCGCCTGGGTGAACTGACCGCCGAACTCGGCTGCGTCTTCCCCGTCTACATTGTTCTGACCAAATGCGACCTGCTGCACGGTTTCGAAGCGTACTTTCAAGACCTCAGCGAAACCGACCGCAATCAGGTCTGGGGGGCGTGGCTGGCCGGAAACAGCAATGAAGGCGATCTAGCGACCAATTTTGAGGCGCGTATGGCGCAGCTCAACCAGCGACTCTGCGAACTGCGTCTGCGCAAGCTCTCCATGGAACGTAAGTTTGAGGCCAAACACGAAATTTTTGATTTTTCAGCCCAGTTCCAGGCGACCGCCGACAAACTGGTCGAATTCATCAACAGCCTGGTCCAGACCAACCCCTACCAGGAAACACCCCAATTCTGCGGCATTTACTTCACGAGCGCCACCCAGGAGGGAACCACCATTCAGCGCATCGTCGGCAACCTGCGTCAGGCCTTCGGCTATGTCGAGGATGTCCCCACCGACGAGCAACGCACCCCAAAAAGCTTTTTCATAAAAAAACTTTTTCAGGACGTGATCTTTCCAAATGCCCATGGAGTCAGCAAAAATCGCAAGCGCGAGCTGGTGCACCGCTGGCTGAAGAGTGCCTGGGTTATGACCTGCCTGGCAGCAATCGGCGGGGCCGCGCTGCTGTTAAGCACCTCGCTCACCAGCAACACCCTGCTGGTCAATAAGGGGTCAAGTAGTGCCCAGGCTCTGCGCCAAAGAATGACTGCTGAAGAGCCGTCACCACTGCAAACAATAGCAGCCCTAAGCGGAGTCTATGACCACTATCAGAAACTGCTCGCCTACCAGGAACGGCTCCCCTGGCACCTGATGCTCGGCGTCTACCAGGGACAAAAGCAAATCCAGCCGACCCGCACCCTGCTGATCCGAAGTCTCGAGCAGGCCTGCTTCCGCCCAACCGTTACAGCCCTCGAATTTCACCTGGAAAACTTCGCCCGGCAGTGGGAAACCTCCGACGACAAGGGCCAGGAAAAGATCCGTGACGACTACTATCGGGACCTCAAAGTCTACCTGATGCTCTCCGACCCCAAGCACATTGAGCCGGAAATGGCCGTTCCCACACTGGTAAATCTCTGGAAAGAACATATCCAGCGCGGCGACCCGGAAAAGATCTTTGACGCTGCCGAAGAAGAGCATCTCAGCGACATGGTCAACCTGTACCTGGACCACATGCAACTGCCTGCCGAAGATCCAATGCTGGCAAACGCTTTACACAGCCGCGACGAAATTGTCGACCGGGCCCGCGAGCAACTGCGCACCCCGCCCAATGCCAAACGCCTCTACGCCCAGATCCTGAGCAAGGGGAAAATTTCTCTCAAGGAACGCAGCCTCGACGACCTGATTAAGGGCGCATCCTTCGGCGTCATGACCAGCAAAGTCACGCTGCCTGGCATCTACACCGAAAAAGGGTGGCGCGAGTTCGTCCAACCTGAAATTGAAAAGGTAGTCGCCGCAGCCAGCCGCGGAGACTGGGTTATCGGCTACTACCTGCGTACCCAGCCGGACGAGGGAAAAGGCCCCATCGAGGATGAACCTTCAGCTCCCATTGAGGGACTCGAAGAGGGGAGCATCAACAACGAACTGGCCCGAAGCCTAGCCAAAGAAATCCGCCATCTCTATTTCACCAATTACGCTAACGCCTGGTTTGAATTGCTGGGATCAGTGCAGATAACCCGTTTCAGCTCCCTGGAAGATGCCAGCAAGAAGATTCTGCTGCTGGCGCGCAGCGACGGACCCATTGGCGAACTCATGCGGGCTGTTTCAAACAACATTAACCTGACCGAACCTGCCAACGCATCGTTACCGGGAAAACCGGTAGAAGAACTCGACGCACCACTACGCGACCTCCACAAATTCACCGATCCGGCAGACAAGATGACCGTCAGTTTGCTGATCAACCAGTATCTGCTCGCCATCTCCACGGTGCAGAGCGAACTCGACCGCCTGGCTGCAGCAGTTGATGTTCAGCGTGAATCAAAACTCTATGCCGCCAATATTCTAAGCGGCGGCGGTGCCAGCTCCGAGCTCTACAAAAGCTGGGTTTCAACTTCAAGCCTGCTTAACGGCATCGAGGCACGCACCCGCAACGTGGGTTCGAAAATACTCATCGCGCCGATCCGTCATGCCTGGCGAACCATCCTCGATGAAACGGGGAAGGATCTGGAACGTGAGTGGAAAATTTCGGTGATGTCCAACTACAAAAATCACCTGCTTGGCCGTTTTCCCTTCGACCGCAGTGGCAGCGATGCGGCGCTGGTTGACCTGTCCGACTTCTTCCGTCCCGAGGACGGAATCTACTGGTCCTTTGTCCACGGCCAACTCTCCCCCTTTATCGCCGAAGGTCGGAGTTCGTGGAAAGAGAAAACCTGGCTAAACCTCGGCCCCGGCTTCAATAATGAGCTTCTCGACTCCCTGTCCAAGGCCAAAGCAATCAGTGCCAGCCTTTTTAGGCGCGGCAGCGACGAGCCAGAAATCCGCTTTTCGGTCTACCCCATGCCGACCCGTGGTCTGAGCGAAATGTATTTCGAATCCAACGGCCAGGTGTATCGCTACCGCAACGAACCCCAGGAATGGCGACCGTTCACCTGGTCGGCCATTGCAGAAAAATTCAGCGCTCGAATCTACGGTATCGCCGGCCGAGGCGAAGCCCGAGCCGAACTTGACGTGGACGGGATCTGGGGAATTTTCCATCTGCTTGATCAGGCCAAAGTGACGCGAGAGAACGGTACCCAATTCCTCAGCGCATGGGAAATGAAAGCGGATAACGGCACCTCGATCCTGGTCCAATTCAAGATCAAGGCCGACCGGGAAAACAATATCTTTAATCCGGATCTCTTTACCGAATTCAACCTGCCAACCAACCTGTTTTGATCTTGACAAGGAGACTGTCCGACAATGAAAGACCGGGTGCAAAACCAGGTATTTGGCCCTATTGTCAGACAGCCCCCTAAAGGGAGCCTTTAACGTGTTCGGATTATTCACCAAAACCGCCAAACCCCGACCTACAACCGTCCAGATGGATCAGATCGGTTGTTTCGGCAAGATGCCGGTCCATCCGGACTTTATTCGCCATAACGTCAAATCCCGAGAAGCGATAGCTTTCGAGAAATGGGTTCAAGAAGGAATCGGCCTGATCACCCGCAAGCATTCGGAAGGTTGGCCTGAAATCTACCGGACCTTCCCCCGGTATCATTTTCTACTGATCGGCGGGGAACAAGAACGCACCCTGGCCGGTTCGTTGATGGCCAGCCGTGACAAAAGCGGCCGTCATTACCCCTTCAGCATTTTCGTCTCGGCCGAAGCCCAGCTCTTTCGCGAAATGCAGGCAGTGGTCCCCATGGTTTACCTGGATTTTTTCCGTAATACCGAAAAGATTTTCGGCGAAAACTGGACCACCGAACCACTCGGCCTGCTGACCGGAATGGTCGATGGGGCCTCCCACCGCGATACTGGACTGATCAGGCGGCAGCTCCTCGAACAGCAGATCGCACTGCTGCAACAGATTCCCATGCAGCAGTTGTGGCAACAAATTCTGCCGGATGCCGGTTGCGAAGGGCGCGAACGGCTCTTCGCCGCCCTGTTTGGGGCCTTACGAACGGTGGTGCGCCGCGGTCCGATCCGTACCAACTGGGGCATCCGCCTGCCGATTCCTGCCGAAGGAGACCAGACGCCCTTCGTGGTCTTCTGGATGCAGATCATCGAATCCGTTCTCGAGGACCGCTCTTGGCGAGCTCACAGCTTCTGGAGCCAGGCCAGCGTCGATCACCCGGCTGCCCTGACAGTCTTTTTCAAACCGCTCCCGGGATCTTTTCTCCTGCAGCTGCTCAATCCCGGCATCAACGACGGCTCAGTGATCGATCTCACCCGGCCCCTGATCGCGCCCCAGGAGGAACTCTCCTGTATAGACCTGAAGCGGCTTCTGGCCAGTGAAACGGCCAGTCTACTCGATATTCTCTACAAGGCCGGCCGTCGGGAGGTGTTGTCATGACCCCGCAGGCAGCTCAGAAATTCGAGGACATGGACCAGCCAGAGTGGATCGAGAGGATAGCTACCCCGCTGACAGGGACACCCTGCGGGGAAGACCCCCGCTATAGCGACGATTTTTGCACGATCAAGCAGGAGATCGACAAGCTTAAAGGAAACGACTTTGCCCGGGTCGAAGTCCTCGCTATCGAGATCCTGTCCTCCCTGAGTAAAGATCTGCGGGTTGCCGGCTACCTGATGCTGGCCTCGACCTACACTTCAGGCATTTGCGGACTGATTGACGCCGCTGGCGCCTACCTGGCCCTGATCGAACGCTTCGGCAAGGACTGCTATCCGCAAAAGGAGTCGATGCGCCTGACGGCCCTCGACTGGCTGAACAACGCCAAGCTCGAAAACTACGTGCGTCTAAAACTCGAAGAGGCCCAGCCGAATCAGCTCATCGAACTGCGCCTGATGATCGACGCCATCAACGAGGCCATCGTAAAAACATATGGTGACACCGCCCCGCGCTGGAACGCCCTTGACCGCGCCCTCGACAAGGCCCTGAACCAGCTACCCGCCGACCCGGATGCAACTGAAGCAATCACCGCTCAGCCACAACCGGTCAAGACACCATTAAAGCCAGGAGCATTAACTGCGGACCCCATTGCTCCAACGACGGCGATCAGTTCGGAACGGGACCTGGTAGCCGCAACCCGCGCAATTCGCGACTACCTGGTGCGAAACAAAGAATATTTAAAGGCGATCGCCTACACCCGGGCCCTGCGCTGGGGAGCACTCCAACTCCCCCCTCACGAAAATGGCAAAACCCGGATTGCAGCGCCGCGGCCAAGCGCCCTTAACGAACTTCAGCAGCTGGCCTCAGCAGGCAACCCCGAAGCGTTGTTGACCCTGTGCGAAAACCTGTTTCTCGAAGGGGGCAACCATCTGCTTCTGGATTTGCAACGTACGGCCTTCGAAGCGGCCCAGGGGATGGGCCAAAGCGAGCTGGCCGAATTTATCGCCGACCAGAGCGTTTCGCTGGCGCGCCGGATCCCCGAGTTGACCGGTTTGCAGTTCGAAAACGGCCACCCTTTCGCCGATATGAACACCCGCAGCTGGATTGAGGAACGCCTGACTCCAACGACGACGGCAAACGAAGAACGGGGTGCATGGGATCAAGAATATGAAACCCTGCTCGAAAGGGGTCGGCAATTATTACGAAAAAAACAGCTGCCAGCGGCTCTCAACCTGTTCCGGAATATTCCCGTCCAGAACGAAAAACAGCGACTGCATGTGCAGCTCGGCAAAGCTCGCCTCTGTCTCGAGGGGGATAAGGCCGAAGTCGCCCTGCCGGTACTCGAAGATCTTTCCGACCAGGTCGAGCGGCAATCACTCAACATCTGGGACCCGTCCCTGGCCATAGAGATCTGGAAACAGCAGCTCGAAGCGACTCAGGCCTGTATGAAAAAGGCCACAGGCGAGGACAAAGTAGCCCTGGCCAATGCCATCACCCGGCTCAAGCGCCAGATCTGTCGCACGGACCCGGAAGCGGCGGCGCGGCTGCTTTAGGTATTAGCTCAGTAGGGTGGGCTGCGCCCACCAGTTTTAAACCAGATCTTCAGATTTCAAAGGCGGTGGGCACAGCCCACCCTACTTTCACATTTAAGTAAATTCAGAGCATAGACATAGATAACCGCAATAAAAAAAAGGAGAAAACCATGGCCGACAGCTTTCAAAAAGAAATTCCCAAGGCGCGCATCAACATCTCCCTCGATGTTGAAACCGGCGGAGCCAAGAAAAAAATCGAGCTTCCGCTCAAGATGCTGGTAATGGGCGATTTCAGCAATGGCAAGACCGAAGGACGCATCGCCGACCGTGAGCGGATCGAGATCAACAAGAACAATTTTGAATCGGTCTTGAAGGATATATCACCCCAGGCTCGCTACCAGGTACCGAATCGCCTCGCCAACGACGGCAGCGAAATGAGCGTCGAGCTCAAATTCGACTCGATGAACTCCTTTCACCCCGAACAGGTGGCCAGCCAGATTCCCGAACTGCACAGCATGATGGCCATGCGCAACCTGCTCAAGGACCTCAAGTCCAATCTGCTCGACAACGCCAAGTTCCGCAAGGAACTGGAACAGATTGTCAAGAATCAACCTGAACTCGAAGGGCTGCGTCAGGAACTCGATCAGGTGATCTCCTGCGGGACCGCCGCACGTCCAGTTCAGGAAGAAGAATAAAACGAACTTTGGCGAGGCCTGTGCCGCACGGTCCGCCAGCCTTCAGGATATTGGAGTACTCGACATGGCTATTCAAGAAAACCTTTCAAGCAAAAGCGTTACCCTCGAAGAGACCAGCGACCAGAGCACCTACGAGCGCCTCTGCAACCTGGTTGACATCGCCCCTCTGGGCGAAAACATCGCCTTGAACTCTTTCGCCGACCCCACGCGAATGGCGGATATATCCCTCGACAAACGTCTGACGGCCGGCATCCAGGTCTTTATCGACCTCGCCACCAAAAACCAGGCTAGCATTGACCGCATCGACAAGACCCTGCTCGACAACTACATCGCCCAGATTGACAGCATGATCAGCGCCCAGCTCGATGAGGTGCTGCATCATGATGCGTTCCAAAAGATCGAATCGTCCTGGCGAGGCCTGAAATTTCTGGTCGACCGGTGCGACTTCAGTGCCAACACCAAGGTTGAACTCTTCGATTGTAAGAAAGCTGACCTCCAGGAAGATTTTGAGGAAGCCCCCGAAACGATCCAGACTGGCCTGTACAAGCACATTTACGTCAACGAATATGACACTCCTGGCGGCCAGCCGATTTCGACCGTAATTGCCGACTACGAATTTGACAATTCGGCCCAGGACATCGCCCTGCTGTCGGAACTGTCACGGATCTCGGCCAGCGCCCATTGCCCGTTTCTCGGTTCGGCCGGGGCGAAATTTTTCTGCAAGGACAGCATCGACGATATCCCCAAAATCAACGATCTGGCCAACTACATGGAAAAGGCCGAATTCGCCAAGTGGCGCAGCTTTCGCGAATCGGAAGATTCCCGCTACGTCGGCCTGGTGCTGCCGCGTTTTCTGCTGCGACTCCCCTACGGAAAAGACAGCAACCCGGTGCGCACCTTCAACTACGAAGAAATGGTTAAGGCCGAACGGCACAAGAACTACCTGTTCGGCAATGCGGTCTTCGCCTTCGCCGCCAATATCGCAACCAGCTTCGCCAAGCACGGCTGGTCGGTTAACATCCGTGGCCCCGAAGCCGGTGGCCGGGTCGATAACCTGCCCCTGCACCAATACGATGCCGGCAAGGGGATCCAGAATAAAATCCCTACCGAGATGATCATTTCGGAGACCCGCGAGCTTGAGCTGGCCAACCTCGGCTTTATCCCGCTGAGCTACTACAAGAACAGCGACTACGCTTGTTTTTTCAGCGCAAACTCGGTGCAGAAGCCGACCGAGTACTCCACCGCCGAAGCCACCGCCAACAGCCGCATCAACACCCGGCTCCCCTATATCTACCTGGTTTCCAGAATCTCCCACTATCTCAAGGTGCTGCAGCGGGAAAACATCGGCACCACCAAAAGCCGGCAAGTGCTCGAGAACGAACTCAACGAGTGGATTCAGACCCTGGTCACCAAGATGAAGGATCCCGAACCGGACCTGATCGCTACCCATCCTCTCAAGGACGGGCAGATCCTCGTCGAAGAAATTCCTGAAAACCCGGGCTACTTCAGCATCACCCTCTACGTCGTCCCCCATTTCCAGATCGAAGGGATGGACGTCAAGCTCAACCTGGTGGCGCAGATGCCTAGGAGCGAGGGGTAGAGGGGCCGTTCTAAGTTCTAAGTTCTAAGTTCGACGTTCCGAACTCCGGACAGACAACATTTTTCCTGGCGTCGCTGACGCCCATTTCATCAACTGAACAAAAGGAGGAAGTACCAATGGCTATTCCCGGTTACATGTGGATCACGGACGATCAGGGTGCCAAAGTTGAAGGACCGGTTTCCATCGGCGGACGCGAGGGGAGCATCGAAATCCTCGGTTTCGACCATGAGCTGCGCATTCCCACCGATAACGACACCGGAGCCCTCACTGGCACCCGCAAACACGAACCCTTCAGCTTTCTGAAGGCCTTCGATTCGGCTACACCCTACCTCTACAAAGCCTGCAGCAACGGTCAGACCCTCAAGAAGGTCGAACTGCGCTGGTACCGCATCGACGATACCGGCACCGAGCAGGAATACTTCCGTCACACCCTCGAAGGGGTCAAAATCACCTCGGTGAAACCGACCATGCATAACGTCAAGGACATCGACAAGGAGCGCTACCCGCACCTGGAGGAGATCGCGGCCCGCTACGCCAAGATCACCTGGACCTACCTCGACGGCAACATCGAGTTCTCCGATTCCTGGACCGAAGGGCGTTAAACACCCGGCAATCCGGGGCAGGGCACAAGTGTGCCCTGCCCCGCACTTCAACGGTTTACTTCCATGGCACATGCCCTGTTTGACGTTTTGATCGGCCGTTACCAGAATGGCCAGACAATCGGTCTGCACCCCGCTGAGGGGGACCTGCAGCTGAGCATTCGCGACCACCTGCAGCGCCTGCTCAACGGACGTCGCGGCGTCCTGCCGCACCTGCCCGGCTACGGCATGCCCGATGTGGCAGCCCTGTTCGAAGCGCTTCCCTATTCCCTCGACGACCTGACCACTGCAGTGCGCCAGGCCATTGAGCAATTTGAGCAGCGGCTGGTTCAGGTACAGGTGCGTCCCCAGCCCTGCCATGCAGGAGAAGGCAGGGTTCGTTTCGATATTCTCGGCCGCAGCCAGTACGGACAACCTCTGAGCTTTGTCCTGTTTTTCCAGAGCACCGGACAGGCACGGGTGGAGATCAAGAGCAAAGGGGCCTGGCATGAGTGATTACTTTGATGCCGAAATGCGCCTGCTGCAGGAAACCGCCCAGGAATTTTCCCGAGCCTTCCCAGAAAAAGCGGGGATGCTCAATCTGGAGGAGATCAAGGACCGCGACCCCTATGTCGAACGCCTGCTGGAAGGGATGGCTTTTCTGACCGCCCAGGTTAAGCAGCGCCTCGATGACGATGTTCCGGAAATTTCCGAAACGCTCCTGGCCCACCTCTGGCCCCATTTCCTGCGTCCCTTTCCCTCGCTGACCATCGCCCAGTTTTCGCCGCGCCAGGGGCAGGTACAAAAAACCCAGGTTCTGGGCAAGGGAGCGATGATGATGGGTCCGCCGGTAGGGGAAGACCACACCATCTGCCGCTTTCGCACCACAAGCGAGGTCGAACTGCACCCCCTGCGGCTGAGCCGTTTTTCCATGGAAGAATCGGGGAAGGGAGGTACAAGGTTAACCCTCGGTTTTCAGCTCGATGCGGGAATATTCGCCGACACCCTCGACCTGCATGGCCTGAAGCTCTTCCTGCATGCCGACCCGACTGTGGCCTTGGCCCTGTACCAGGCGCTGACCACTAAAGTCCGCAGAGTTGAGATTGGCTTTCCCGCCCAGGAGGGCGGAGGAGTCGCGGCGCTCGGCGGCTCCCGCATGATCCGTGGCTGCCACCTGGACGCGGAAGGTCTGCTGACTCCGTCTTCAGGACGCTCCTTCCACGGCTTTCACCTGCTGCAGGAATACTTTTGCTTTCGCGAAAAGTTCCAGTTCGTTCACATCGACGGCTTCGAACGCGTCGCCTGGCCGAACAACTGCAGCGAGTTCGAGGTCATCATCCACCTCGACTGCCTGATCGATAGCGACTTTCGCCTCGGCAAAGAGAATTTCCGCCTTTTCTGCACCCCGGCCATCAATCTGTTTGACGGAACCAGCGAGCCGGTCAATCTCTCACACCGGCGGACGGAATATCCGGTGATCGCCGATCTATCCGCCCCTGACGGGGTGCAGATTTACAGTATCGACCAGGTCACTGGCACCGATGCCGGCAGCGGCCGCAGAGCCGAATATTCATCCCTGCACGCCTTCAGGCATGGCAACGGCAAAGGTCGATTTTATCAGGTCTCCCGCCGGGGGACAGAGGGATTGCGCCCACAGGCCCACCTGAGGGTGGGAGGCAACCTCAGCTACGCCAGAGAAACCCTCTCCTGTCGGATTACCGCCACCAACGGTGACTACCCGCGTCGCTTCCTGCAAGTCGGCAACATCCAGATACCGGGTCCGGAACTCCCCTCCTTTGTGCAGGTCGCAAACCTCATCCGGCCTAGCCGGATGCTGGCTCCGCCTCGTCGCAAGGATTTCAGACTCGCACTGATTTCTCATCTGGCGGTCAACTTCAGCAGCCTTTGCTCAGCGGATGATCTACAGCGCCTGCTCACACTCTATAACTGGAGTGAGCTCCCCCAGAACCAAAGGCGGATCGAGGGGATCAGGGCGGTCGCCATCAAACCGGTCGACCGAATCAAACGCGGCGCCCTGCTGCGCGGGGTGGCTGTAACACTGACGCTGCAGGAAGAAAATTATTTATCCGAGGCCGACATTCACCTGTTCGGAACAGTGCTTCATCACTTTATGAGTATGCATGCGCCGATCAACACCTTTGTCGAAAGCCGCATCAACCTTCATCCATCCAACCGGGAACTGAAATGGGAACCGCTGCTCGGGGAAAACATCCTGCTCTGATCCAGGATCTTCTGGAACATGCGCCAGCTTACGAGTTTTACCAGGCGTTGCAGCTGGTAGAGACTGATGCCTCAGGCTCCCGTCCGTCCTTAGCGGGGGTTACCGGACAGATGCGCCTACGGCCGGCAACGGAGCTCAGCTTTCCCGCCGGAGACATTCGCCGCTGCAGCCTCGATGAACAGGGACGGCTCGACTTCGAGCTGAATTTTTCCGGACTGTACGGGGTCGATGCTCCCCTGCCCCATTATTTTCTCGACATGGTGGCAGAAGGAGACGACCCCGGGCTGGTGCTACGGGCCTTCCTCGATGTGTTCAATCAGCGCCTCTACCAGTTGCACTACCTGGGCTGGAAAAAGTTTCACTGCCACGGCCAGCAAGAACAGAGCTCCCTTTACTCTCGCTATCTCAAAGCCCTGGGCGGCGCCGACACCCAACCGGTCAGCGAAAGCTTTGCCTACGCCGGCCTGATCGGTAGTCGGGTCAAAAACAGCCAGGGGCTCTCCGGGCTGCTCGAGGACTACCTGCAGATGCCGGTGGGGCTGTGCCAATACGCCCCCTGCTGGGTGCGCCTTGAGGGTCTCCCGGCTCTGGGCGGACGAGAAGAACTGGCACTGGGAGAAAACGTTCTGCTCGGCGACCGAGTACTCGACCTGAGCCGCAAAATTCTTATCCGAATCGGTCCCGTCTCCCTAACAGCCGCCAGAACGCTACTGCCTGGTCAGCAGGGGGCAAAAGAGCTGGGCCAGTTGATCCGCCAGTATCTCGATCCGACAATCCAGTTCGACATCGACCTGGAGATCCGACCCGAGAGTGGGACAGCGGCACAGCTCGGCGCCTCCGAGGTGATCCTCGGATGGACGTCCTGGCTTGGGAACCTCGACCGTGAAGGGAATGTCATTCATTTGCCGGGG
>JBFHFM010000050.1:0-16322 GCA_041583595.1 Trichloromonas sp. | reverse complement strand
CGGGATTCAGTAAGCGTGTGATCAATCACCATCGCCCGTACGTTATCGATCTTGAAGGGCCCTACCTTGATATACTGAAATTTCACCACATCAGTCGGAATGAGCCCACCACCAGCCACCTGTGAATAGCCGGATTTCTCACTCTCGACATTCAAGCGCTCCAGCGACGCGCGGTGAAAGACCGTTCCCGAGGCGCCAGTATCGAGGAGCAGAACGACATCGGCTTTGTTGCGATCGAAAGCGACCTGGGCCGGCACCAGCACCTGATTACCGCGAATGGTCACCGGCGTTTCCAGCGACTTGAGCAGGTTCTGGCGTTCTTGCTCAGCCCGCTCCGCCTTCTGCTCAAGACGGGAACGTTCCCGTTCCTGATACTCCCGCTCACGCAGAGCTTCCTGCTCCTCGGGGGTCAGATGATCAAGCTTGCCCCGATAAGATTGAACCTCTGACCGGTACTGGGCCGGAATGCGCGACTCGTCGTCAACAAAAACGGTGACCCCGTTGTCGTCAACATAACGATAGATTTTCGCCTGAACCGCCGGTGCGGCCAGGAGCGCCCCAAGAACGGCCAAGGTTACAATGCAGTGTCTTTTCATCCAAATTCACCTTAAAACGGGCATTAACGTTACCGGAAGAGAAACATCATATTTGCAGGCCGTGAGCAGCATGATCTCGTTGCATTACCCATTCAGAGCTATCCCACCAGTTCGATCCAGAAGGTAGCCCCCCCACCCGGCGTCTCCTCCAGCCAGACCCTGCCATCGTAGAGTCGAGCGATTTTCTTGATCGTCGCCAGGCCGATCCCGGTGCCCTTCTGGCTTTTCCCCGAGTCTCCACGAAAAAAGACCTCGAAAATTTTTTCCTTTTCCCGTTCCGGAATGCCGGGACCATGGTCGCGGACAAACAACCGCACTCGTTCCCCATGCCGACGGCCTCCCACTTCGATGGGACTGCCGCTGCGACCGGCATAACGAATCGCATTACCAATCAGGTTATCAAAAATTTGACTCAACAGGGTTTTAGGTAAGCGCGCTTCGGGGAGATTCCCCACCCGGATTTCCACCCCCGCTTCAACGATTTGCACTGCCATCGCCTCCAGTTGTTCCGCCACCACCCGAGACAGATCCAGAGGCTCATCCGGAAGCTTCAGCGCCCCGACCCGGGCCAGGTTGAGCAGATCCTCGATCATGGTCGCCATGACCTTCCCTTGCCGATCGATCTCCCCCAGCATGTCGAGGCCCTGGGCGTCGAGCTTGTCAGCATAAGCCGATCTCAAATACTGAGCATAACCGACGATCGGGGTCAGCGGCGTGCGCAAGTCATGGGAAACGGTGTAGACGAAAGAATCCAGCTCGCGGTTGAGTTCCTGCAACTGCTCTTCCATGCGCTTGCGCTCGGTAATGTCCTGCACCAGTCCAACACAATACCCCTCTTCACCCTCCCCCCCCAACACACAGGCCACCGAGGTATGCCCCCATAATACCCTGCCATCCTTGCACAGATAACGTTTCTCGATATCAACAATCCGATCATGTCCCCTGGATAAAAGCTGATAATAGCCCTCGGTCCATTCCCGATCCTCGGGGTGAGTAATATCAAAAACCGACATCTTCAGCAATTCGGCTTTCTCGTAACCGAGAAGGCGAACAATAGCCGGATTCACCTGAATCAAATGACCCTTCAGGGTAATTAACACCATACCTGCCGCCGCGGTTTCGAAAATTGACCGGAATCGATTTTCGCTGTACTTCAGAGCGGCCTCGGCCTGCTTGCGGTCGCTGATATCAAGCAGCATGGCCACAAAAACCGGGCGCTCGTCCAGCGTGATCAACTGCAAATGCACCTCCACGGGGTAACTGGAGCCGTCTTTGCGTTGGTGACGGCTACAGAAAATAATGATTTCCTGTGTTCCGTCCTTAAGAGGCTGCAGCAAAGCCTTGAAGGATGAGAAAGTTAAATCCAGTTTGAGATCAACGGGAGTAAGGAGTCGAAGTTCATTCATCGAATAGCCCAGGTTCTTTCGCGCCCCCTGGTTGACCTGGATAAAATGGAGAGTTTCTGCATCAAAGGTATAGAGTTCATTCAGTGAAGCATCGAGGAGCCGTCCGAAACTGGAGGCCTTTTTTACGGCACGCCGGTGTTCAACGATACGCCCCCACTCGCGCAGGCTCCGCTCTACGATGTGAGGGAGCTCGGCCAGCGTATTCGCCGCCTTGACCAAATAGTCGAGAGCCCCCCTCTTGATGGCCTCAACCGCCACCTGCTCGTCCCCCTCGCCGGTCAAAACCACCACCGGCCAGCGGAGCTGGTCAGAATCCGCAGGGAGAAGGTCGATGCCCAGACCGTCGGGGAGCAGATAATCGACCAGCAGCAAACGGGGGTCGGACTCAGCAAGAACGGCCCGGGCCTCGGCAAGGGATCCCACCACCCGCACCTGCAGGGGGGCCGAAGCCACCTGTAACGCATGCCGGATCATTTCGGCGTGAGTCGGTGAATCCTCAACCAGCAGAATATCTATCGATTCGACCACCAGGCACCCCGCACCACAACCCTGAATAACATCGATAACTCGTTCGAGGTCTGCCAAAACGCTTATTGGCAAATAAGGAAATTATATACGAAAAAAAGACTTTTCGCACAGATAGGTGAGGTGGTGTTGGCAATTGTCCTTAAACCTCTTTCGTTTTCCCCTCAAGTACCGCATAATGTTCGAAAACCTGGCTAACCGAAAGCGCGTACCTGTCAGGAAAACAAGGAGATGTTTCATGTTTTTTCATTCAACCCTGTTCGGCAGCTATGAACTGGTGATACTTCTCAAGATCCTGCTGGCGGCCCTGGCCGGTGGCATTGTCGGCATTGAGCGGGAAAAGCACGGCCGGCCGGCCGGTCTGCGCACCCATCTGCTGGTCTCAGTCGGTTCCTGCCTGATGATGATCGTCTCTGAAAGTTTTTTCATCAAATACGGTCATCTCCCCGGCACCAGCGTGGTCCGTCTTGACCCGGGGCGGGCAGCGGCGCAGATCATCACCGGCATCGGCTTTCTTGGTGCCGGAGTAATCATCAAAGAAGGCTTCTCCGTACGCGGCCTGACCACCGCCGCTTGCCTGTGGCTGGTAGCCGGCATCGGCATGGCCTTCGGCATGGGCATGTTCACCGCTGGCACCATCGGCGCCGTGATTGCGCTGCTGTCCCTGATTTTTCTCAAAAAGCTCGAACCGATTATAAAAAAGGACCGCTTTCTGCATTTTACCATTACCGCTAGTTCTGAACCGGATATCTACCCCGAACTCGAGCGGATTTTTCTGGAGCGCAAGCTGCGCATTTCGGACCTCGAAGCCGACTACGATCTCAAGGATAAAAATGTCCGCTACCGTTTCATTCTCACCCAACACCGGGTGCGCATCGGCCGCGAACTAAGCAGTATCGTCGCCACGATCAACGGGGTACAGAAAATCCACTTCAACTAGGAGGATATTCGAGAAATTAACCATAAAAAAACAAAAAGCCCCGCCGGAAACGTTTCCGGCGGGGCTTTTTATAACAGTTTTTATCCCAAAGCTCAGACGTCTAGAAGCTGTAAGTCAGCTGCAGGCTGGCAATATCCACTGAGCTGTCGTACTCGCCCTGCAGGCTGCCTCGAGAAAGGTTCTCCCCCTCCGCTGTGCTATTAATCTTGGCATCCTTGACGAACAGATGGGCATAACCAAAATCGAAATTCATGCTCTGGCTGAACTGATAGCCAACTCCGAAGGCGGTCCAGACCCGATCATTACCAGGGATTCGAGGGGTACGATAGCTGGAACTGGAAATCGGCGATTCGTCATAAGCCAAACCGAGACGCAATTTAATTTTTTCAACTGGCACATAGATCGCCCCAATCGAATAGCGCCAGTTATCTTTCCAGTTTTCCGTAGTGACACTGTCGCCCAGGGTGTCGAACTCAATCACCAGTTCTTCAAAGCTGCTCCACTCCGTCCAGGTAACATCCGCCACCACAGCCCACTCGGCATTAAGCTGGTGATAGGCGTTTAGCGAGGCGCTGGCCGGCAGGGTGATGTCCCCGCTGACGCCCTGATCGACAAAAGCGCTGGTGGCCATCGTATCGAGCCCGAGAGAGGCCAGATAAGTCTGGTTTTGCAAGGAAAAATCGGCATCTCCGGTTACCGTATGCTTGATCTGCGACCGGTAGGCTGCACCGATTCGTGAATTTTCATCGAACTCGTAAAGGAGTCCGAGGTTATAGCCGTAGCCCCAGTCGTCAGCGTTCAAATCAGTGTAGATATCGGCATCGGGATTGGAAACGACACCGGCCGCAACCAGGGCCCCGGCCGTAGCCGAATCACCCGCCGTCATCAGGCCATTGACTGCCGCCAATCCAAAGTCGACCATACTGGTCAAATTGACGTCAATGTACTGGGCGCTGACCCCGGCGCCGACACTGAGGTGGTCATTCACCCGATAGGCGACCGAGGGATTGATGTTGATGGTCAAAACCTCCGAGTCCACTCCGTGATATCGGCCGATCCAATCTTTATCGTACTCAGTGGAGAGACCGAAAGGAGCACTGATACCGAGACCGACAGACCAGTCGTTACCCAGGTTGACGGCGTAAAAGAAATTAGGGACCGTCTTGACGACCCCGCCGTCACCGCCGTCACCTCCGTTTTTGATCGACTGTCCCAAAGCGTTGCTCGCCCCATCGCTGTCAAACTTGGCAGAAGGAACAATTACATGCATTCCAGCCACGACCTGCTGACCTTCGAGCAGGGTCATGCCGGCGGGGTTGAAAAAGATGGTGCTGGCATCTTCGCCGGCGGCCCCTGCGGAAAAAGCTGTGCCGAGGCCACTGACGCTCTGTTCGATAATCGAGAATCCTGCGGCAAACCCCGATGAACTCCACGCCACCAACAGTCCGGACAGCAGAATAAACTTATAAACTCGCAACCGCATAAAAACCTCCCTGGCAAAAACACACCGTTGTATTTCGATGCCCGTCATTCAATTCGGACAACCGTAGGCGGATCCCACATCGTGTAGTTCTTTACCGCAAAATCGCAAAGGTGCAAAAACATTCAAGCCAAAGAAAGAACAAAGGACATAATCAAGTTGCTCTTTGAAGCTTTGCGGTACAACAGCTTATTCGAATTGTTCCCTGAACTGGGTCATTTCTTGCCTCAACGAATCAAGATCGGCACGCAGTGACGCAACTTCCGTCTCCAGGGCGGCAATCCGTTCATTTTCAGCCCGCACCTTAAGAGTAGCAACTTCTGCTGGCGGAGTAACAACTTCTTCACTGAGATCCGGCATCCCGGCCAGCAACTGCATATGCCGACATTCCTTGCGGCCCGGCTGGCGAGGAAGTTGCACAACCAGCGGCTCCTCCCGTTCAGCCAGAGTCTTGAGAATCTCCTCGACCTCGTCAAGACTGTTGAGCGGATGCATGCGGTCAGCCCGGCCACGAATCTCGCCGACCGTCTGGGGCCCACGCAGCATCAATTCGGCCATAACCGCTAACTCTTCCGGCTCGAGGTGCAGCTTCTCGGTCAGAGAATGCCGGTAGCGGGGCACCCGCCCCCCTTCGCCGGCCTGCATGGCCAGCCCTAATTGGCGCAACCGGTCGAGAGCCCGAACCACGTCGGTTTCATCCAAAGAGACGACCGGATCACGATTCGACTTCTGGTTGCAGGCATTCGTAAGGGCATTGAGAGTAAGCGGATAATATTCGGGGGTGGTCATCTCTTTTTCGATGAAACAACCAAGCACCCTCACCTCGTTATCGCTGAGCGGCATATTCATTTTGTTCTCCCGAATGTTAAGCAGCTCCACACAATCGTAAGGACGGAGAGTTTATTAGAAATTGCCGGGCACCATAACATGCCTACAGGCTGCGGCAAAAGAGTTTTTGCCTGTTCTAACCTTCCGTTGGCACAAAAATCCCCGATTTGGTGTCATTATGAACTGGATGCTCCCAATATCATGATTGCCTCATCCTGACATTTTACGTCCCCATATCCATGATGGCTCACGACCGATTCGCTCTCCCCCAATCCCGAAAAAAGGACAAAACAATACTGACCACAAGCATTACAGTGACTTTTCTACCCTGACTCTGATGATTTGTTTAGCGTGACAGTTACCGCTCGGGAGAAAAACATGGGTGAGGCAAGGGGATAAATACCGGGGAAGTGAACTAACACAGGGAAATAAACCTACCCGCGAGTCCAACATTTTGACGCAACCCAAAAGTGGAATAACTAGATGGGAAAAACAGGCAACTAAAGTAGGGAAATTTCAGATATTTTCATGGCTTTTATCGGCAAGAAACCTCTCGCAATCGGCTGTTGCAAGGGGGCGGCTGTACAAGTATCCCTGGCCCTGGGCACAGCCGTTGTTACGCAAAAAATCAAGCTGATCCTGTGTTTCAATCCCTTCGGCAATCACTTCGAGACTCATGCTTTGGCCGAGAGCAATTACCGATCGGGCAATCGCCGCATCGTTGATATTGACCGTTACATCATTGACAAATGAGCGATCGATCTTGAGCTTGGATATCGGGAACCGTTTAAGATAACTCAAGGACGAATAGCCTGATCCAAAATCGTCGATCGCCAGTTTCACTCCCATCCGATTCAGCTCGTGCATGGTTTCTACGGCAACTTTGACGTTGCCCATGATGACGCTTTCGGTGATTTCCAACTCCAGGCAATGGGCCGCCAATCCGCTCTCCTTGAGCAAGCTTTCCACCTGTCCCACCAGGTCGCTCTGCATAAACTGTCGAGCCGAGATATTCACCGCCATGCGTACCGCACCAAGACCCTGCGCCTGCCAAAGAACCGCTTGCCGACAGGCTTCACCCAGAACCCACTGCCCAATCTGAAGAATCAGACCGCTTTCTTCGGCCAACGGGATGAAATCTCCAGGCGGCACCAGCCCTCGTTCCGGATGTTGCCAGCGTACCAGCGCCTCAACCCCGATCAACCGACCGCTGGCCAGCTCAAACTGAGGCTGGTAATGCAAAATCAAATGCTCGTTTTGGATAGCCTCCCGCAGTTCCCCTTCGAGATGCAGAAATTCACGAGCTCGGGAGTCCATATCCCGAGTATAAAATTGATAGGTGCTGCGCCCTTCTTCCTTGGCTCGATACATAGCAATTTCAGCCAGCTTGATCAGATCGTCAATCGTTTCCGCATCGGTGGGAAAGAAACTGATACCTATACTGGCGCTGATATAGAGATGATGCCCTAACAGGTCAAAACCGGGTTCCAGTTCTGCCAGCAGACGGTTTACCAGGCGAACCACCTGGGTCGGATCCATGATGTTCTGAATCAGCACGATAAACTCATCCCCGCCGAACCGGGCCAGAACATCCTCCACGCGAAGACTGTTCTTAATGCGCCCGGCAACCAGTTTGAGGAACTGGTCACCCAGATCATGACCTAGAGTATCATTGATTTTTTTGAACCGGTCGAGATCAAGAAAGAGTACCGCGGCCTGACAGTTGTCGAGACTGGCCCGGCGCAGATAATGGGGGAACTGCTCAAGGCAATAAGCGTGATTCGGCAGATCGGTCAAAGCATCATGACAGCTCATGTGCAGAATCCGCTCCTTTTTGTCCATCAATTCCTGGCGCACCTGCAGCAACTCCGTCACATCCCTCGACCCCTCGATAATACCGATCAGCTTTCCGTTCTGATCGTGAAACGGGGAAGCCGAAAGTTGGAAAATCCGCTTTTCGCCGTCGGCATTCTGATGTTTGTGCAACACCGATACCGGACGATCGAACTTACGGACTTCGATCAGGGGACAGGGATGATCCAGACCGGAACAGGGCTGGTCCGAGTGATGGGAAACCTTGTGACAAAGCCCCCCCTGTTCATTGGCCGAATCCACCGAGACCTGGTGGCGGGCGGCCTCGTTCATTCGCAGGACCTGGCAATCCAATCCCACAACCATAAGGGGATCCGTCACCCCGTCGATGACCGTCTGCAAAAAGGACCTTTCGGCATCCAGTTCGGCGGTCCTCTCCAGCACCCGCTCTTCGAGATGATCCCTGGCTTGCTTGAGCGCCTGCTGTGCACTACGCCGCTCTTCGACTTCTTCAACCAGGGAGTTGTTCAGTAAGCGGCCATGGTTCAACTCATCCACCAATTGTCCGTGGAGCTGCGCCAACTGGCGATCAGCCTTTCCCAACGAGTGAAACAGAACCCAAAACAGGCCACCACCAGATAGAATGCAGAATATGATCACCCAGCGCACCAGACCATGGAAATCAGCGAGTCGTTGCGTCACGTCGGTAAAAACGAGAAAACTCCCGACTTGGTCGCCGGCGACGTCAAACAGGGGTAACCTGCGACCACGAAAATGACTCTCGCCCAGATTCAGAGCCATCTCCTCGAAAACACCTTGCATCTGCTCAAGACGAAACATGACCTGATGAACATCCTGACCAGGGAAAATCACGTCGGCGATAATTTCCTCGTCGAACTGTTCCCAGTCCCCCTGACGATCGAGCATGCGCATGCCCGACTCCCAGGCGGATCGCTTCAAGCGGGTTTTATCAAGAGTCACGATCAAGTTGGCACCGGAGCGCTCCTGGATTCTACGCAGCAGATGATCAACCTCTTCACCCAGCTCGATGAAACCGATCACCTGGCTGTCCACAACCCAGGGGAAAACACTCCGCAAGGTGAACGTTCCAAGGGGGCCGAGCTCCATGCCGGAGCTGGGAAGACCACTCTTTATTGCCTTCGCCATGGTGTGCCGGGTGATGTGGTCACCGTAACGAGCTGGCTGGTGCACACGAAGAAAGTTCACCGCATCGGGGGAGTGAAAATAACAATGAGTGATCTGCTGGGAGGACGATAATTCAGTAAAAAAAGGGAGAGCCGCATCATACAACCGCTGACGGTCACCGACCAGCATAAGCTGCTGCAGCAGTGGATCCTTTACCAATGACTCCGCGGCGACGGCCATGACCTGGGTTCGCTGAAAAAGCAGTTCGGTGAATTCCTGATCGACAGCTTTCAGCTCCTGACGTTCACTCGCACGAATATCCTCAGTGAAATGACGATAAGCCATGGCAATGAACATACCTATGAATATCAGCAGGGTCGCTGTCAACGGCCAGAGCACCTGTCGGCGTACGCTGAAAATCGGATGACTCTGAGGTTCTAAAGTCATGCTCTATCCTCTCGCCTTTCCCTGCAACGATCAGCGATTAACGCCTTTGACATAAACCACCCAAAACTTGCACCACGACACGGTTATTTTGACACCATAGGGAGCACAGCAACCAAGAAATTAATTACTGCAAATTAAATGCCATTATCAAAGAGGGGGTTATTCAGGAGGACAGGGGGCAAAGCAAGGAAGAAATCTCTGTGCTTTCGAGAGATGAACCGCGTTAACGCCCTAAGTCAACTGGAGTCCCCTTACAGAGGGGAATGGTTAGCGCCCGTTGCGAGTCAAAAAACGGTCAAGTTGATTGGCAAAGGCCTGACGGTCTCCCTGACTGAAAACAGGAGGGCCACCGGTTTCAATACCACAGCCCCGCAGTTGGTCCAGCAGATCGCGCACGACCAGACGTTCGCGGACACTGTCTTCGGTATAAAATTCGCCACGGGGATTGAGCGCATGGCCACCGGTAGCGATGACTTCAGCGGCCAGGGGGATGTCAGCCGTCACCACCAGATCACCGGGTTGCAGCTGGCGAACGATTTCATCATCGGCCACATCAAAACCACCAGCCACCTGCAGCGTCTTGATATAGGGGGAAGGGGGTATGCGCAGAGGCTGGTTGGCGACCAGATTCAGCGGCGTCCTGGTTCGCTCGGCAGCTCGATAAAGAATTTCTTTGATGACTTTAGGGCAAGCATCGGCATCGACCCATATCTGCATAAACTCTCCTCTTCAGATATCCGTTTTCGGATAATAACGGGGCAAAGCATGACCGAACCGGGGTCAAACTCAGTCGTCCCTCGGCCCACGGCGATATTTTTTCTGATCACTGAACCAGGCCAGCAACGCCACCACCTTGCCCCAGAACCATTCCCGCAGCCGCCAAAAACGGGAACGTACCCGCCAATGTTCGTAGTCGAATTCGGTGCAATGTGAGAAATCCTCCTCGAACAACTTTTGCACTTGTTCGCTCAACGAAGTATCCCGAAGTTCCTGGTTGGCTTCGAGATTCCAACGATAGTTCCAGCGATCTGCATTACTCGAACCGATACTCAGCCAGCGATCACAAAGGAGCACCTTGGCGTGAATGAAGCGGGGTTGGTACTCAAAAATTCGGACCCCGTTGCGCAGCAGACGTTCGTAATAGCGACTGCCCATGTGGCGCAATCCGGGATGATCGGAATGGGGTCCGGGTAAAAGCAGGCGCACGTCGATACCGCGGCGGGCGGCCCGTCGCAGGGCCCGGCGCAGTTTCCAGGGGGGGACAAAATAGGCGGTGGCAAGCCAGACATTTGTACGCCCCCGGGCAATATGCCGAAGGTACGAACGCATAATTTCTGAAGAAGAAACGACATGCCCATGCACCACCACCCGACCGAACTCACCGTCGATCCGCGCTTCGGGTGCGACCGGCTCGACCCCCTCTGGCGCCACCTTGGCCCAGCGCGCCCAGCTTTCGACAAACAACTCCTGCCAGTCAGCCACACACGGTCCGTGGATCGCCACCATGATTTCATGCCAATAGCGGTCGGGTTCGATGTCGGGATCGAACTGGTCGGTAATACCGGCACCACCGGTATAAGCAACGAGGCCATCGACGAGCAGCAGCTTGCGGTGATTGCGGAAGAGGTTGCGGTGCCAGCGGAGCATCTCCAGGGGATTGTAATAGGCGAGATGGACACCGGCAGACAGCAGTTGCAACCGATCCCGGCGCCGCAGGTAGAGAGACCCGAAGGCATCGAGCAGCAAATAAACCCGCACCCCCCGACTACGGGCGACGATCAGGGCATCGATAAAGCGATCGGCCACCTGCCCCGATTCAAAGAGGTACATTTCCAGCAGCACATAGCTGCGGGCAGCCAGAATACTCTCAACCATGGCGGAGAAGAAGGTTCGGCCATCAACCAACAACTCAAACCGGTTGCCGCCCCGCCAGGGAAATCGATATTTGCCCCGCTTCTTTCTTGCCTCCGATCCAGTCAACATGCCCTCCTCCTTAGACTCTCCCTTCCTTTGTAAAGGGTTCCCGACACCTGCGCAAGCTTATATTCCGACAACCCGTCACCCTCTTCTTTACAAAAGCAGCTCAAGAATGTAAGGTTTGGCTGTCAATGTAGCATCATAGCTACCAGAAGATAGTTCTGGGTAACATTAAAACCCTTCGCGCCGACCGATCCGAACCATGAACATCCTGCTGATTAATCCACCCAACTGCGGCCGTTCTATCCCTGAAGAACGCTACGGGATTACAACTATCAAGCAGATATTTCGCGGCGAACCGCTAGCCCTTGAAACTCTGGCAGGAAATTTGCTGGAACACGAAGTACGGATTCTCGATCTGAAAGTCGACCCGGATGGACTGGATGCGGCCCTGGCCGGCTTTGCTCCCGACCTGGTCGGCCTGACCGCCGTCACCTGCGAAGCCAACACCGTACTGGCGCTGGCCGCACGGATCAAGCAGGAGTGTGGCGCCACGGTTGTCGTGGGGGGGGTCCACGCCAGCAACGACCCTGAATTTTTCAACCGGGCCGAGATCGACTACATCGTCATCGGCCTGGGCAAGCAGAGCCTGAAAGAACTGGTCGAAACGCTTGAAACTGGTGGTAAAAAAGTGGATATCCCGGGTATTTGCCGCACCACCCCGGGCCAAAGTCTGCGCTGGCAGCCGCGCAGCTACAGCCACGCCGATCTAGTGGAAGAACGTCCGCCGCGCTACGACCTGGTCGCCGGCTATCGCGACCAGTATACCCTGCCCGCCCTCGGCGTGCCGATGGGATTTGTCAGCTCGGCCTTTGGCTGCCCCTTCGATTGCTCCTTCTGCTGTATTGCCGGGCTGACCGGCGGCCGCTACCTGAGTCAGTCAATTGACACGGTGTTGCGCGACATCCGACTGCTGAACGACGTTCCGGTGATCCGGCTGGTCGATGCCAACACCTTTGGCAACCCCGATCACGCCAGAGCACTCTGCCGCGCTATCGTTGACGGGGGGATTCAAAAGAGTTTTCTCGTCGACGTCCGCTCCGACACCGTGGTCCGCCACCCGGAGCTGCTAGGCGAATGGAAAGAGGCCGGGCTGCGCTCGGTGATTATCGGCTTTGAAGAAATCAACGATCAGAAACTGAGCCTCATGAACAAGGATAATTCGGCCGCCGTCAACCTTCAGGCGATCGAAATTTTGCACGAACTCGGCATCAACATCGTCGGCGACTTCATCGTTTCACCAAACTACCGTGAAGCGGATTTCGATCGTCTGGCTCGCTACGTTGCCGACGCCGCTATTGACCTGCCAATCTACACAGTGCTGACGCCGCTCCCCGGCACCGCCCTGCACCGGCAGATGCGGGACAAGATCAAAATTCACGACCTCGATTATTACACCCTGTCCAACGCGGTGATTCCCACGGCGCTAGACGAGGGCAACTTCTATGCACAGTTCGCCAATCTCTACCAGGCGAGCCATAAAAAAATCAAGCTGTAAAGGTTTTCTGCAATGGATGTTTTTATCACTGACCTGGGGGCCTTCCTCCCCAACGCACCGATTTCCAACGAACAGATGGAAGAGATGCTGGGGAGGGTCAACCAGCTACCGTCTCGCACCCGCCGCATCATCCTGCGCAATAACCGGATCATTAGCCGCCACTACGCCATCGACCCGCAAACCGGCCGCACCACCCACAGCAACGCCCAGCTCGCAGCCGAGGCGGTTCGGCGGCTGCGCCCCTACGATGGCTTCACCCCGGCCGATATCGAATGCCTCGCCTGCGGCACCTCTTCCCCCGACCAGACCATGCCAGGGCACGCTTCGATGGTCCACGGCGAGCTCGCCTCCGCGCCTTGTGAGGTGGTCAGTACCGCCGGGGTCTGCGTAGCCGGCATGACTGCCCTCAAGTACGCCTGGATGAATGTTGCCAACGGCCTCATCGATAATGCTGTCGCCACCGGCTCGGAACTCTCGTCCACCTACATGCGCGCGTCTCTTAGCAACAGCCAGCCAAGCTACAACAACGTCGACCTCGAAGCACAGCCGATCCTCGCCTTTGAAGCCGACTTTTTGCGCTGGATGCTCTCCGATGGAGCCGGCGCCGCCTTTCTTACCAGCACCAAACCGGAAGGCCGTCCGGCACTGAAGATCGACTGGATCGAGATGGCCTCCTTCGCCCACCAGTTAGAAACCTGCATGTACTCCGGAGCGGTTAAAAACGAAGACGGCACCCTCACCGGCTGGCGTGAATTCGCTCCAGAGCTGGCCCAGCAGAATCAGGCCATGCTGGTCAAACAGGACGTTAAACTGCTCAACAAGAAAATCATCGCCACCACCATCGCCCAGGCCCTGCCCGAAATCATCGCCAAACACGGGTTGCGCCCCCAAGAGATCGATTGGTTTCTCCCCCATTATTCATCCGACTTTTTCCGCCTCAAAGTCTACAAACAACTTAAAGAGATCGGCTTCGAAATCCCCCTTGACCGCTGGTTCTCCAATCTACCGCAAAAAGGGAACACCGGAGCCGCCTCGATCTATATCATCCTGGAAGAATTGTTTCACTCGGGCCGGCTCAAAAAGGGCGAGCGTCTGCTCCTCTATATCCCGGAAAGCGGCCGTTTTTCGGTCTGCTACGCCCTGCTTACCGTGGTTTAAGGTTCAAACAGGCTCCTCTTTTTTTCTCTGGACCAGTCCGTATTAAGGAGCATTATGTCTATTCGTCTATGGGTCATGGGGTGGCTGACGATTGGTCTGCTTTGGGGCGCGCCTGCTCTTGCTGCAGACAAGGAAGAGGTGATTTGGCCATTACTGGAAAATCTCCGCCTGAAACAGACGTTATCCTTTTGCGGCGAAGCTGTCCCCCTTGAAGATCCCGAAGTGGGAGAACGCATGGAGAAAGAACTCCTGCTGTCCCTCTGGGATCGGGATCAGGCTATTTTATGGCTGAAACGATCCACTCGCTATTTACCTGACATCGAAGCCATCCTTTCCGAAGCCGGGCTTCCCGATGACCTGAAATATATCGCACTTGCGGAGAGCGCCCTGAGGCCGCATGTCGGATCACCCAAGGGCGCTATCGGCTTTTGGCAATTTATGCCAGAGACAGGCCGTCGTTACGGCTTGACCGTCGATGAAAAAATCGACCAGCGAAGAAACCTGACCGCTTCAACCAAGGCTGCAGCGGCTTATTTTTCCTCACTTTACGAAAAATTTGGCTCCTGGAGTCTGGCGGCCGCTGCATTTAACATGGGAGAGGAAGGTCTGCAGGCGGAGATTTTGGTTCAGGGTGTCAGCAACTTCTACCGTCTGTATTTACCGTTGGAAACCCAGCGGTACCTCTTTCGGGTTCTCTCGGCCAAACTGATTCTGACGCAGCCCGAGCGTTACGGCTTTCACCTGCAAGACGGGGATTATTATCCGCCCATCAAGTTTGCCACCGTTGAACTGACCTGCCCTGATGAAACCAGCCTGACCGTGGTGGCGCAAGCGGCGAATACCGATTTCAAACGGATCAAGGATTTTAACCCGGAATTACGCGGTCACTATCTGGAGGCGGGAACCTACACATTAGCCGTCCCTGAAAACACGCCACCTGATTTTCAAAAGCGTTTCGACAGGATCCACCAGCAATGGAGTCAGGAGAGGCAGAAGCGGATCTACATCGTTCAGTCCGGCGATAACCTCTCAACCATTGCGAAACAATTTAATGTACCCTTAGCCGCGATCCTGATATGGAATCGCATTAATATGAAAAGCATACTTCATCCCGGCGACCGTCTGATTATCTACCCGGTCGAAAGTCGCACCGACAACCCTTGAAGGCAGTTCTTTTTTTGCCACACCCCTGAGAAAAAAAGCAGGAATATCCACGATAAAAGCTTGATAAAGCCTCAGCAGCTAAAAAGCACCTGCGGTTCACAGGCCACTGCTTTCTCTGAATTTTTGCAATATTCGGCATCTATGTCGGAATAACTCCCGGACCTACCGCCGCCTCCCCCACAACAGCAACATGCCGACCAGGCATGCTTCTAACGCATACCCCCTGCCAGCGATTTTCCATTGTTTGCCTTCCTCCATTACTCCCTTGAACCCTTGATATTTGTTATAAAATTTTAAACTTTAATCTTTCAGCTGCTCTTGCAAAATACTTTCAATAACGACAATAATAAAGCGAAGCCATTCTTACATATCATGCGTTTTGCGCATACCATTAATCATCATATAAGGATATTCACAGATGGATCTTCTCAATCTCAAAACTTTGATCGAGGTAGCAGCCATCGGCAACATCTCAAAAGCGGCGGCAAAATTATGTGTCACCCAGTCAGCGGTTTCCCGCCGGGTCAAGATGCTGGAGGACCACTATGGCATGCAGCTGCTTGATCGAAGCGGACCGAGTTTGACATTGACCGAGGCCGGGCGCCTGGTTTCAAACAAAGCCCAAAGGATGCTGGCTATGGAACAGGAGATGCTTAACAGTCTGAAGGTCGTAGAGGAAAAGGACGCCTTTTCTTTTGGCTGCACACCGGCCTTTAGCATTGCCCACCTGCCCAACCTGCTCAAAGAATTCATGCTGCAAAACGGCAACGTTTCAGGGTTGAAATTTATATTTGATATGCCGGAAAAAATTTTGCAGGGATTGAAGGATGGGGACTTTGACCTGGCCATCATCGAACACTGTCAGTGTCTGGATCTATCGCATTTTGAAATCCAAAATCTGCCTGGGGATCAAATGGTTTTCGTCAGCTCTCCCCAACTTGGACTTTCCACGGAGGGGGTCAGCATCGATGACTTGATGAGTCTCACGCTTTATGGCCGTCAGGAGGGATGTTGTTCACGGATTTTTCTGGAAAAAAATCTGCAATTCATCGGGCGGAAGTTTTCAGACTTCAGACAATTTATAGTATATGACGACCTGCACCTCATAGTTCGGGCTGTAACAGAAGGAGATGGTATCGCATTCATTTCTTCGGATGTCGTCGCTGCACAGCTGCATTCCGGTGCATTAATAGCCCACACCGTTCAGGGTTTTCAGCACAATCGACAGCGAACCCTGATTCAGAACAGGCGGAATCAGGGTTCAGGCACTATTGATATTTTTCGCCAGGGGCTCCTTTCTTATTTCAACTGAGCTGCGTATCTGAGGACAACCTTTTGACGCATT
>JBFHFM010000049.1:0-16419 GCA_041583595.1 Trichloromonas sp. | reverse complement strand
ATGACGCAAAAATTCGCTGCGAGGTATCTCTTTGGCCCCCAACGAGGCCAAGTGCGGGTTGGGCACCTGACAATCAATCAACGCCCCCCCCTTCTCCTCCATCTTCCGCACCAAGGCCACGAGGGCGACCTTAGACGCATCAGTGGCCCGGTGAAACATCGACTCGCCAAAAAAACAACGCCCCAGACAAACCCCGTACAATCCCCCCACCAGCTCCTCCCCTTGCCAGCATTCAACCGAATGGGCAAACCCCAACTGGTGAAGGCGGTCATAGGCCTGCACCATCTCCCCGGTAATCCAGGTACCTTCCTCGTGCTTGCGGCGAATCTCGGCACAGGCCGTAACAACGCGGGTAAAGGCTTCGTTAAAACTAATCCGGTAGCGCCCCTGGCGCAGGGTTTTCGCCAGACTGCGAGAAATCTTCAGGGCATCCGGGGTGAGTACACAGCGGGGATCAGGGGACCACCAGAGAATCGGTTCATCGTCGCTGAACCAAGGGAAAATACCCATCGAATAGGCTAACAGCAGGCGAGAAGGAGACAAATCGCCGCCGACGGCAAGCACCCCCTCGGGCTCGGCAAGCTCCGGAGGGGGGAAGAGTAATTGATCGTTTAGACGGAAAACAGGCATGGTCAGCAATCGAAGGCGCAAGGGCCAGCGGAATTGAACATCAGGCTTCAGGCCAGGCGAAAGTCAGTACCCCGCCACGCACCCCGATGCGCACCGCACCACCGTCGCTAAGACGCCCAAACAGGATCTCACCAGCCAATACGTCGCTAACCTCGGTCTGGATCAGTCGAGCCAGGGGACGCGCACCATAAACCGGATCGTATCCACGGCGAGCCAGATGAGCCCTGGCGCTGGGGGAAACCGCCAGCGTGACACCATTTTCCTTCAGTCGCGTGCGCAATTCTCCGAGAAACTTGTCCACGATGCGAATGGTAATCTTCTCATCCAACGCCATAAAGGGAATGATCGCATCAAGCCTGTTGCGAAACTCAGGGGAAAAGGTTTTCTCCACCGCCTGCTTCAACCCTGCCCGTTCGGGGCTGCCAAAACCGATCGGCGTGGCACTCATCTCCCGGGCCCCGGCGTTACTGGTCATAATCAGCACGACATTGCGAAAATCGGCCTTTTTGCCGTTATTATCGGTAAGGGTACCATGATCCATCACCTGCAACAGGATGCTGAACAGGTCAGGATGGGCCTTTTCGATTTCGTCGAGCAGCAGCACCGCGTAGGGATTTTTGACCACCGCATCAGTCAGCAACCCTCCCTGGTCAAAACCAACGTAACCAGGCGGCGCACCGATCAGACGGGAAATCGAGTGTTTTTCCATGTATTCGCTCATGTCGAAGCGGATAAACTCCACCCCCATCTGAGCCGCCAGTTGCCGGGCTACTTCGGTCTTGCCGACCCCGGTGGGACCGGTGAAGAGAAAAGAGCCGACCGGCTTGTCCGGATGCCCTAGCCCGGCCCGAGCCCGCAAAATCGAACGGCACAGCACGTCGATCGCCTCGTCCTGACCAAAAACCTGCTGTTTCAGATCAGGCCCCAAATGTTGCAAACGCTTCCGGTCCGAGGTCGAGACACTACGCGCCGGGATACGCGCAATACTGGCCACCACAGCCTCGATGTCGGCTACGTCGACAGTGCCGCCGGGGCGTTTACGAATGCGAAACGCTGCTCCTACCTCATCGATAACGTCGATCGCCTTATCGGGAAGATGGCGGAAGTTGATATGGCGGGCCGACAGTTCGGCCGCAGCCCGCAAGGCTTCGTCGCTGTAAGTCACGCCATGATGTTCCTCATAGTAGCTTTTCAACCCCTGCAAAATCGCCACCGTATCTTCAACGCTCGGCTCGAGAATATCAATCTTCTGGAACCGCCGAGAAAGAGCCCGGTCCTTGTCAAACAGGTTCTTATATTCCTCGAAGGTGGTCGAACCGATGCAGCGCAATTCACCCGTGGCCAACACCGGCTTAAGGATATTGGAGGCATCGAGAGAACCGC
Source organism: Trichloromonas sp. (assembly GCA_041583595.1). Taxonomy (GTDB): domain Bacteria; phylum Desulfobacterota; class Desulfuromonadia; order Desulfuromonadales; family Trichloromonadaceae; genus Trichloromonas. Next base: position 14,406 of record JBFHFM010000049.1, on the reverse strand, counting down.
CACTGGTCGCTCCGGCACCTACGATGGTGTGAATTTCGTCAATAAACAGGATCGCCTCAGGCTTCTTGCGCAACGCCGCCATCACCCCCTTGAGCCGTTCCTCAAAATCACCTCGATACTTGGTTCCGGCCAGCAGAGCCCCGAGGTCGAGAGTGTAGACCTCGTTCCCCTTGAGTACCTCCGGAACATCCCCCTGATGAAGCCGCAACGCAAGTCCCTCGGCGATGGCGGTCTTGCCAACTCCAGGATCGCCTACGTAGAGGGGATTATTCTTACGCCGCCGGCAGAGGACCTGAATCGTCCGTGCCAACTCCCGGTCGCGGCCGATCAGAGGGTCGATCTTGCCCTCGCGAGCGCGTTGCACCAGATTGATGGTATACAGCTCAAGCGGATCACGGGAAGGTTTCCCCTTAGGCGAAGCGGGTTCTCCTTCACGGGAGGGACCGGGAGTTGGGGGTTCCGCTGCCGGCATATCCCGAGGAACTTTTGAGACCCCATGGGAAATATAATTTAGAATATCGAGTCGATCAATTCCCTGCGCGGTGAGAAAATGGGCCGCGTGAGAACTCGTTTCTTCGAGAATCGCCGCCAGCAGATCACCCAGCCCGACATCGGTCTTACCCGCGGAATGCATGTGCACCACGGTCCGCTGCAATACCCGCTGCAAGCCAACGGTCTGCTCGGGAACGAAATCTTCCTCGGTGGGAACCTCTTCCATCTGCTTTGCGAAGAACTCCTCAAGCTCGCTGCGTAGTGCCTCGAGGTCACCACCGCAGTTAACCAGCACCTCCTGGCCCCGTTCCTCGAACAGGATGGCATAGAGGACGTGTTCGGTCGTCAGGTATTCATGTTGCCGCCGCTGCGCTTCACGCACGGCGAGGGAAAAAGCGATCTGTACATCCTGGTTGAACATAGGTGTAATTTTCCTTTACAAGGCCGGGGCATCAACCCCGAAATGACATCTTATGCCGGTTCCATACTACAGCGGAGAGGAAATCCCTCGTCCCGGGCCAAAGCATGCACCCGATCAATTTTGGTTTCGGCAATTTCGTGGGGGAAGACGCCGCACATCCCCAACCCCTTGAAATGGATATTCAGCATGATACGGTTAGCCTCAGTTGGAGACTTATGAAAAATGGCTTCAAGCACTTCCACCACAAAGTCCATGGAAGTAAAGTCGTCATTGTGCATTAAAACTCTAAAAAGTGGTGGCGTCGCTGTCTGGCTGCGACTTTCCTCCACCGCACGGGTTCCTCCTGAAGGGGTTTGATCGGTCACTGCGCTACTCTCCGTTTCGGTGTCTGCTTAGAGCCTGTCGGACTTTACATGAGCCACCCGCAAAGTCTGAAGGGTTCCTAGACAAATCCTAACATAACTGCCTTACAACTTCCAACGCCAGACTTTTCCGACTGGAGCCGGAATATATTCAGCCCCGGGTTCGTGCAATATAGTCCATGAAGACAAACAAAGCCTGCACTTTCAGATTGATACCCCCCAGCATGATGATATGCTTAGCAAGCGGATAAAAAGATCACTGCAGAGCATCCATTTTGCGCCAAACTCCGTACCGGCAAGATCATTTCAACAATCACCACACGATAGCACAACCCACAGCAAACCAAATGAACAAGATTAATTGTGAGGGGAACTTGAACAACACGAACTTTCGGCTCAGAGAGAGCGAAAAGCGTTACCGGGACCTCTACCACAAAACCCCGGTCATGCTCCATTCCATCGACGCAGACGGACGCCTGCTGGCGGTTAGTGACCTATGGCTTGAAACCCTCGGGTACCAGCGTGCCGAAGTTATCGGCCACCACTTCAGCGAGTTTTTGAGACTCCCATCGCAAGAACAGCTTGAAACCCCTTTGCTAACGGAATTTTTCAAAACCGATGACGTCCGGCATGTCGCCTACCAGATGATCGCAAAGGATGGCAAACCCATTGAGGTGCTCCTTTCCGCCATTGTTAAACGGGACAAACATGGGGCAATCAGCAGCAGTCTGGCTGTGCTGCTCGACGTCACCGAACACAAACAGACCGAAAACAGGGTGCACCGTCTGGCCTATTACGACACCCTCACCGGGCTCCCCAACCGCACCCTTTTTCAAGAGCGACTGAGTCGCGAACTGATGCGCGCTCACCGTGAAGACAGTACCCTCGAAGTCATGTTTCTCGATCTCGATCAGTTCAAGGGGATCAACGACACCCTCGGTCACGCCGCCGGGGACTCCCTGCTCCAGTCCGTCGCTGACCGACTGCAGAAATGCCTGCGCGACGTCGATACGGTCGCCCGCTTCGGCGGCGATGAATTCGTCATCCTGCTCGTCGGCTTAGGGGGAACTCAAGACCCCTCGGTTTTCGCACGCCGCACTCTCGACGCCATCGCCAAACCGGTCACCATCGACGGCAAAGATCTCTTTACCACCGCGAGTATTGGCATCGCTGTTTACCCAACCGACGGCACCGACGCCGAAACCATGCTGCGCAAGGCGGATATCGCCATGTACGAAGCCAAGGAACGTGGTCGCAACACCTACCAATTCTTCTCAGCCGAGCTCAACACCAGAACGCTGGAACGACTGCGACTTGAAACCTCCCTGCGTCAGGCACTGTCACGACAGGAGCTGTTCCTCGCCTACCAGCCCCAGCTCGATCTCGACAGCGGCAAAATCATTGGCATCGAAGCCCTGCTGCGCTGGAACCATCCGGAAAATGGCCTGGTTCCCCCAGAATCGTTCATTCCAGTCGCTGAAGAAACCGGGTTGATCATCCCCATCGGCGAGTTCGTACTACGCACTGCCTGTACCCAGGCCCAAAGCTGGAGGGCTCTGGGGCTGCCGCCCATACGAATTGCCGTAAACGTTTCGGCACGGCAGTTTAAGCAACATGATTATGTCGACCGGGTCGAGGCCATCCTCAGCGAAACCAACCTTCCGCCCGAGCTGCTCGAGCTTGAACTAACCGAAAGCACGGTCATGGAAAATGTTCAAGGAACCATCATGACCCTGACCGACTTGAAAATTCGCGGCGTGCAACTGGCCATCGACGATTTCGGCACCGGTCATTCATCGCTGGTTTACCTGAAGCACTTCCCTTTTGACCGCATCAAGATCGCCCAGGAATTCGTCCGCGACATCCCCAGAGACCCGGACAACGAGGCCATCATCAGCGCCATCATCGCCATGGCCGAGAGCCTCAACCTCAAAGTCATCGCCGAAGGGGTCGAAAGCAAGGAACAGCTCTCCTTTCTTCGCAACCGTCGCTGCCACGAAATGCAGGGCTTCTATTTCTCGAGCCCCCTCTCCCCGGAACATCTGGCCGAAATGCTCAGCCGAAGAGCGGCCCATCCCGCCGCCTGCCTCTTCAGCGGCACCTCCGCACACTAGTTTTCATCCGGAAACGGCCCTTATTCGCGAACAGCTTTCTCGCCATCGAGCCGTTGCAGAAATCCGAGCAACCCCTGATTAAACGCCTCGACCTGCTCCAGATTCACCATGTGCCCACCGCCATCAATCAGGCACAATTCTGCACCGGCGATGTGCTCGGCCAGGTAGACCGACTTATCCGGAGGAATCGCCTTGTCATCGCGGGCACCGATCACCAGCGCAGGCAACTTCAGGGCCGGCAGCAACGGGTCTGAATTGTTTCGATCACGAATCGCCTGCAATCCCAGCACCAACCCGGCGGGATCGGTGGCCACCATCCAGTCGCGTACTTCGGTCACCAGCTGTGGGCGCATTTCAACGGTCGGGCCGGCGAACAGCAAAGGGGTAAAGGCCGCCGCAACCGCACCGGGGTTGCCCGCCTCAATCTCACCGATCAAATGATTACGCTTGCCGCGACCGGTCTCGTCATCCGCATCGCTGCGAGTAACAATGAAGCAAGCAGCCCGAATACGCTGCGGATACCGGGCCAACAGGTTAAGCAACACATACCCTCCCATCGACATACCACCCACCACCGCCCGGTCGATTCCCAGGTGATCCATCAGGGCGATCAAATCATCGGCGAACAGATCCATCGACCCGGGAAGATCCCCTGCTTCGCTTTCACCGTAACCACGCAAGTCGGGAACCACAACCCGGAAACCAGCTTCGGATAAGGCCTGCGCTTGCGGCTCCCACATGCGACGACAGAGGGGAAAACCGTGGATAAGCAAAACGGCGGGACCGCTCCCCACAACATCGTAGGCCATACGAATACCGTTAATTTCTGCGTTCATTACACCTCCTCATGACTACTTTTCAGTTAAGGGCTCACTCAAGCCCGCAAAAGGCAACCTGCCTCCTGATAGCGTCGCAAACGGTCATCCTGTGGCCCTACAGCAGGCCTTCAGGACTTCGACAATACTGAGGCAAGCCTTCCCCGATGAAAATGCGCCAAGCCTTGTATGGCGAAACTTTTAGAAAAATCAAACTTTAACATTCCCATTCCAATACCCACAAGTCTGTTAATAAAATCATCCAAAGAAAATGCCCTCCGAAAGGAGGGCAAATAATGACTGTCAACCTGTAAGACAGGCAAGTTTCGCACAAACGGACCGCCTCCGATGAGGAGATATGGTAACCAACGACAACCTATTCGCCAGGGTAATCCTCCGGAGCCTGATCACCCCAGACCGGTTCCCGTTCGATAAAGCGTTCGGCCAGTTCCGGCATATCCAAAAGACGTTGCACACCTACGGTCAGTTGCCCACTGCGATCATCGAATCCAAGCTGGGTCAGACCGTCAGCAACCGCGATGAAGGTTTTTTCCATTAACGATTTTTGAAACATATTCATATAAATCGGGTGCTCCGAACTGGTTCCGGCAGTCCGCAGGGCCTCTTCACAATGACGGGCGTTCATTGAGGTGATGGCACGGCAAATCAAGGGTCGCACCGGGTAAATCGAACAGGACCCCGTCTCGTCAAGAAATGCGCAGCTCTGCCCAAGAAAAATCCGTTCTTCCTCGTCAAGCCAACTCACCTTACGGAAAAGTTCAGCCACCCGCGTTTCGATTGAGCGTTGTTGTTCCGGTGACATTTGGGCTCTTACAAAGTGAACGATGGCGACCACTTCAGGAAACAGAACCGCCACGTTCACTGAACAGCAGGTGCCACATCCAGCCTGACAGGCAATATGTTCACCTCCGTCACCATGAGCGGCCAGTTCACCCTCGGCGACTTCGGTGACCCTTTTCATCATCTCCACTAGGTCAGCGGAACTGGAGACATCAGAAAGCCGTTCCAGTGTCTCCTGTAGAGCTTGAGCAGCGTATTCTTCTAGATTGAATGATTCGGCCACACTCCACTCCTTTCACAAAAACTGCCAATAAAAAACCAACGTTTTATTATTACAGAATTAACTGGCCATAGCAACGGCCTCTACTCTTTTATTCTCACACCCGAACTCTAAAAAATTTTCTTGCCAAAGCCCGGTATTTTCTGGCAATATCTTAACCGACGTTAATTACATTAATCCCCCAACAAGAGGCGGTCTGATGGAGCTAACAATTGATTACGAGTGTCCCCAGTGTAAACAAAGTTCACATCAACGATTCGCTGATATCTCTCCCGGAAAAGCTCGCAAATGCGCCCACTGCGGGGCCATCGTCCATCTGACCATCGACGGCCTGAGAGGTTTCGAAAAAGCCCTCGAAGCCTACTGTCGCCCTTGACGCCTTCCGGTCCAAAACAAATTGCCACCCCCAGAAGGGCCCGCTCAGTGCGGGCCCTTCTGATTTGCGGGCCCGTCTAACGTCCACCCCGATTACTCGCAATTTATGCAAAAATCTTTCTCGGTCCCGACACTTTAGAGGAAGAAGGGTTAGTATTGAGGATGATCACCTTTCTCCCTGAGCACCTTGGACCAGAGGATGAAACCAAGACTGCCATTTCGCTATCTTGAACCGACCTTCTTTTCCGGACTGTTTGACGATCCCGTGCTCTGGATCAAGGTGCGTCCGCTCGGGCGTAGCCTGCTCTTCGACTGCGGGCAGATCCATCATCTGGCCAAACGGGTCATCAAATCAGTGGATGCCCTGTTTATAAGCCATGCCCACATGGACCACTTCGCTGGAATCGATCACTTCACCCGGCAAACCCTCGTGGCCCCGAAAACCATCGAATTATACGGGCCACCCGGTATCGCAGCGAAACTGGCCAGCAAACTCGCCGGTTACGATTGGAATCTCATCGAAGACCACTGGTGCGACTACCTCGTTCATGAAATTCATCCCAAGCAGGTACAAACCTTCACCCTCCCCGGACGCCGCGGATTCCCTCTCCAATATGAAGGAAAAAACTCCCGGGCTAATCGGGTGATCTACCGCAACGACTACATCAACGTCGAAGCCGAACTGGGCGACCACAAGATCCCGGTGCTGATGTTTCGGATTAACGAACGACCACATTTCCAGATCGATGACCGGTTGCTGCAAGAAAATGGCTGGCAGCGCGGCCCCTGGATCGGTGTCCTGCAGAAACGCTTCTGCCGTGGCGAACTGGCCAACGGTCAACCCCTTAAAGTCCTGCAGCAAAACGGATACACCACAAGAGAGGTTTCGATCGACGATGTTGAATCCTTCTATCGCGACCTCAGGGGGCCGACAACAACCGTCAGTATCGGCTACCTCACCGACATCGGATTCACCGAAAAAAACATCGACCAGGCGTGTTCCTTGCTAAGCGGGGTTTCGCTGCTCATCTCGGAATGTACCTATCTTGCCCAAGACCTGGCCCACGCCCGCGTGGCCTATCACCTCTGCACCGACGACCTCAATGCCCTGGTAGTAAAACTTCACCCTCAATACCTGTTGCCCATGCATCTGTCCAAGGGATACCTTCACCACAGCAACGAACTGTATCAGCAACTGCAACTGCCAAACAGCGTCACCCTGCTGCGCATCCCCGACCGGGTTCCGCCCCGGCCTCTGCTACCGCATGAGATTCCATTGCCAGAGATCGCCCAAAGGGGTGAACATGCCCCCCAAATATAGCTTTAGTAGAACCAAAGACTCTGAAAACTAGAGCGTAATTTTAATCTTCACTTGTCAAATCGGCCAGTTTGCGGTCTGGATCAATGTCTTTTTCCTGCGCATCCAACCAGGCGGATATCTCTTTTATGTCATATGGTTTTCGAAAAACTTTACAGCCAAGGTCTTCGGCTTTTTGCAACTCTTCGGGAGTCCACGAGGCAGAAAGTACAGCCTTCTTGTTGATCACCCCTTTGCATCCCCGCCGAGCCTGGACATCGACAAATTCCAGGCCGGTCATTTTCGGCATCCGCTGATCGGTCAGCAGAAAATCGCCACAGGCATCTTCATGGGGACAGACCGCCAGTAAATCATCATAAAGAGGACAAACCGTCGGGTTGGCCAGGCTGACCACTTCATAGCCCCGTTGCTTGAGAAGCATGGTGATCAGGTTACGACAGGCGTCGTCATCGTCGATAATAATGGCTCTTGGCTTCATATGGTTTCCTTCTTTAAATCTACATTACTTGCTGTATGATTCTACCCTACCCTTGGAAATTTACCCCAAATCGAGTGAAATACCCATGACAGCAAAAACAAATCTCACCCTTATCGGCATGCCCGGTGCCGGCAAGAGCACGGTCGGCATCATTCTGGCCAAGGTCCTCTCCTTCGGCTTTCTTGATACTGACGTGCTCATTCAAACCAACCGGCAGAAATCCCTGCAGCAGATACTCGATGAAAGTGACCACCTCCACCTGCGGCAGGTTGAGGAAGAGGAGATACTCAAGCTCGATGTCGACCGACACGTCATTGCCACCGGCGGCAGCGCCGTCTACAGCCCGAAGGCCATGGAGCACCTCAGGCAGATTTCGACCATCGTATTTCTGGACGTGAATTTTTTAGAAATCGAAAGGCGCATAAAAAATTTCAACACGCGAGGGATTGCCAAGACGAATGACCAGAGTTTTCGCCAGCTCTTCGACGAGCGTCAGTCGCTTTACCAACGCTACGCCGACCTCAGGATAGACGGCAACCGACTCAGCCAGGAGCAATTGGCCGAACAGATCGCGGCCATTTTTCGTCAAACCTGACCCGTCAGAATCCAGCGGCTTGACCTTTTCAGAATTAGGGGTTTAGTTCTATTGAGCATCTCACGCGAGGAGAAGTGCATGAACGAAAACCTGGATCGTGTCATCCAATTTCTGCAGGCGAGGCCTGAGCTGGCAGGATATACCGTCCGCGAACAGGGGAAAGAACTGCATCTGTCGAAGGGATCTGACTCTTTTGTCCGCCTCATCCCCACAGAGCGGTTGGGGATCTGGCACATGGAGCGTTTTCACAACCAAAAACGCTGGGAGCATGTCGACTGTACCTGCACCCTGGAAGGGTGCCTTGATCACCTATCCACCAACTCCCAATATTTATTCTGGGAGGGTTGAAGCGGACTTCATCCAAATGATGTCCCTTGCGTAGGCGCTGAAATCCGCCAACGGGGTTCAAAAACATCAATGGAGGATTCTATGCCAACATATGAATATCTTTGCCCAAAATGTCAGCTGTTTTTTTCGGTTGTGCTCCACATGGACGAACATGAGCGGAGTCGAGTGGAATGCCCACACTGCCATAGCCAGGAGGTGATTCAGCAATACTCCACCTTTTTCGCCAAAACCAGCAAGAAGAGTTAACCTTCAGCGGTGCAACCGGCGGACCGGATTCGTGAACTGATCACGCAAGAAGCAGCGCGGCTGATGTTTGAGGACGGAATCAAGGAATACCGGGACGCCAAGCGCAAGGCGGCCCGCCGTTTCGGTCCGGTCAAGGCGCTGGCCCTCGGCTCGCATCTCCCAAGCAATGCCGAGATCCATGACCAGCTCACCCGCCTGATCGCCCTCCACGAAGGAGGCGTTCTCCCGGAACGCCTGCTGCGCCTGCGTATGCTGGCCCTGAAATTCCTCGAACTGCTGGATCCGTTTCATCCACTGCTGGTCGGCTCGGTGCTCAAAGGAGCGGTACGGGAAGCCAGCGACATCGACCTGCACCTGTTTGCCGATGACGTGGAAGAAGTCGAGAGCTTCCTCGCCGGGAAAGGTCTCGACTTCAGTAGTGAGACGGTCAGCGTCCGGTCCGGCAATCGTTTTCTTGACTATCCCCACCTCTACCTGGAAGAAGACGAGACAATCATTGAGTGCACCGTCTACGCCCCATCGCAGCGACGCTCCCCACCCAAAAGCAGCATCACCGGCAAACCGATGGAACGAGCCGACGCCAAGCGCCTGACCCGTCTGATCGCCGAAAGCCTTGGGCAAAACCAGCCACCGGAATAAACACCCATCCCCCTTGTATCCGCGCGGTGAACATGCCAGAATCCCTTCCATGATCAACACCATCATTCACCTTGACATGGACGCCTTTTACGCTTCGGTGGAGCAACACGACTACCCCGAGCTGCGAGGCCTCCCGGTGGTCGTCGGTGGCGACCGGGATCGCGGCGTAGTGGCCGCCTGTTCCTACGAGGCTCGCACCTTCGGCATACGCTCCGCCATGCCGATCAGCCGGGCGCTGCGGCTCTGCCCCGAGGTTATACTGCGGCCGGTGCGCATGGCCCGCTACCAGGAGGTCTCCCGGCAGGTTTTTGCCATTTTCGCCCGCTACACCGACCGCATCGAACCCTTATCGGTGGACGAAGCGTTTCTCGACGTCGCCGGATGCGAACGACTGTTTGGCACGGCAGTGGAAATCGCCCAGCGCATTCGCCGGGAAGTCAGGGAAGAACTGGGACTGGTGATCAGCGCCGGGGTGGCGCCGAACAAGTTTCTGGCCAAGCTCGGTTCAGAAAGCGCCAAGCCCAACGGCCTGCTGGAAATCGACCCGGAGCGAATCGATGAATTTCTGCTGCCGCTGCCGGTGGAACGGATCTGGGGAGTGGGGGCCAAGGCGGCGCAGCAGTTGCACCGCTACGGCTGCCGAACCGTGGCTGACCTGCGACAAATGGGCGAGTCACAGTTGAAGGGGATGTTCGGCGTCTGGGGTGAACGCCTCTATCGGCTGGCCCGAGGCGAAGATAGCCGCAGCGTCGAAGTCGACCAGCCAAGCAAATCGTTCGGCGCCGAGGTAACCTTCAGCAGAGACCTGCGGCGACTTGAGGATCTGCAGCGCGAGCTGCTGGCTCAGGCCGAAAAAGTGGCAGCCCGCCTACGCCGAAACGGTCTTGAGGGGCGTACTCTGACCATCAAGGTGCGCTACGACGACTTTGAAACCCTGACTCGCAGGCAGACCCTGGCTGAGCCGAGTGCCAACGGCCTGGCCCTGTACCGGGCCGGACTCGACCTGCTGCAGCGCACCGAGGCAGGAAATCGACCGGTACGCCTGCTGGGTTTAACCGCCGGAGGCCTGGAACCAGCCGGACAGGCCCAAGCCTCGCTCTTTCCCGATGTCAACAGCCAGCGTCAAGCCAAACTCGACCGCGCACTCGACATGCTCGCCGAGCGCTTCGGCAGCAGCCGGGTGAAGCGCGGGACGCTGCTAGATGAGCCCAAAGACGATACAGACAATAAAAATTGAACGGGAAAGGTTACAACACCCCGACCGGAATCTCCCTTTCGGCACAGCCATCAAGCCAACAGCTAGCCCGCAACACCCAACATAGAAAAATCGAAAAAATGACCGGCTTAGACACGAAAGCTCAAAAGATAAAGGGCGATTTCCATTTTCTAGACGCGCTCCCCCTCAGCCCCCAACAGGGCTGCAGGCTCAGCCGACTAATGCCGCCTGGCACCAGCGCAAAAAAGGCAAATCGGCTGTAGTTCGTAAAGACCGCTTGTGGGATTATACGAAGACATATGTTTCAAATGAAATGCGCAGGTAATTTTAAAACAGACAGAACAGGCTACGCCTTCTCCGGTTTGTGACTTATGGCCGCAGATATGACAGATCCATGGGCTAGGTCCAATGTCATTATCGTTCATTACCGGTGCTGCCTTTCGCTTTAATTCCCACCGGATAAGGCGGGCGTTTATTTGATCTTTGCGGTATAATGCCAGTCGTCCGAAAAAAAAACAATCCTCTCATCCGTCGAGGTGACCATGAAAAAAATTGCCATGTTCGGCCTTGGGCTGATCTCCGTTATCTACCTGCTCAACCCCGGGGCCGGAATTTTCGAATTGATCCCCGACAACCTGCCCTTCATCGGCAATCTCGATGAAGCTGCTGCAGTGGCGTTGCTGATCGCTTGTCTACGCTACTTCGGCTTCGATCTACCCAACATCTTTCGCAAGGACCAACCGGACGAAAAAACCATCGATATCCGCTGACCCTCTCTATTCTGCTACCGCCAGTGCCTGCCGCTCGTCGGCAGGCAAACCGTCAACATACTCGATCATTCCGCGCAGAGTGTTGCCGAGGAAACCCCGTTCACGCTTGAAGATATCCGCCGGCAGCTGCTGCACGTTACGGTAAACCTCATCCTTCTCCAACAACCACTGGAAAATAGCCTCTTCACGCCAGCTCGCCTTAAGCTCCGCTGTCGCGGCCACCCCGCGTACCCACAATTGCAGTTGACGGCGCCCGATCTGCAGATGTTCGAGGGCGTTGTCAACCAGGCCATAGTGGCCAAAAGCCATGGCACGTGGCGCCAGAGCGATCATGCGGTCGATGGAATCGAGAGCCACATCCAGAATAAAACGGGGTGGGGTCGCCGGGCGCATATAAATGCCCTGCCCCACCTCGCCTCGCACTCCGGCCACTTCCCCACCGAAGAGGAGATCATCAAGCAGATAGCAGACATGGTGCTGAGCATGGCCGGGGGTAAGAAAAGCTCGTACGCCGGTTTCGCCGACAACATCGTGAAAGCCGATACGTTCCGCTGGAATCGGCAGAATCTCGCCATAGGCATCAGCCAGAGCGCCGAGCACCTTGCGCGATCCCTGCCAGAGTTTTTCTGGTTCCACCATGTGACGCACCCCCTCGGGATGACAGATCACTTGCGCCTCGGGAAATTCCCGCAATAGCGCCCCGGTACCACCGGCGTGGTCGATGTGAATATGAGTGAGCAGCACATAATCAACCCGAGTGACACCCCGACGGCGCAGTTCGCCGACCAGGTAGGCAATGGTCGATAAGGGTCCGGGATCAACCACCAGGGTGAAATCAGCCCCCTGGTAACACCAGGAGCTGATGAATTTGCGAAAGCCTTCGAGAGTCGGCTGGTCGAGATCAATACAAAACAGGTTGTCAAGATTCATCGCATCCTCTTTTCAGGGTTCAAGCACCGTTCATCCGACAGGGGGAACCAACCGTCTGATTCTGGCGAGAAGAGAAAGATTTGTCAACGACCGAGCATGAATAGCTCCAGCCTATACAAACAATCAACAATATCAATAATTCATATTGGACATTCCAGAGCAAAACAGTTAGCTTTCAAAAAAACCTACAGGAGGATGTCTTGAAAAAACTACTGATGCTGCTCATGCTACTAATTCTGGCCAACAGCGCCTGGGCCAAAACCCAGTCGGGAACGATCGCCATGGCGTTTGATCTGACCGGTCAGAAAGCCGGCGAAGAGGTTTCACTGTGGATCCCCTACCCGGTCTCCGACCCGAACCAGACCATCGCCAACGTGAAGTATGCCGGTGACTACGCAGAGGCGGGAGTCTACACCGACCGCGTTTACCAGACCCCGATGCTTTATGTGCGATGGGATAAGGCGGCCAAAAACCGCATCCTTAAGTTCAGCTTCGATGTCGAACGCAACGAAGTCGAGCACCGCGACCTGCCGACGACCGAAGGCGCCTGGAATCCTGCCGATTTCGCCCCCTGGCTCAAGGCCACCAGATTAGGACCGATCGACGGCGAAGTGAAAAAATTGGCCGATAAGATCACTGCAGGCAAGACCGGCGTGCAGGCCAAAGCCCGCGCCATCTACGACTGGATCTGCGACAATATGTTCCGCGATCCCGAAACTCACGGCTGCGGTCCCGGAGACGTCTGCGCCCTGCTGCTGCGCCCCGGTGGCAAATGCGCCGACATCCACTCGGTCTTCGTCTCCCTGGCCCGCGCCGCCGGCGTTCCGGCCCGCGAAATTTTCGGCATTCGCCAGGGTAAAGAAGGGGTAACCGATATATCCACCTGGCAGCACTGCTGGGCCGAGTTCTACCTGCCCGGCTACGGATGGGTACCGGTCGACCCGGCCGACGTGCGCAAGATGATGCTGACCCAGAAACTCGAGCTCAACGATGAGAAGACCGCCGAGTACCGCCGCTACTACTGGGGCGGCATCGATCCCTACCGGGTCAAGCTCGGCACCGGCCGCGACCTCGTGCTCGGCCCGCCCCAGAAGGGCGCCCCCGTCAATTATCTGATGTATCCCTTCGCCCAGGTGGGCGGTCAGACCATCGACTGGCTCGATCCGACCTCGTTCAAGTACACCATGACCTGGAGCCCCTGAACCGCGTCAAAGAATAAAAAACATTGGGCAATATGAAACGAGCGCGGGTCTTTGGACCCGCGCTCGTTGTTTTTGCATTGGCCGATAACGGCACAAAATATTTAACCCAACTCGGATTTTTTCTGTTCTGTCGCCAGTTGAGCGACTAACAACGCTTCCATCTCCGACGCGGAAACCGGTTCACCGAAAAAGAACCCCTGTGCCTCGTCGCAATGGTGCTCTTGCAAAAACAACATCTGCGCTTCGGTTTCAACCCCCTCGCCGACTACGTTCAACTTCAGGCTCTGCCCCAGGGCGATGGTGGCTCGAACAATTTCCGAATCATCTTTGCCATTACCGATTTCACTGACAAACGAACGGTCCACCTTGAGTGTGTCAATCGGGAACCGCTGCAGGTAGCGTAGCGAGGAATACCCCGTCCCAAAATCATCAATAGCCAGGCTGAGCCCCATGTTTTTAAGCCGTTGAAGAGTATGTATGTTTTTTTCCACCGTCTGCATCAGCATGCTCTCGGTCAATTCCAGTTCCAGATTTTCAGCTGGCAGCCCAGACAGTTCGAGGGCTTTTTCAACCAACTCCAGCAGATTGGACTCTTTGAGTTGGCAACCGGAGAGATTAACCGCCAATTTGGACAAAGGCAGTCCCCGTGAGATCCAATTTTGCGCCTGAACGCAGGCGGTGAACAACACCCATTCACCGAGCGGCAGAATCAATCCGGTTTCCTCGGCAATGGGAATAAATTCGTCCGGGCAGACCGCCCCCAGTTCGGCATCATTCCAGCGTATTAACGCTTCAGCTCCAATAACCTGGCCGGTCGCCAGATTGACCCTCTGCTGGTAAAAGAGGCTGAAATCCGTAAACAGGTTCACCGCATTACGCAAACGATTCTCCAACTGCAGACGATGCTGGGATTGCAGATTCATTTCTGGCGAAAAAAAATGAAAGGTATTTCGCCCTTCGCTTTTAGCGTGATACATCGCCGTATCGGCATTCTTCAGCAGAGT
>JBFHFM010000048.1:0-16575 GCA_041583595.1 Trichloromonas sp. | reverse complement strand
CGGGTGATTTTAAGTTCGGCGCCGGTGCGGATGTTGTCCTTGCGGCATTCGCTGCGGATCTTCTTGAGCTGCGTCACCTGCTCATCGCTCAGGCCGAGTTCGTCGGCTCGGTCGATGTAGAGATCATGCTCCATCCGGTTCGGTCCCATCCCGTGGCTCATCATCGGAGCGTTGCCCATTTTGTGCTGTCGGCAGGGGGGCGCTGAGCCGTTCATGCAGGGTTTGGCGTCGGCCGGTGCGCCCTGGCGCAATCCCATGCCCGGCATGATCTTCTCCATCATGGCGGGCCTCATTTTTTCCATCATTTCGGCTCGGGTCGCAGCGGGGTCGGGTGTGTCATCGGCTAGTGCCACCGCCGCAGGAAAGGCAAAAAGGGTGAACAGCAGAGTCAGTCTAGCGATTTTTTTCATGGGCAATCTCCTTGACGAAAGAGGTTCGCTACTCTTTGGGGCTGGCGACGGGGATTTTTGAACGCGTCGTCGGGGCTTCGGTGGTGATCAGTTCGCCGACGAACAGGCTGCCGTTGTGAACGAAGAAGCAGGTTGGCATTCCTTCGGCCAGTTCGGTAAGGCGCCGGGCGTAGTCCAGCTCTTCTCCTGGGTCAGGGGCGGCCAGCCCCATAAAGACGATGTCGGCCTTGGCGCTCTCGGTGTGGATCAGTTCGGTGACGCTGATGTCTCCGGGCTTGACCATAACGTCGATGTCGGCGCTGATGCGGATTTCGGGGAGCAGTTGCTGTAAAAACTTTTCCGTCTGCAACTTCATCAGTTCGTTGGAAGCAATGCTGAGAATGCGGATGCTGGCATCGCGCCATTCGGGGTTGCGGGTCAGCAGGTACGACAGCAGCAGCATCAGGTCGCCGTTGCGCTGTAGACCGCCCCACCAGATGTGGATGATCTGCGGTTCCCCTTCGCGAGCGGGGGGGAGCGGGAGCAGTCGGCCGATGACCAGGGACTGACCGAGCTGTTTAAGGCGTTGGATCAGTTTGAGGAAAATAGTCAGTCGTTCGAGGCTGTCGGGCCAACCGATCAGCACGGTGTTGCTCTCGATACCGGCGATGCCGTTGGCCTGAGCGACGGCCAGCATGCCGAGTTCGATATTTTCGACGATGTCGACTTCGCCGAAGGCAACGACCCCTTCTTTGCGCAAAATATGGTCGATTTGCAGCTGGCGCTCCCGGGTGTCGAGGTTGAGATCAAGAATGTTGCCTTCGATCAGCTCACAGACGGTGACGACTCCGCGGTTTTCGCTGAGCAGGGCACCGAAGCGCACCAGGTCGATGCGGCGTTCGATATTGCCGGCGAAGACCAGGAAATGGGGGCGCCAGTTGCGGGCGGTCATTGGCAGCCGGTTGAGGCGGATCAGGGCCCAGCGGATCAGCGCCTCGTAGACGTCGCGGCGGACATCTCCCCAGCTTTCCTTGCGAACCCGGCTCTTGAGGATCAGCCAGATGGCCAGTTCAAGGGTCAGGGCGGCAATGGTGGCGGGCAGGTTAATCAACACCATGACGCCGAAGCAGCCAAGGGCGCCGAGCAGGCTGATGGCCCAGTGGATTTTCATGCGCGGCCGCCAGGAGGGATTGCCGGAGAGTGCTTCTAGGGCGGCCACCAGGTTGAGGGTGCCGTAGACGGTGAGAAAGAACATCGAGACCACTTCGGCGACGGTGTTCAGGTCACCGAGAAAGACTGCGATCAGCGCGATGGTCAGGGCCACCAGCAATCCGTTGACCGGCTCGTTGCGTTTGGATACCCTGGTCAGCGCCTCCGGAACCAGCCGGTCCTTGGCCAGGGCCTGCAAGGTGCGGGGAGCCGCCAGCATCGAGCCGACTGCCGAGGAGAAGATCGCTCCCCATAGTCCTGGCAGTATCAGCCAGGGGCCGAGCAGGGCGACCTTGGTCCAGATCAGCGGCTCGCTGCGCAAGGCTTCGGGGGTGGCGCCGAAGGCCAGAACAAATGGTACAATCAGGTAGACCGCAAAGCCGGCCAGGGTGGCCAAGAGGGTGCCGCGGGGAATCGATTCGCGGGGATTCTCCAGATCGCCGGACATACTCAGCCCGGCCATGATCCCGGTCACCGCCGGGAAGAAGATGGCGAACACCGCCCAGAAGTGTTCTTCGGCGGGCGGGGTGGCCGCGAACAGGTTTTGAAAGCTGCCATTGACCAGAGAGCCGCCGGAGAGGGCGAAGATCGATAGTCCGATCAGAACCATGATCGGGATCTGGGTTTTCAGGGCGAAACTGGCTCCTCTGAACGCCAGGGCGCCGACCGCCAGGATGATCATGAATGCCGCCGGCTGGACCGGAACTCCGGGCCAGACGAAGCGTAGCGATTCGGCGAGACCGTAGGCGTAGAGGGTGATCGAGAAGGCCTGGGAGAGGAAGAGCGGCAGTCCGATAGAACCACCGATTTCCAGCCCCAGGCTACGGGAGATGATGAAATAGGCACCACCGACGCCGACCCGGCTGTTGGTGGCTATGGCCGACAGGCACAATGAGGTGATGATGGTGATGGCGTTGGCCAGCACCACGATGAACAGCGCCTTGAACAGGCCGACCTGACCGACGACCCAGCCGAAGCGCAGGTACATGATGACGCCGAGAATAGTCAGGACGGTTGGTGTAAAGACACCGAGAAAGGTGCCGAGTTTTCCGTCATTTCGCAGGTTTTTTCGGCCGGATTTTTCGTGGCTTCCGGGCAGGCGTTTGAACATGCTGTTGCGTGGGGTAGACATAATAGGTCGTATGCTTCCTTGCTTCGAGGAAATCGTGCTACCGGAAAACTCAAAAAAGATTACCTTAAAATTAAAAAAGGTTCCAGTGTCCTGTTGCCTCGTTGGTGACTTCTCCAGTACAGTACGGAATTCTTATTAGAGAGGTGTGCCATGCCAGAATCTCCCCCAGTGACCGTTTTTGATGTGCTGCTTCGAGTTTGTCAGCGTTACCCGTTGCAGACGGCCTTTGTTTACAGGGCTGCGGGGACCGAGTTTTCTGTCTCCTATGAAAAGTTTTTTGAAGATGTGCTGCTGTTGGCTCGTTCCTTCAGCGAAAAGAAGATCGGTCCGGGTACCCGGGTCATGCTGCTGTCGGACAACCGCTATGGCTGGATCGTTACCGATATGGCGCTGATGACCCTCGGGGCGATCAGTGTCCCGCGGGGGAGCGATACCCCTACCCGTGAGCTGGAATATATTATGGCTCACGCAGGCTGTGAATTTCTGGTGGTCGAAACCGAGGAATTACTGCAGCGTCATCAGGAGATGACCGCAGGGCTGGAATCGCTGAAAGTCACCTTTATTATTGAGGCCGGCCCTCGGCATAAGCTCTTCAAGCCGGTCTACGCCTACCAGGACCTGCTTAAGGATCGCACTCTTTCGCCAGCGGACATCAGCGAATTCATTGCCCGGGGGAGTCGGATTCAGCCGGAAGATACCCTGACCCTGGTCTACACCTCCGGAACGACCGGAACCCCCAAGGGGGTGGTGCTGTCCCACGCCAATCTGATGCATCAGATCCAGGAATTACCCGGTATCATCGCCCTCGATCATGAGGACAGCTGGTTGTCGATTCTGCCTCCCTGGCACATTTTCGAGCGCACCGCCGAATACATCGCCATCGCCGCCGGCAGTTGCATCGTTTACTCGACCCTGAAGACCTTTGCCGACGATCTCGAACGCTACCGGCCGACCCTGGTCGCTACCGTTCCCCGCCTGTGGGAGGTGCTGTACGGCAAGATCAACGCCGCAGTCGAAAAACAGGGGAAACGCAAGGCCCGTTTATTCCGTCTGCTGGTGACGGTCTCGGTCAGCTTCAGACATAATCGGCGAGAGCTGCGCGGGCAGCTTCCTGTTTACCATAAGTCGTTTTTCTTGGTCCGATTGTGGCGCAAGGTGGCGGCTTTGTGCAAGCTGGTGTTCCTCTATCCCGCTTACCTGCTGGCGCAGAAAAAATTGGCGCTGGTGCGGCAGAAGTTTGGCGGCCGTTTGCGTATCGCCATCAGCGGCGGCGGCAGTTTGCCGGCCTATCTCGATGAGTGGATCGACGCCGTGGGTATTCGTATCGTCAATGCTTACGGTATGACTGAATGCGCTCCGGGAATTGCTGGTCGTGGTGTCGATTGCGAGGTGTTCGGCACTCTCGGCAAGCCGATTGCCGGCACCGAGGTGTGCATTGTCGATGAGCAGGAAAATAAGCTGCCGGCCGGCTGCGAAGGGGAGGTGTGGGTGCGGGGCCCGCAGCTGACATCGGGGTATTACAACAACCCAGAAGAAAATCAAAAAGCCTTTACGATCGAAGGTTTTTTCCGCACGGGGGATCTGGGGAAATTTACCCTGAGCGGTGAATTGGTGCTGGTCGGTCGTTCCAAGGAAATGATTGTATTAGCCAGCGGTGAAAACGTCGACCCGACCCATATCGAGGCAACCATCACTATGCTTCCCTTTGTCAAGGACGCGGTCCTGGTCGGGCAGGACAAGAAAGGGCTGGGGGCGTTGATCGTCCCCGACCTGGAAAAGCTGCGGGAATTCATTGGTGAGAAGTTCAGCGATCTGATCGCCGACTCGGAAGATTTCATGCATGACAAGCAGGTTATCGCCCGGGTCAAGAACGAGATTAACCGACTATTGCGCCCCCATAAGGGGTTTAAGCCCCATGAACGGCTCAGCAATATCCGTTTTCTCGAAATAGAGTTTAAGCCCGGTGAGGAGCTCACCAATACTCTCAAAAAGAAGCGCCACGTTATCGAACAGAAGTACCGAGAACTGATTAACAAGCTGCTTGGTTGAGGTATCCCTGTTTTGCGGTGTGGTCTGAAACTCCAGGAGCAAGAATGCAAAATCCTTTTATCGGTCAGCTGTCCATTGTTTTAGTCGAACCGCAAAGTCCAGGAAATATCGGCATGGTCTGTCGGGCCATGGCCAACTTCGGAGTAAGCGACCTGCGTCTGGTTAATCCTTGCCAGTATCTCCATCCTGAGGCTCGTAAGTTTGCTGTGGCCGCCAATCATCTGCTCGGCCAGGCGCGCGTCTTTGCCGATCTGCCGTCGGCCATTGCCGATCTGCACGTGGCGGTGGCGACCACCCGGCGAAGCGGCCGCTTGCGTGGTGAACTTCTCGATATCGGTGAGGTTCCGGCATTGCACCGTACGCTTCCATCTGGCGGGCGGATGGGCCTGGTGTTCGGCCGTGAAGATGCGGGTCTGACCAGCGATGAAGTGGCCCAGTGCTCCCATGCCGCCACCATCGCCACCTCTGCCGAGGTCGGGTCGATTAATTTGTCACAGGCGGTATTGCTTTTTGTGCATGAGTTGGCCCGGCAATCACCGAGTTCGCAGGTCATGACGGAATTTGAAATGCCGGAGCAGGCGGATCTCGAGGGGTTGTTCGGACAGATCGAAGCGGTACTGACGCGGATTGCGTTTCTCAACCCGAAAAAACCGGAAGGGGTCATGAACAGCCTGCGGCAGATCCATCAACGGGCTGGTCTTGGTCTTCGTGAGGTGCATATGCTCCGGGGGATGTGGAGTCAGATTGCCTGGAGTATACGGGATTGGAAAGGGCGTAAACGAGGGGATGATTCCTTGATAAAAGATAATCAAAACAATTGACATCGTCAGATCTATGTGATACTTAATGCAGGTTTTTCACCTATATAACAGACTGCGAAACCGAGTTGATGCGTAAAGACAGACACCAACTATTCAAATCGCTTGGGTTTCTTTCAAGCGTTGGAATCTCGATGGTGGCGGCGACCCTGATTGGTCTCGCCATGGGCTGGTGGCTCGACAAGAAATTCGATACAAATCCTTGGTTTACGCTGATTTTTCTCGGGCTTGGAATCGTCTCGGCATTTCGTAACGTGTATATTCTGACCGACCGGGAATTGCGGCGGCAGAAAGAGGAAGATCAGGGAGACGGTGGTCAATCAGGATGAGCAACTGCTGAGGGCACTGTCCCGGCGTAACTGGATCATCCTTGCCGGCTTTGTTCTCGTTAGTCTGCTGTGGCGCTCGGTACCGATAACCCTGGGGGTTCTGTCGGGGGGGCTGCTGGTGATCCTGGGGTACTACTGGAGGTACAATGCCCTGTGTAAATTGCTGGGGGCGCCGTCTCAGTTTGCCGCTAAAAGTTTTCAGGTTGGTTATTTTGTTCGTCTGGCCGCATTGGGTAGTGCGCTTTTTCTTTTGATAGTCAAGGCGCAGGTAGATCTCATCGCATTGGCGGTAGGGCTCTCAGTGGTGCTGTTGAATGTTCTGGGCACTACAATAAAGCGATTGTTTGATCAAGGAGGCAGCAGTAAGTCATGACACATCCTTTTCTTTTTCTTCAGTGGCTCGAAGGACAGTTGAATATGCATGTTGGAAACCATGTCACCTATACATGGTTCGTCATGCTGTTGCTGATCGTTGTGGCCTTTGTTGCGGCCCGTGCCGTCAAGATGGTTCCTGCCGGTTGGCAGAATCTGATGGAAGTCGTTGTTTCCGGTATCGAAAATCTTATTGAAGATACGATGGGGCCCCGGGGTAAGGCGTACTTTCCCTTGTTGGCAACCTTTGCCCTGTTTATCTTGGTATCCAACCTGGTGGGGTTGATTCCTGGTTTTTACCCCCCGACCGCTAACCTGAATACCAACGTGGCTCTGGCTCTCACCGTTTTTGCCATGACTCACATCGTTGGGGTCAAAGAGCACGGTTTTAAGTATCTGAAGCACTTTATGGGGCCGATCGCAGCGCTGGCGCCATTGATTTTTATCATCGAAATTATTGGTCATCTGGCCCGTCCCCTGTCGCTCTCTCTGCGTCTTTTTGGCAATATGTACGGCCATGAAATCGTGTTGATGATTTTCATGCTGCTGGTACCGTTCCTGTTGCCGGTGCCGATGATGCTGATGGGGGTTCTGGTGGCCTTGATTCAGACTTTTGTTTTCACCTTGCTGGCGATGATTTACATCGCGGGTGCTCTTGAAGAAGCTCATTGATTTTCCCGATCCCGGGAATTAAGTCCTATATCGTATAGGAACAATCAAACCGCAGAAACACAGAAGAGGAGTAGGGACATGGAATTTTTTGCATGGTGTATGATCGCTGCCGGCATCGGCATGGGACTCGGTTCTTTCGGTACCGGTATTGGCCAGGGTCTGGCTATTAAAAGCGCTGTTGAAGGTGTTGCTCGCAACCCCGGCGCCAGCGGTAAAATTCTCACCACCATGATGATCGGTCTCGCCATGGTCGAGTCTCTGGCTATCTACGTATTCGTTGTTGCCATGATCATTCTGTTCGCCAACCCCTTCACCGAAAAAGTGATGGAACTGGCTACTCGTTAATTCTCGAGTATTGCAGCGTAAAAAAGGGGCGTGTCCACATGGACACGTCCCTTTTTTAATATTATATATATTCCATGGTCAACGTGGTCCGCGGTTACGAAAGAATCGCATGAACAACACACCCAGGATCGAAAGGCACAGGCCGACGCAGATGCAGAGGTAGCCTATCCCCGTCCCCTGACCCCAGCCCATGAAATCATTTTTTCCAACCAGGAAGGCGATGGCGAGTCCTGTGAATGTTGCGAGCCCTCCGACGATGTAGAGAGAAAATGCGCAGATGGCCAGAATGAGGCCTGTGTCTTTCAGCATGG
Organism: Trichloromonas sp.; assembly: GCA_041583595.1. Taxonomy (GTDB): domain Bacteria; phylum Desulfobacterota; class Desulfuromonadia; order Desulfuromonadales; family Trichloromonadaceae; genus Trichloromonas. Next base: position 8,949 of record JBFHFM010000048.1, on the reverse strand, counting down.
GGAATTCCTTTTTAGTTTATGGCATGGTCAGATATGTAGGCGTTGGTCTTTCGGATTGAAGCGAATTCAACCATAATGTCAGTAATTTGTCCAGAGCCACATAGGTTGCGCGTTTGGAATGAAAAAATACAATCAAGGGTGCTGACTGGCGGGTTTTTGCTGCAGAGCGAGCGTTTTTTTATGTGATTGCAGGTGTTTGCATGAATTTGGCTTCATAATTGACATTTCCCCTTGGTTGTGGTACTCAAGTTGGCCGTATATAAAAACTATACACAGATGTCTGTCGATGACAGATGTTAATTTTATCGGGATTTGAACTCGCAGTTCTGAACCAAGAATTTTGGTTATCCTGGGCTGCGCAAGAATTTTAACGGAATGAGGAGGAGTTTCATGCAACAAGCACTGCCACGTTTGTTAATGTCCCTGGTCCTGCTGTTGTCTCTGGTTTTGCCAGCGATAGCGGAGAACGGGCTGGCTATTGACCCCAAAGCCTGCCTGGAATGTCATGAAGATGTCGTGTCCGTTGATGAGTACAGCACTTCAGTTCATGGGCAGAATGCTTGCACCAGCTGTCACATTGAGCTGTCAGACCTGCAGGGCCACATGGACGGCATGGTTATGCCGGAGCCGGTTAATTGTGTGCGTTGTCATAAACCGCAGACCGAAGAGCATTACTCCAGCGTCCATATGCTCAATGGCGTTACCTGTGCCGACTGTCATTCCGACATTCACACTCACACCTACTGGAAGGGTGACAAGAAAAAGGTCGTCGAAAAGTGTACCGAGTGTCATGATGACCACACGGATTACCTTGAGTCCATTCATGGCCAGGGGGTTATGGCTGGAAACCCCGACTCGGCTGCCTGTCATGACTGTCACAACCTTCATGAAATCAAAGCTATTGGCGATGGCAAGTCTCATGAAGCCCGTGAATTTCATACCAGCGTCTGTCTGAAGTGTCATGCTGACGAAGAAATGATGGACCGCAACGGCGTCTTCAGTGTCGCCGTTGAAACGTACATGGAAAGCTACCATGGCAAAAACTATCGCCTTGGTTATCCTGAATTGGTGGCCGGTTGTGCCGACTGCCACACTGCGCACAACGTGTTGCCGGCTGCTGACCCGAATTCGAGCGTGAACGAGGCCAATCTTGTCACTGCTTGTGCTCAGTGTCATGAGAACTCGACCCCACTGTTTACCATGTACTATGCCCATGGTTCTCATGACAAAGATAAGTACCCGATTCTTTATTACACCTTTCTCGCTATGACCGGCCTGCTGGTTACCACCTTTGCGGTCTTCTGGATTCATACTCTTCTCTGGATGTTCCGTGGCTTTGTAGAAAATCGTGAGAAAAAGCGCGAACTGATGGAGCATGGCTTTACCCAGCACATCAAAGATCCCCACAAGATGTATCGTCGGTTTACCAAACGACATGTGTTCCTGCACCTTTTGGTCATCATCAGTTTCCTCGGCCTGTCCCTGACTGGTCTGCCGCTCAAATTTTCCGATCAGCAGTGGGCCAAGGTGTTTATGGATTTCTTTGGTTCGGCTGCTAACGCCGCGCTTATTCACCGTATTTGTGCCGGGATCACCTTCATCTATTTCGCCTCGGCGATTTATCTGTCCATTCATTTCCTCTTCATTCGTCAGGATCTGAAAGGGAATTTCATTCAGCGACTGTTCGGGCCTGAGTCTCTTTGCCCCAACTTCCGTGACATTCGTGACGTAACCAATATGGTTCGCTGGTTCCTGTTCCGCGGTCCTAAACCGACATTTGAGCGCTGGACCTACTGGGAGAAATTCGACTTCATCGCTGTCTTTTGGGGTATGTTCGCCATCGGTGGCTCCGGTCTGATGCTCTGGTTCCCTGAGTTCTTTGGTTCGTTCCTGCCCGGTTGGGCTTTCAACGTGGCGACCATCGTTCACTCTGACGAAGCACTGTTGGCCACTGGCTTTATCTTCACCGTCCATTTTTTCAACACTCACGGACGGCCTGAGAAGTTCCCCATGGACTTCGTTATCTTCAATGGGGAAATGCCGAAAGAAGAATTTATTCACGAACGTGGCGATCAGTGGAAGCGCTATGAAGAGGAAGGGATTCTTCACAAGTTTGAGAAGCCGAAACCAAGCGGTATTCTCTACGATTTCATCCTCAAGGCTTTTGGTTTCACTGCCGTGTTCATTGGTATGACCCTTGTGGTTCTGATGGTTTACGCCTTTATGCACGGGTCGCACTAAATTCTAATCGTTAGATAAGAACTGAAAAGGGTCACCAGAAATGGTGGCCCTTTCCGGTTTTTGTCCTGCAAAGATCCGGTTGATAGTGTAAAATAATTAAAAACTTATGCGTTGACATGTCTGGTTCAGGAATGTTACTAACCCGTCTAATGATGGTTGCCGTTTACGGGAAAATCTTTGTAACTACAAATGTTTTGTTCATGTTCCCGAGCTGGATTTTGGGTAAATATGGTCTTTTTTTTTGAAATGATTACCAGTTTTGTATGACAATTGTCGCGATGGAAGAAGGGATTACTAAATGAAAACGCTGCCTGAAATTGTTACTGCATTTTCCAAGGGGATTGCCCGAAGCCGGGTTTCCCTGATCGGAGCCATGATTGTCACCGTTTCGACTCCATTTTTGTTCGGTGCCATTCTTTATGATGTTTTGTTTCATATTGATAATACCTATTTTTCAGCGGCCATCTACATGCTGCTCGGGCCGGCATTCACCTTTGGCCTGATCCTGGTTTTTCTCGGGCTCTTTTTCTTCAAGGGCAAAGAAGAAGTGCGCCTTTTCACCCTGGAGTACCTCCAGGGATATTTTACCGATCCCGAAAAATTCAGCCGGATGCGGAAACTGGTTTTTTTCGCAGTATTTCTTACCGGCATTAACGTGCTGATCTTTTCCATGCTTGGTTACCGAACTTATCATTACATGGAATCGGTGCAGTTTTGCGGCGAGTTCTGCCATACGGTCATGAACCCCGAAAGAACCGCCTATCTCAATTCCCCCCATTCACGGGTGTCATGTGTCGAATGTCATATCGGCGCTGGTGCCGACTGGTTCGTAAAGTCGAAAATATCCGGTGCCAGACAACTCTTTGCGGTGGCTCTGAATACCTATCCCCGCCCGATTGAAACCCCGGTTCATGGTTTGCGTCCGGCTCGCGATACCTGTGAGGAGTGTCATCGTCCCGAAATGTTCCATGGGGATAAATTGGTGATCAAGGACAAGTTCCTTGAAGATGAAAATAATACCCACGTCAAGACCGTATTGATGATGAAAGTCGGCTCGGCGGGTGACCGTGCCACCAGCTCTCACGGGATTCACTGGCATGTGGCGCCGGAAAATAAAATCTTTTACAAAGCCTCTGCGCATGATCGAATGACTATTCCTGAAGTGACTCTCACACGGCAGGACGGCACTCAGGTGGTCTATCGTACAAGCGATGCGGATGAGATTTTTAATGAATCAGGCTCGGCGGGTGAAGTTCGCGAGATGGATTGTATCGATTGTCACAATCGCCCGACCCATATCTACCTCCCGGCTGGTGTGGCGGTCGACAATAAGATTCTGAATGGCGACATTGACAGCAGCATCCCTTTCATCAAGAAAAAGGCGATGGAAGTCGTCAACAAAAATTATGCGTCGCAGGCGGAAGCTGCTGCGAACATCTCAGCCGAACTTACCGAATACTACAGCAAAAACTTTTCAGCTGTGGCCGACGATAAAGCTGACGCTCTGAAAAGGTCGATTGCCGGAATACAGGCCGCTTACGCTGAAAACGTCTTTCCTGAAATGAATGTTCAGTGGGGCACCTACACTAACCACCTGGGTCATAATGACGATGTCGGCTGCTTCCGCTGTCATGATGAAGAGCATGAGACGGAGACGGGTGAAGTCATCTCCATGGATTGTGACACTTGTCATACGATTCTGGCTGAAGAGGAAGCCGACCCGGAAATCCTTAAAAGCCTTTCCGGAATGTGATTCTCGCCTGACTGGTGCTCAGTCCCCAGTCAGGTTGATTTCCTGCCGATTCACAAATTAAAAGCCCCATCACCTGTTCGGTGTTGGGGCTTTTTCCGTTTGTGGCCAGCGTCTTGCTTTTTGCTGACTTGTTCGCCCTGCGGGGCAGAGCGATGAATCCCCCCTCGGGGGGCTGTAAATTCTATGTCTTTATGTGTTCTCTAATTTATTTAATCCTCCTTTCTTTTCTTCTATTTTACTCCCGGTAGGACAAAATGCAAATGCTGAAGATAAGAAATTTTGGACTTTTGTATTAGAATTTAATAATTGATGATGCCCAGGTAAGTCCTGCGCCGAAGGTGACCATACCGACCATATCTCCCGAGGCGATTATTCCGGCACGACGGGCTTCGTCGATGGCGATGGGGATGGAGGCGGAGGAGGTGTTTCCGAGACGGTCGACGTTGACATAAACTTTGTCGCTGGGTACATCTAGTCTCTTGGCCACGGCTTCAATGATGCGTAAATTGGCTTGATGGGGAATGAGCAGATGAAGTTGCTCTGGGGTAATGCCCGCCTCTTGAAGAACCTGTTGCATGGCCGTGGTCATAGTGGTGACGGCATGCTTGAAGACCTCTTTGCCGGACATGTTGATGGTATGAAGTTTGGCGGCAGCATTTTCAGGTGTGGGTGGATTGATACTCCCGCATCCCGGGTTAAAGAGAAGGTTGGCAAAGGAGCCGTCACTGCCCAGGCAGGTGTGTATGATGCCGCGATTGTCGACGGAAGGGCCGAGGACCACCGCACCGGCCCCATCGCCGAACAAAACGCAGGTATCACGGTCCTGCCAGTTAATCATGGAAGTCAGGATTTCTGCGCCAATTACCAGAGCTCGTCGGTAGCCGGCAGCCGCCATCATGGCCGAGGCGACCTGCAGGCTGTACATAAATCCGGAGCAGGCTGCCGATAGATCGAAGGCGGTGGCATTTTTGGCGCCAATTTTATCCTGAATAATGCAGGCGGTGGCCGGGAACTTCATGTCACCGGTTACCGATCCCAGGATAATCAGGTCAATGTCTCCGGCGGCAACCCCGGCATCGTTCAGGGCCTTTTGGGCGGCATCACAGGCGAGGTCAGAAAGTGGGGTTCCCGGTTCGACGATTCGTCGTTCTTTGATGCCGGTGCGAGCAATGATCCAGCGGTCGCTGGTGTCGACAATTTTTTCCAGATCGGCATTACTGAGTACTTTTTCGGGAACGCTTCGTCCGGTTCCTAAAATCATAGCATGGGGTGTTTTATGCATTTCAATCCTCCTGGACATTTAAGCCAGGTGAACGATAGCACTTTTAACCGGACAGCTCAATAGCCGGGGATAGCAAATGAGTGAAATTATAGAAAGGGCATATCAGCTTTCTTTGGCCGGTGGGGAATCGTCGAGGTCGGCCAATCGTTTCAACAACCGGGCATCCTTCAGTGAGAGATGCAGGTCTTGCTGGGGGAATGGAATCTCGATCTCTTCTTCGCGGAATCGTTGATCGATGGTTTGAAGGATCTCACTGCGGATGACCAGCATCCGATCGGCATTGGCGACCCAGACACGCAGTTCGAAATTCAATGAGCTGTCGCCGAAGCTGACGAATATCGGCGACGGTTCCGGTGATTCCAGGACATCTTTGCAAGCCAGTGCGGAGTCGCGCAGCAGGGACAGGACCTTGGCCACGTTGCTGCCATAGGCGACGCCAACGGGGATGACTGTGCGGGCCATGTTGGTCGTCAGGGTCCAGTTGGTCACTTTCTGTGAAATCAATTCAGAGTTGGGAACGATTATTTCTGATTTGTTGAGGGTTTCAACGATCGTTGAGCGTAGGCCGATTTTGCGGACGGTACTCCATTGAGCATCAATAACCACGACATCGCCGACCCGGACTGGGCGCTCGAAGAGCAGAATGATACCGCTGATAAAGTTGTTGACAATATTTTGCAGGCCGAAACCGATACCGATACCAAAGGCCCCGGCGAGCACGGCGAAGTTTTTCAGTTCGAAACCTGCCAGGCTCATGGCAAAGAGGAAACCGATAAAAACGATGGAATAATGGAGTAATTTCTTAATGGCGTCACGAACGCCACGGTCGAAATCCCGGTGGGGAAAAATCTGGGTTTCCAGAATAGCACGCAAAAGCCAGGATAATTCAATTGCCAGATAGAGAACCAGCAGTACCAGCACGACCATGTGGAGGGAAATTTCAGTTTCCCCGAGGGTCATGCTTTTTGCTATAAGTGAGGTCCAGGCTTGTCCCGGGGAGTTGTAAAGTCCCCAGACGACCAGCAGATAGAGGAGCGAATAGCTGGCGATAGAAATCTGCAGGATGTTGGAAAGGCGAACGATCAACTCATCGCCGTAACGGTAGAAGAAGGGATGGCGAACGATACTGGCATGGGTCAGCAAAAAGCGAATACCGCCATGACCGAGCCGGATCGTCATGGCCACAAAGAGGCTGAGGAAAACGGTGCTGACTGAAGAGACGATTAACCGCGAAGAGAGGTTGACGTAGCCACCTATCTGGGCGAGCAGGGCGACCATCAGCACCCCCGCGCCAACTTTGAGGGCGAGAGTAAAGCCATCCATCCGTCCTTCATGGGCTTTAAGGTTGCGTTTGGCTATAGCCAGCAGGGCGGGGATGCCCAGTAGACATAGAGCCGTCAGGTAGAGGCGGTAAAGTGGAGACGGAAATGAAACCAGAAGCAAGCTCTGGGTGATAATGAACAGGGCCGCCAGCAGGTAGACCATGAATTTTTTTCGGCGGTTGGTCAGAATCCCAGATACCAGGATTGCGGAAGTCAGGGCGGCCAGGGTCGATATGCCAAGTCGCCATAGGGACGGCGCATTGGTGTAGAGGGCGCTAAGTGAAATGATTGAGACGAAAATTCCGGTCGCCCAGGGATGGCTGGCGATAAAATGCCATTCTTTAGTGATCTGGCTGCTGCGCTGATGACGACGGATAAAGAGGGCGAGAGACACCGCGAGAATGATCTGCAGGGTCGGTAGCCAGGCCCGGTCGCTGAGAAATTCCCACTTAACCTTCTGGACTTCACCTATGCCGGTTTTGAGTGAAGTCCAAAGCTCAGGATTGAACTGCCGGTAAAAATCGCGGTTGGCAAAGGAATGGGCGGTTTTTGTGAAAGTTTGTTTACGGAGGTTGCTCAGGGCGAGGTCAATCTGATTCTGCTGTTCGAGCAGGATAGATTGCAGGCTGGAGACTTCTTTCTGCAGGGCGATCAGGGGCGTAGTCACCTCAGTCGCCCGGTCGATGATGCGCTGGCAGGTCGTCAGGCTTCCGGAGAATGCTCCTTTGGGAATTTCGACCTTGGATTTTTTCAGTTCCTCTTGCCATTTTTTCCAGAATACTTGGCGGTCGATCCAGCGTTGGCGAATCTGGTCAGTCGCGGTCAGTTTAGTGGACAGGGTGTCGAGGATCTTTTTCAGCCCGGTCATCTGTCCCGTGATGTCGCTGCCAATTTCCAGTAACCGATCGAAGCTCCAGTCGGTCGGTGCTCCGAGGTTGGAAATTCTCTGTAACAGTTCGGTTTGACGGCTGCGGGCGGTTTCGATGTCGGTTTTCAGGTTGCCGAGTTCGTAGAGGGGGGCAAATTGCGATTCAGCCTTGGCGGCGTCCTCGGCAAGTTGGGCGCCTTTGGGAATAATATCGGCGACGCTGGGAAAGGCACTTTGCAGGGTGGGTTCCAGGGGTGCATCCTGGGCTGAAGCGCAAAAAGCAAGGCTGAGAAAAAGCCCGAGAGCAATACAGAAGGACTTCATACGAATTCGGTCATCCAGGAAAGAGCCGGAGGAGGTCTATAGCCAAGCCGCCCCGAAGACAATGGGGCGGCTTGGCCATCAATGTTAGTGGCTGGTGCTGATTTTGGTTGTGAGTACTGGACGCGGTGTCTCATCCTGTTGAGGAGGGAGAATAGGATGTTCAATATGAGGTTGCTCGCCGGTCAGGGCTCTAAGAAACGCGGTGATCTGGGCGGCTTCAGTATCGGTTAGGGTGATGCCCAACTGAGCCGATCCCATAATCCGCACTGAATCCAGAAGTTTCCAGACTTTGCCTGAATGGAAATAGGGCGGAGTCAGGGCCACGTTGCGCAGCGACGGTGACCTAAAGGCGTATTCGTCGGCAGCCACATTCGTTACTTTGAAGCGTCCGGTATCGTCAAGAGGAAGAATGCCACTTTCCGGTTTTTCTACCACACCAAACGGAAAATACCCGGTACCGCCGATATTAATGCCACTGTGGCAGCCGACGCAGCCTTTGTCGAGAAAAAGCTGGAGGCCGGTTTTTTGGACATCGGTAAGGGCGTTTGTATTGCCCTTGAGGAATTGGTCAAAGGGCGCATTGGGGGTGAGCAGGGTTGCCTCGAAGACTTCGATGGCTTTGGCCATGTTGTCGAAGGTAAGAGGAGCCTTGTCTTGCGGAAAGGCTTTTTTGAAAAGTTCGACATATTCAGGCAGGCTTGCCAGGGTTGCGATTGCCTGCTCGGGAGTGTTGTTCATTTCTACCGAAGCCTGCACAGGGCCCTTGGCCTGCTCCGCCAGATCCTTGGCCCGGCCATCCCAGAACTGGGCCGTATTAAAAACGGCGTTGTGGGTCGTGGGTGCATTGCGCGGTCCTTTTTGCCAGCCGTGTCCGACCGAAGTCTCCTGCATGTCGGCACCTGAGAGACCGACATTGTGGCAGGTCTGGCAGCTGATCAGGCTGGAAGCCGAAAGACGGGGTTCGAAAAAGAGCATGCGACCGAGCAGAAGTTTGTCCGGGGATGCAGGGTTACCGGCCAGTTGCGGAGGGGTTGACGGAATTGGCTCGAAAAAAGATTTGCTTTGTTCAAGCAGGTCGGGGCTGGCCCACGCGAGACTGAAGGTCAGGATGATTAGGCTCAGGCCGATGGTTACTGTTCTGATCATTAGTTTTCTCCTG
>JBFHFM010000047.1:0-16746 GCA_041583595.1 Trichloromonas sp. | reverse complement strand
TACCCGCAGTTGGCTTTGGAAGCACGCCACACCCTTCGGTGCTCGCAGCCTATTTTTTTCTATGGGGCGGATTTTCGATAATACTTCTCGCCAGCGCTACCCAGATCAGCCCAGCGGTGCGAATGGTTTTTGTTTTGCTAGCAACATATTTTTTTATTTTTTCAATAGGGGCGGCAACCGAATCGATCACAGTTAGGCTCGTGGCTGCATATTTTGGTTTGGCAGGCGGATGTACGGCCCTTTATGCCGGTACGACACTGATTGTTAACCAGGTTTTTGATCGGCCGGTACTTCCCTGGGGACAGCCCCGTTAAAATCCTTTCTGATACAGTATTATCGAGATTGATTGGCGACATCGCCAGAAAAGGAGAGGTGAGGATGAAGGCGACCATTAACGGCACTTCCATTGCGTATGACGATGTTGGCTCAGGCCCGACCGTTGTTTTGATCCACGGTTTCCCCTTTGATCGACGCATGTGGCATCCTCAAATGGCTAGCCTCGGTGAGGCGGGTTATCGAGTTATACTGCCGGATTTGCGTGGTTTCGGCGAGAGTCCGACTCCCGAAGACCACTGGTCCCTGGCAACCCTGGCCGCAGACCTGGTCGAACTTCTCAACTATCTTGGAATAGGGCGCGCTGTTTTTTGTGGTGCTTCGATGGGGGGATCGGTGCTCTTTCATCTACTCGAACGTTATCCCGCCAAAGTGGCCGGAGCCTGCTTTGTGTCGAGTCGAAGTCGCAGTGACGACATGATGGAAAAGGTGAAACGTTCGGAAATCATCGACAAGCTTTCTTCGGGGAACAGAAAAGAGGTCAACTTGATTCTTGCCAGTAAATTATTGGGAGAGCAGGCAATTTCCCAACAGCCTGAGCTACATAGCACGCTAAAAAGCTGGATCGAGGCGACAGATACCCGCACCCTCATCTCTGGTCTGCAGGCCATGCGAGACCGAAAGGATTTCACTTCGAGAATTCGTGATTTTTTCCAGCCGGCCCTGGTGCTTATAGGCGCTGCCGACTGCAGTGTTTCACCCGAGCACGGCAGGTATTTAGCTCAGGCTTTAACCCTGGGGACCGGTTATGAATTTCCCGAAAGCGGCCATATGATCAATCTGGAACAACCGGACAACTTCAACCATTGTCTCCTTGAATTTCTATCCCAGGTGCGGCATCGTCGACATTTTAAAAAGGTGCCTCTGCAAAAAGTTGCTTGACCCAATAAAAAAAGCCCTTCACTTGAAAGGGCTTTTTTATTATTTATTTCAGCAATTCACCGATGGATGCCATGACCCGTTCGACGATTTTTAAATGGGTCTCCTTGCAGTTCTCGAGCTCGTACAAATCCGAAAAATCGATTGGTCGGCCGAAGACAACCCGGGCCTGCTGACCGAAGCCGGGGAATTTCCAGTGATTCAAGCCACTCAGCGCGGTAGGAACCACCTGGGGACGCGATTCGTAAATGGTTTTACCAACTCCGCGATTACCCGGCCCCAGCTGGCCGTCTTTATGTCGCGTGCCTTCCGGAAAGAGCATGACTTTCTCAGTCTGAAGCAGGTCATTCAAGGTTTTTCCCGCCCGCACATCCCGCCGTCGCCTGACCGGGAAAGCCCCCCAAGACTGAAACAGCCAACTTACGAAAGGATTTTGAAAGAGCTCTTCCTTGGCCGGAGCCCAAAGCATTTGAAATGGATGCCGGCGGATGACGGCCCAGGGTAAAAAAACGGTTTCATAACCTGAAATATGGTTAGACGCCAACAAAACGCCTCCGGAAGCCGGAATGTTTTCGTCGCCGACGACTTGAAATCGATTGAAAAGTGAGGCATAAATGCCGATTACATATGCTGAAAAAGTAACCCAAGCCCGCTTAATCCATGGTGTTTTCAAAATTGTCCCCCACGCGTGATTGAAGTAAATCCAGATATGTTATATACCATTTCAGCCAAACCGTCGCAAATGCAAATCCAGTGAAACGCAAAACATCCCTCAAGGGGACATCAATATGTTAGGTCAGGATCTGAACATCCAGCTTTTCGTTCGCTTCATCCTTATGGTCTCCGTATCGCTGGGGATTCTGTGGTTATCCCTAACCCCATCCCCTCCAACTTTCGATACGGCCATTCTCGGATGGGACAAGGCACAACATGCTCTCGCCTATGGCGTACTGACGCTGACGAGCGGCCTGTTTTTTCTTCAATATGGCTTTCCTGCGAAGCAAGCCTGGTGGGGAGCTGTTATCTATGCCATTGTGTTTGGTGGAATGCTTGAACTACTGCAGGCGATTGCCGGAACCGGTCGATCCTGCGAATGGACTGACTTGGTCGCCGATACTGTCGGAGCCTTGACTGTAGGCATAATTGGGTTGTACAAACAAAAGGGGCACAAAGGCTAATCCAATCAATCGCCGCAAACGGTAACCACCGCCTCGAAAGCGATATCGAGCAACTCCTGCAATGTCTGTTCTTCAATGTTCAATGCGGGCATAAAATAAATAACATTACCGAGTGGCCGCAGTAGCGCCCCCTTACTCAATGCCTTCTGGTAGACCTCATATCCTCGGCGTTGCTGCCAGGGATAAGGGGTTTTCAGGTTTTTATTCTGTACCATTTCAACTGCGGCTACCATTCCGCAGCGGCGAAATTCGCCGATATGGGGAAGGGCCTCGAACCGGTCCACCGCTGCATCGAGCACGGCCATCTTCGGTTCAAGTTTCTGAAGAATTTGCTCGTCCCTGAAAATATTCAGCACTTCGCAGGCCACAGCACAAGCCAAAGGATTCCCTGAATAAGAATGAGAATGTAGAAACGCCTTCAGGCTTTGATAATCATCGTAGAAGGCATCGTAGATCTGCTGTGTGGTCATAACCACGGCCAACGGCATGTAGCCTCCGGTAATCCCCTTGGAAAGACAGAGGATATCAGGACTGACTCCAGCATGATGATTGGCGAACATTTTGCCGGTGCGGCCGAAACCAACGGCAATTTCATCGGCAATGTAATGCACCTGACAGCGGTCGCAGAGTTCACGAAGCTTGGTAAGGTAAACAGGCGGATAGATGCGCATCCCGGCCGCGCCCTGAATCAACGGCTCGATGATGACCGCGGCAATCTGGGCATGTTCGCGCTCAACCAACTCTTCCATGGCGGCGAAGCATTCGGCCTGGCAGGTATCCCGGGTGAGTCCGTAGGGACAACGGTAACAATCAGGACCCTGAACCTGGAACTCGTCAAGCAGGATAGGGCGATAAACCTCCCGGTATAATTCACAACCACCGACCGACAGGGCGCCGATAGTTTCGCCATGATAAGCCTCGCTTATCGAAACAAACCGGGTCTTGGTGGGGCGGCCTACCTGCTGCCAATACTGAAAACTCATCTTCAAGGCAGCTTCGACAGCCGCAGAGCCGTTGTCGGTAAAAAATACCTTATTGAGCCCTGTTGGTGCAATCGCGCAAAGGCTGGCGGAAAGCAGTGCAGCCGGTTCGTGGGTAAAGCCGGCAAAGATATGATGTGAGACCTTTTCGGCCTGCTCCGTCAAGGCCCGATTGAGACTGGGATGACTGTGCCCGAACAGATTGACCCACCATGACGACACCCCGTCGATGTAACGATTGCCGTCAAAGTCATAAAGAAAAGAACCTTTCCCGTGAGAAATCGGAATCGGAGGCAGTGTTTCCAGATCTTTTTCCTGGGTACAAGGATGCCAGATATGCCGTCGATCCAGCTCCAGGATCTCTTTTTTATTCATGGCCAATACCTATAGTTATCCGCAATCAGAGTCTTAGCCCTGAAAGCAGCCAGGGAAGGGTAGGGAGATTTTCCATTTGATCAGCAAGGACTGTCACCTGTTCTTGCGCACTGCCGCTAACATGGTCGAGCACTCCCAGCAAGTCGGCCGAAGCAAGCGATGCCAGGTTGTGGGGCGCAGACTCTTCGGCCTCCCCCGGTGACTGTGGCATGTTGTTGATCATAAAGCCAGCAAGGGGGATTTCCATGGTGCGGGCGGCATAAATAGTCAGCAGGGTATGATTGATGGTACCCAATCCGGGACGGCAGACCGTCAGCATGGGAAAGTTAATCGTCTTGATCAGGTCAGCAAACAGCACCCCTCCAGCCAGAGGAACCATGAGTCCACCGGCACCTTCAATAATCAGGTAGTCATGTCGGGCAGCCAAGGTTCTGGCGACCTCGGCAAGTAGACCGCAATCGATAAAGACGCCTTCCTTCTCGGCGGCCACTGAAGGAGCCAGCGGAGCCCGAAGGCGATAGGGAGAAATAAGCTCCAGTTCATCGCTGCTGTCCGAAGCCCATTGCAGAAGTTGGCCGTCGCTGCCTAAGGCGGTCGGGTCGATGACGCCCGATTCAACAGGTTTCATTACCCCCACATTCAGCCCGCGGCGCCGCAAAAAAAGCGCCAGACCCGCTGAAACCAGGGTTTTGCCAACCCCTGTGTCAGTTCCAGTAACGAATAGTCCCTTTGTTGCCTCAGCAGCAGCCATTGGTTTCAATCTCCAGATCATTGAACATTAGCACGTCATCCTCCGGTTTGCGCCCGCAGGTTGTCAAATAATTGCCAACCATCGTACCGCTGGCTCCGGCCATAAACATCCACGATTGCAAGTCACGCAAATTCTGCTGCCGTCCCCCGCAGACGCTGATTCTTTTGTTGGGCAGCAGGTAGCGGAAAAGAGCAATAATTCGGATACAGTCCATCGGCGTCAGATGAGAACTCCCCTCTAGCGGCGTTCCGTCGATCGGGTTCAAAAAATTCAAGGGAACCGAGTCAACATCCAGATCCCGAAGAGTCATGGCCAACTCAACCCGCTGCTCAAGAGATTCACCCAGGCCAAAAATCCCCCCACAGCAAATTTTCAGTCCGGCTCGTTTTGCAACCCTAACGGTTTCAACATCTTCGTCGTAATCGTGGGTAGTACAAACTTGCGGGAAGAAAGAGCGCGCCGTTTCGAGATTGTGATGATAGGTTATACAGCCCGCATCTGCAAGAGCATGAGCAGTCAAATCATCCAGAATGCCCAGTGAGGCAGAGGGGGCAATACTGGTGGTGGTGCGAATTTCCCTAATTGCAGCAAGCAGGCGGTCAAATTCTTCCCCCGGGGTAACTCTCGTACCACTGGTGACAATACCGTAACAATGAGATCCTGCCTTATCGGCAGCAATAGCTCCTGCGACGATCTCTTCACTGGACTTGAGGGCATACACGGGGGTTTGAGTATTGTGGTGGGATGACTGTGCACAAAAAGCGCAGTTTTCGGCGCATCGCCCTGACTTGGCATTGATAATGGAACAGAGTTCGGCATGGTTACCGAAAGATTTTTCCCGCAAGGCGTGAGCACCCGCAAGGATAAAACTCAGGCTTGCCCCTTTTGCCTGCAGTATGGCGAGTGCCTCCGATTCGGAAAGCGCTATATTTTCTGTGGCTTTTTGCAAAATGACGGCGGTGAAAGAATCCATAAAACCTCCTAGCGATTTCGATGGGATTATAAGTTTTTCAACTTTCTTGTCAACCACGAAATCCTCCAGGTTTACAATTGATACCTTAATTCATCACCAAAATATGTAATAAAATTATCACATCATATTGACAGCTAACCCAGCGGATGCTAGAACGTTATTCTATTTGTGAATATTGTGGGGGTCGACATGGTTAAAAAATTGATCGGCAAGAAACTTAAGGCAACGCGCCTACGCAACGACCTGACCATCCAGGAACTGGCTGACCGCTCCAAGGTGTCATCGAACATGATATCCAGAATCGAACGTGGATTGACCGTTCCGTCCGTTGAAATTCTGATGAAGTTGGCAAATGCTTTCGGAATGAGTATTAATTTTTTCGTCGCAGAGGCGGAAAAAGGCTCCACAGTCGTTTTTACCCCAAGTGGGCAGGGTGAACCGATTTTTTTCTTTGAAGACAAACATCAGATTACCAGCTTAACCCAGGGAATTCGTGATCCCAATTTCGCCGTATTTTACGACACGCTCGAACAACATTGTAGTAGCGGCGAAGGGGCGATGATCCACACCGGAGAGGAGTTCGCCCTGGTTCTGGAGGGGCGACTCGAATTTATTATAAACGGTGACCCTTACGTCCTTGAAAAAGGGGATTCGCTAACCTTCAAGGCTTCGCTGCCACATACCTGGAAAAATGTCAATGACGGACAAACCGTGGTTATGTGGGTCGTGTCGCCGGCACCGAATCTGGCCCATTAAGAGATCAATTCTGATTCGGCTGACACCAGGAGACTGTTGGACGATCCATGAGCCGGTTGCAAATCCGGCTATTCGGCCCATATTTCAACTCCTTTTTGATCCATAGCTACGCTATGAGCCTGCAGATCTGTTCTCAAAAATATCCGAATTTTCGCTTCAGCCCGCATAGTCCGACAGGCTCCAGGGGAGACAATTAATGAAGATCAAGAAAATTGTCGGTAAAAAACTTAAATCGATCCGCCTCAAGCGGGATATGACAATCCAGGATCTCGCCGAAAAATCCAAGGTTTCATCCAATATGATTTCCAGGATTGAAAGGGGGTTGACCATCCCCTCGGTGGAAATCCTGATGAAGCTTGCAGGAGTCTTTGACAAAAGCATTAACTACTTCGTTGAAGAGGTCACCACGACCCACGAAGTTGTTTACTCTTCACCTGGACAGCGCGATAAAACGGTGTACGACGATGAGCACAATATGCACACTGAATCCTTTACGTCGGGACTTCGAGACCCACAGTTCATGTCATTTTACTGTACCGTACAGAAAGGTGGGACAAGTGGGGTCCACAACATGTATCATCCTGGTGATGAACTGATTTATGTTCTTGAAGGAAAACTGGAAGTCAATATCGCCGGAGAACGGCACCTGCTCAACTCAGGCGATAGTATTTCCTTCAAGTCTCATCTGCCGCATCGCTGGGACAATGTCGGCGATGAAGATGCTAAAGTAATCTGGACACTCTCCCCATTCACCACTATCTAGAAAGTTGTTTTTCGATGGGTTTTTTAGACAAATTTTTCCGTGGAGGCGATCCATTGACTTCCATGAACCGAGCCATGCGGCAGCAGCGATGGGCCGATGTTCTTATTGAAGGTGAGAGCATTCAACGAGGTAAATTGACAGCGCAGCTCAGCGATGAACTCGATTCAGCAATTGAGACGGCCGGCAACCGTCTGGCCGAAATCAACCTCGAGGAGGGCGAAGCCTGCCTCAGAGCCGGCGAAAAACAGCGGGCCAGTGAGCACTTCATGTTGGCAGCACAATATGCACGCACCGAAGAACCGAAACGTCGTGCCGAGCAATTGCTTAGAGATCTTCAAACGTTTCCTGAGCAAACCGTTGCGTCGGCCAGCGCCAGCAGTTGCTGTGCCAGCGGGTGCCAATCCGCCCCTCTGGACAATTCAGAGGTCTCCGTCATGTGGGACATGGAAACACGACTCGAGCTGGCTTTGTCGTCCTATCCCCCAGAGTGGGTTGAACGTTATATCGAAACCGGAATCGAATTCAAACAGGCGCTACTGATGTCTCACGAAGGACTTCTCGATGAAGCACTAGCCGAATTTGAAGCCGTCCCGGATTCCGCCCGGGATGATCTCTTTTATTTTGAGCGAGGTTCCCTGCAGGTCAGGATGAATGATTTGAAGAAGGGGCGCGGTGATCTGGAGCGGGCTGTTCATCTCAACCCACGACACGAACTGGCCATGGAATCGCTCGTTTCGCTGGATATTGCCTCCCGAAACCTCCCTTCAGCAGAATCTCGCCTTCAAGCAATGCTTTCAGCTGAACTCGCACCTTCGTTTTGCTATAGCCGTCTTGCTATGATCAGCGCCGGCAAAGATGATGAGGCTTCGGCTATAGAGTACGGCAAAAAAGCACTTGCCTCTGGACCGGTCGATATGGAAACTCTAGTGCTTCAAGCGTCCCTGCTGGAAAAGACCGGAAACCTTGCCGAAGCCGAAGCGCTGCTTGCAAGCCTTCCTGCAGGCGGATGCGGCGGAGGCGCCCATGTTTTGCTTGCTGAATTTTGGCTGCGACAGGGCAAATCACTTAAAAAAGCACTGGAATCATTCAAGGGAAGCAGTCGCCAGGACCCAGAAAATCTTCGCTGGCCAATGCGCATCGCTCAGACATATCTGGCTCTTGGGTGGCATAAAGACGGCCAGGCTATGATGAAAAAAGTGCTTTCTGCCCCAGGTCTTGACAAGAATCTAAAGCAGGAAGCTGAAGAAATAGTCAATTTTTACGGTAAGTAGCTGATAATCCATTATCTTCCTATTGACAGCAACCCTTTGAAAAGTATAATCTAGCTTAAAGTTCGGTCATTGTGATTCCCTTTTTGCGATGAAAGATTAGCGCGTATTTAGGGTTTTACCTCAGGGAGGCGTTATGAATAAGTCGGAACTGGTGGAAAGCTTGGCCAATAAGAAGAATCTGACCTACAAAAAATCTGAAGAAATCATCAATCTCATCTTTGACTCAATGACCGAAGCACTGGTTGAAGGTGGGAGAATTGAGATCCGCGGATTCGGAAGTTTTGTAGTCAAAGATTACAAGGCGTACATGGGGCGCAACCCCAAAACAGGTGAAGTGATCCAGGTTCACCCCAAAAAACTTCCGTTTTTCAAGGTTGGCAAAGAGCTCCGAGAGCGCGTCAATCAAGAATAACGCTCAGTCCGCATCCTCAACTGACCACAATGAAGTCCGCCATATGCCCGGAGATTGAGTTTTGATCTCTGGGCACTTTTATATCCAAACGTCATTGACCCATTCCGCCGTCAAAAAAAATACGCCATATCAACACATTGAGCAATTACCTTGACCTCTATACGGGAACCTTCAATCTGCTTCAATTTTGGCATGAATATTGATTGATCTGGAGAGGGTGAGTGGCGCCCCAGCATTAACACGGTCTCCCTCGAAGCCCCACGGGCGGCCCGTCAATCCAAAATGCCCGGTTGATTTTAACAGGTTAGAATGTTATTTATTAGCGATCTAAGTCTACGCTTTACATTAAATATGAGACTTACTGCATCAGTTCGGTCGAAAATCTAAAAAGATACCGTAGCGTCACCGAACCGACATTTTGTGACACAGTCAACATTTGATCTGAATTCGAGAAGGGACCTCATGAAAAGTTGGTCTGTCGCTTTTTTCCTATTGCTGCTATTGACCGGATATTCCCAGCATTCTTTTGCCAATCCGACTCAATACGGTGAAACAGGCCTGCTGACTCAGCCCACGGCCGAAACGCTCAACGCAGGCAATATATGTATCGGTGTCTGGGGGAATTACGCTTCTGGAAATGCAGAGAACGACGCCACGATTGTTCCGGTCACCATCACCATGGGACTGGGTACATTTATGGAAGCCTATGGCTCCTATCCCAACTTGTTATTTAACGACGACGAACATAACAGCGGTCGTGGTTTTGCCAATATTGGTTTTAAGTTCAGGGTTTTGGGCAAGCGCTCTTCCCCGTTCAAGGTGGCTCTCGACGGTCAGATCCAACGGACTATTGCCGATGACCCGATTATCGATGGTCTCACTGATTATCAAGGACGTGTCATTGCCAGTTTTAAACCCGGGAAGTTCGGTTTTCATCTTAACACCGGATACCTGTCCAATGATTCGCCTACTGGGGAAAGTTATGACGACCAGGTGCTTTACGGTGGCGGACTCGAATATTATCCTGCATATCGTTTGCGCCTGATTGCTGAAATGGAAGCCAAATCAGAAAAGCTGAAAGGCACGGATAGCCCCGCAGAAGCCACTGTCGGTTTTCAATATTTTCTCACGCCTCACCTGACCTTCAACTTCGGCGTTGGAGTTGGTCTCTCAGAAGGAAGCCCTGACTGGCGCGCGCTGGTGGGCCTTACCGGTTGTCAGGGCGTAGGCAGCTACTTTATTCCCATCGACCGGGTTATCGAACCGCCCAAGGAAGATCTCACCGAGAAAGAGTCCGAGTCGGTAAAAAAAATCAAGCTGCAAACCTTAACACCCCTCATTCCCATGCAGGCGGTAAAAACATCTCCGGTGGCCAAACTTGAAATCCCCGTTGAATCGACCACAGAAGAGATCACCGTAATACCAGAGGAAAAACTGTCGGTATCGACCACTGCCGAATTTAATTCTTTGGCGGTAGCACCGGTGACATCTGCGGACCCCGTTGTGAAATCCGCTCCCCCTGAAAAACCCATCAGGGCGACCGTGTACCGAAAGTTCAGACTCCCCGAGTTCACCTTTGAATTTGACCAGCACACTTTGTCCGAAGAAGGCGAAAAGATTCTGTCGCAAATTGCTGAAGAACTTCGCAGGGAAAGAAAATGGCTGATCATCCGCATTGATGGTCATACTGATAGCGTCGGCCCTGAGAGCTACAATATCGACTTATCCCTCAAGCGGGCGATTTCTGCGGCAACCCATCTTGTTCTTCGCGATGGCATCACTCCCAACCGACTGTTTGTCAAAGGATTCGGCGAAAGTCAACCGATTGCTCCAAATGATAGTCCCGAAGGTCGGAGCGAAAATCGGCGCCTTGAACTTCTCGTCCTCAGCCCCCAGGAGATCGCAGATTGAAGCTATTTATTGCCTATCTGTTATTCTTTTTATTGACTAACGCACCCGTAGCTTTTGCCAATGACCCGACGCCGGCAGAAGTTACCAGTTTTCTAAACAGCAGACAGCTGGTATCCATAGTTTACTTTCAACCGGGATCCTCTGTTCTGTCCAGCCTTGCCAAGAAGAGTATCGACAGCGCAGTATCGCGCCTGAAATTGCTGGACATGAAAAAAGTGCTGGTCAGGCTTGAAGGTTTTGCTCCTCTGGAAGGCACTGAAAAGGTAAATGCCCCGCTCTCAATGCGCCGCGCACTCGCTGTAATGTCCTACATGCGGGATAAATATCACTTAGAAACCGGACTTTTTCTTATTGGATGTGGCAACCGAAATTTCAGTGAAATGTCCAAAGATAAACGCAGTCGTGTCGAGATTGCGCTTTATGACAACATATGGAATATTGAAGAGGCACCGGTAGGAGACCTTATTCTTAATTGGTAAACAAAATGAAAACGATTAATCTTGGCGTTCTGCGGGAAAGTTCCCTGTTTTTTGAGATGTCTGATGCCGAAATCGCCTCTCTAGCTGAACTCTTCAGTGAAATATCGATGCCGGCTGGCAAGACCGTCTTTATTGAAAATATGCCGGGGGAATCCCTCTATCTCGTGAAAGAGGGGACGATTCGTATTTCAAAAATGCTTGCCGAAGGGGATGAACAAACCCTGGTTGTCCTTGGGCCAGAAGATACTTTCGGCGAAATGGCTGTATTGGAGGAGGCCCCTCGGTCGGCTACAGCACGAGTCATTGAAGAGGCTCTCTTGCTTCGCATCAAAAAAAATGATTTCGAAGAAATCTGTGACAGTTATCCGGCTCTCGGTCTGAAGCTGATGAGGAATATCATCCGCATCTTCAGTAAAAGAGTCCGAGAAAGCGATAAGGAATATCGCGAAATGCTGATATGGTCTCTGGGGAGAAAAGATTAACTTTACTACGCAGCAGAGGGCTCCTATGAATCGATTATTGATCCTCATGTCACTAGTTTTTACTCTCCTCAGCGGTTGCGGTATCGCAGTGGTTCCTCAGCCCACCTCAACTGCCCGGGTCGACCTCGCGAATAATTCCATTTCGGAAACCAAGTCAGGAATAACCATCACGGCCCGTCTTCAGGATCAAGAAGTCGCCCCTTTTCTGATGGATAACAATCTGACCTCCTTCAATCTGACACTTGCCAACAATACCAATCGTCAGGTAAGTATCCCCCTCGAATCCTTTCTGCTGGTCGACAACGAGGGATCGCAATATCGCCCAATTGAACCCGAACGAGTTCAGAAAATCCTCAATCAGAATTCTCCATACCTGCTTCCATATCCCTACGTCGGCTATTATTATCTTGAAGACATTGAAAAAGCCGGAGCCGCACGTACCTTCGACAGCGCATTGCCCTACTATGCCCAAAATCATCCTGCAGACACTCTTGCCGGAAGCCTTCCTGGAGGCACCATTGTTCCTGGCGCCCAAATTTCTGGTGCCATCTTCTTTATAATTGATCTTACCTCCAAACAATCCTTTGAACTACGCGGTTACCTGCCTGGCAGCTCGATGAGCCAGCCCGCCGATTTCGTGCTACCCTTTTCCATTGAAAAAAAATGACTCTTCCGCTATAGTTCCGGCGGCTGCGGCCATGGAAATCTTCTGTTGATTACTGCAAAGATCCGTTACAAAACTGCCGAGTTTTTTTTAAAAAAGTCGGCCTCAGGATCTCGCCAGAACTGTGTTATTGGGAGAGAACTATGCTGGATGTTTTGCTTAACGAGAAATTGATTTTTGGCCTGGTCGGGGGACTGGGCCTTTTCCTTTTCGGCATGAAAACCATGTCTGAAGGTCTGCAGAAAATCGCCGGTTCACGCATGCGAAAAATCCTTGCCGCACTCACCAATAACAGGGTAATTGGTACACTGGTTGGCATTGCAGTCACGGCAATCATTCAGTCCTCCAGCGCAACGACCGTCATGGTGGTCGGGTTTGTCAACGCCGGACTGATGTCACTGGTTCAATCCATCGGCATCATTCTTGGTGCAAATATAGGTACTACGGTGACGGCCCAGCTGATCGCCTTTAAAATTACCAAGTTTGCACTGCCTGCCATAGGTATCGGCGCCGGGCTCAAATTATTCAGCGGCAACCGTAAATGGATATATTTCGGCGAGGTATTGCTCGGTTTCGGTATCCTGTTTTTTGGTCTGCAGACCATGGAGCAGTCTTTCATCCCCCTGAGAAACAGCCAGGAGTTCCGTGATATTTTTATTCTGGTCGGTGATCATTACCTGCTCGGAGTATTAATTGGCACTCTTCTCACCATGGTTGTGCAGAGCAGTAGTGCCACCATCGGGATTACCATTGCATTGGCCAGTACCGGATTGATATCCTTCGAAGCGAGCGTGGCACTTATTCTCGGAGAGAATATCGGGACCACCATCACGGCTAACCTGGCTGCGATTGGCACCAATCTGGCCGCACGCAGAACCGCTTTTGCCCACTTCCTGTTCAACTTTATCGGCGTTATATACATGCTGATGCTGTTGCCATTGTTTATCAAGTTTATCAACGGAGTTACCCCGGGGGATGCCGATTTCATTATCCAAACCCAACAACAAGCACAGGCCATGGGAGGAGCGATAGGAGACAAGCCGTTTATTGCCCGTCACATCGCTAATACCCATTCACTCTTCAATATAATGAATACCATCATCTTTCTCCCCCTGGTCGGCATTCTTGCCAAGTTAACCACCTTTTTAATCCGTGGCACGGACGAAGAGATGGAATTTCATCTTAAATATATTGACAATCGAGTGCTTAATACTCCGCCTATCGCCTTGGGGCAGGCAAAGGCCGAGACCAGGCGGATGGGGCAGATTACTCTTGAAATGCTCGATGAAACGCTGGTCTACTTGAAAGACGGCAATGATAAACGCATTGAGGCCCTGGACAAAAAAGAGGACCTTGTCGATCTGCTGCAAAAGGAAATTACTGATTTCCTTGTCGCTTTGTCTCAAAAATCAATTTCTCAGGAAACGTCCGGTGAGATCGCCTCTTTAATGCACATGGTTAACGATCTTGAGCGCGTCGGTGATCATTGTGAAAATCTCTGGCGACTCGGCCAGAAAAAAGCCACCCAAAAGATTTCGTTTTCTGAAATCGGTGATGCCGAGTTAGCACAGATTGGGCAAAGCACGCGAGACTTTCTTGAGTTCGTCATGTCCGGGGTTAGCCGAGGCGATGCGACTATCCTCGATAAGTCCAGCCATATGGAGGATACGGTCGATATCCTTGAAGAAACCATGCGCAATAATCATATCGCCCGTCTCAATACTGGAGAGTGTGCGGTTCTGCCGGGCCTGATTTTCATCGACATGCTCCATAATTTTGAGAAAATTGGAGATCATACCTACAATGTTGCTAAAGTGATTGTGGGAGAATAAGTAGTTGCTGGCCGCAGTTGATGTCGGAACCAACACGGTGCGACTGCTGCTGGGCAGAGTATCCAATGATAAATTAGAGCCCGTTCGTTACGAGCGCGCCATAACCCGCCTCGGCGGTGGTTTTCAAGAGAATAAGGGTCTAGCTCCAGAATCCATGGAGAGGACCCTTTTGGCGTTGCGGGAATTTGCCGAACTGCTTTTGGCATCCAACATCAACCGCATACGTGCTGTCGGCACCCAGGCGCTGCGCCAGGCCATCAACGGACCAGATTTTGTGGACCGGGTCCGGTCTGAATTCGGCTTACATTTAGAAATTATCAACGGTGAAGCAGAAGCCAAACTCAGTGCCCGCGGTGTAGCTGAAGGGCTCGATCCAAAGCCTGATCGTTACCTTGTTTTTGATATCGGTGGCGGCAGTACCGAATTCGTCTATTGTGAAAAGAATGAAATCCTCTTTTCTCGCAGCTATCCTCTCGGTGTGGTCCGCCTCGTCGAAACATGTCCCTCGATAGATGCGATTTTGACCGAAATTGAGCGACATCTGGATCGGTTCCTTCTGGATCTTACCGAAGCCGCCGTTTCAATTGATGCCGACCAATGTGCGTTGGTCGGCACGGCGGGTACCGTAACCACGATTGCAGCCATGGACCTGAATATGACCAGCTATGACTGGCGCCGGATCAATAACCACCGGATCGGGCAAGCGAAAATTCACGCCATGATCGCGCAACTCATACCTTTATCCATAGACGAACGGGAGCAATTGCCCGGAATGGAAAAGGGGAGGGGCGACTTAATTGTGCCGGGGCTTTTAATCGTGGCTTCGATCATGCGGCATCTGCATCAGCCCCATCTTTCAATAAGCGACTTCGGACTACTGGAGGGCGCTCTATTGTCCCTGACAGATACGGCTGATGCAAATTGACAATTGCCTCATGATTACCTATATTCAACTGTCGTTTTATCCAGACAAAAATCGTTACTGCAATATCTAATTTTCAAAAATAAGAGCTTTACAGAGGAGTTTATGAAACAAGCCATTCTCTCAGGCAATGAAGCCTTCGCCCGTGGAGCCTATGAAGCAGGTGTTCGTGTGGCATCAGCCTACCCGGGCACTCCGAGTACTGAAATTCTCGAAAACATTGCGACCTATCCAGAGATCGACTCGTCCTGGGCGCCCAATGAAAAGGTCAGTCTCGAAGTCGCCATCGGCGCCAGTTTTGCCGGTGCCCGTTCCATGGTCGCTATGAAGCATGTCGGCCTCAATGTGGCCGCCGACCCGCTGATGACCATGTCTTACATTGGAGTTCGTGGCGGCCTGGTGCTCGTGGTTGCCGACGACCCTGAAATGCATTCGTCCCAGAACGAACAGGACAGCCGTCATTACGCCCGCCTGGCTAAAGCGCCCATGCTGGAACCTTCGGATAGTGACGAAGCGCTGGCCTTCACCCGTCTGGCTTTCGAAATGAGCGAGAAGTTCGACACCCCGGTGATGCTACGTTCCAATACCCGCATTTCACACGGTAAGACGATTGTTAATCTCGGCTCCCGAATTGATAACCTGCCCGAACCGAAAATTGAACGTAATCCCGGCAAGTTTGTCATGCTCCCGGCCAATGCCCGCAAGCGTCACCCGGTGGTGGAGCAACGCCTGCAAGATCTCAAGGATTGGGGCTGTTCCCATGAGATCAATCGTATCGAAGAAGGAGAGGGGGAGGTCGGCGTTATTACCTCCGGGATTTCCTATCAGTACGCCAAAGAAGTGCTCCCCAAAGCGCACGTTCTCAAGCTCGGCATGGTTTACCCGCTGCCAGAAAAACTGATCCGTGAATTTGCAGCTCGCTGCAAAACCCTCTACGTCATCGAAGAACTTGACCCGTTCCTCGAAGAACAGATCCGGGCCATGGGGATCAGCGTCAAGGGTAAAGACATTTTCCCGATCTGCGGTGAATTTTCCCCGGGGCGACTCGCTTCGGCTCTTGGCATGACACAGCCTAAAGGGGTGGAAGGAGCTGCCGAGCCTCTACCCAATCGGCCGCCAAATATGTGTCCCGGCTGCTCGCATCGGGGTGTCTTCTTTACCTTGAAACGTCTCGGCGCCTTTGTCACCGGCGATATCGGTTGCTACACTCTGGGCGCGTTGCCACCACTGTCGGCCATGGATACCTGCGTCTGCATGGGCGCCGGCATCAGCACTGCCACCGGCATGAGCAAAGCCTTAGGCGATGCGGAGCGCAGCAAAGTGGTCGGCGTCATGGGCGATTCGACCTTTCTCCATTCAGGCATCACCAGTCTCATGGACATGGCCTACAGCAATACTCCGGCCACGGTGATCATCCTTGACAACCGCATTACCGCCATGACCGGACGCCAGGACAATCCGGGTTCTGGACATACCCTGGCCGGCATTGAAACGCCGCCGGTTGATCTGGCCGCCATCTGTCGCGCGATCGGCGTACGCAACGTCCAGGTGGTCGACCCCTACGACCTCGCAAATACCCGGAAGCTCATCGAAGCCGAAATGAAACGCCCGGAAACCTCGGTGGTGATCGCCCGTCGTTCCTGTATGCTCGACAGGCATGGTCGTGGTGAGCGCAGTACGCCCCTATTTGTCAAAGCAGACACATGTACCGGCTGCAAGGCCTGCCTGCAAATCGGTTGTCCGGCCATCGAATGGCAAAACGGAACGGGGACCGACAAGGGTAAG
>JBFHFM010000046.1:0-16777 GCA_041583595.1 Trichloromonas sp. | reverse complement strand
GTGATGTTAAGATAGAGCGAATTGCGGATCGGGTAGGCGATCTTTGTGGTTTGATCGACGTCTCCGATACCGAAAAGGCTGAAAGCGTTGAGAGTGGTGATTCGGGCCACGTCTTCGACCGTTAGACCCTTGATTTCGGCGACCATCTCCGCAGTATATCGCACGTGCGCCGGTTCGTTGCGGCGTCCACGAAAGGGGTTTGGGGTCAAGTAAGGGCAGTCGGTTTCCACCAGGAGGCGATCAATGGGGATGTTGCGCACAACCTCACGAGCCGCTTCGTTTTTGGGGTAAGTGATGGTCCCAGGAAACGACAGATAAAAACCAAGATCAAGGCAGGCTTTGGCCATTGACGTGTCGCCACTGAAACAGTGCAGTACGCCGCCTACGTCGCTGGCTTTTTCTTCTACGAGGATGTGCATTACTTCGTCGTGGGCGTCGCGGTCATGGACGATGATGGGTAAGTTGACCTCTCGGGCCAGGGCGATCTGCTTGCGAAATGCCTGGCGCTGTACGTTTCGAGGTGAACGATCGCGATAGAAATCGAGGCCGATCTCGCCGACAGCGACAATTCTCTGCGAGTTGCCGATCATCGTTTTGAGTTCGAGGATTCCGGCGTCATCAGCTTCAGCCGCGTCGTGAGGGTGAATACCCACCGCAGCAAAAATGTTCGGATGGCTCTCGGCCAAGGCGATGTTGGTATGCGAACTGGCCAGGTCGCAACCAACGCTTAGGATATGGCTGATGCCATTTGCCTGGGCATTCGCGATGACGGTTTCGCGATCCTGGTCGAATTGTTCGTTATCAAGGTGGGCGTGTGTGTCAATAAGCGGTGGTAAATGTTGAGTCATGTTGAAGCTCCAAAACAGAGTGGGGCGCATTGCGCCCCACTCTGGGTATTCATCAGGTCGGATATGAAAACGTTTATTCCGTTTCGATGCGGGGAAAGAGTGGGGATGCTTTGGCGATGGTTGTGCCAGGCTTGAGCAGCCCCCAGGTATCGTTGCCGTCAAGGGTCACGTCGGTCTGGTCCAGACCCAGGGTGCCCAGGATCGAGGCGCCGGTCTCAGGCATAAAGGGAGCCAGCAGAAGGGCAATCAGGCGGGTTCCTTCGAGCAGGTTGTACATGACTGTCCCGAGTCGTGGCCGCAGATTTTCGTCCTTGGCCAGAGACCAGGGGGCTGTTTCGTCAATGTATTTATTGGAAGCACTGACCAGTTCCCAGATGGCCTGCAGGGTCTTGTTGAACGACAGTTCGTTGATCAGTTCATCGACGGTCGCGATGACGGTGGTGAAGTGATTCTGGAACGTTTCATCGATTGCTTCACTTGGGCCAACGGGAGGCAATACGCCATTAAAATACTTGCTGAGCATGGCGGTGGAGCGACTGACCAGGTTGCCAAGGTCGTTGGCCAGGTCGGAGTTAATCCGGTGGATCAGAGCCGTATGGGAAAAGTCGCCATCGAGTCCAAAGGGGACTTCGCGCAGTAAAAAGTAACGGATGGCGTCGACACCATACTTATCGATCAACATGTTGGGCTCGACGACGTTGCGCAGGCTTTTGCTCATCTTTTGCCCTTCGACGGTCCACCACCCGTGGGCAAAGACCCTTTTGGGCAGGGGGATTCCGGCGGCCAGGAGGAAAGTAGGCCAGTAGACGGTATGAAAGCGCAGGATGTCCTTGCCGATGACGTGGGCGTCAACAGGCCAGAATTTGGCCAGATTGCCATCGGGATCATCAGGGTAGCCGAGGGCGGTAATATAGTTGGTGAGGGCATCGAACCACACATATAGGACATGTTTGTCGTTGTCGGGGACCGGGATGCCCCAGGAAAAGGTCGTACGCGAGATGGAAAGATCTCGGAGCCCTTCCTTGACGAAGTTGAGGACTTCGTTACGGCGACTTTTGGGTTGAATGAAATCCGGATGGCTTTCGATGTGATCGATCAGCGCCTGCTGGTATTTGCTCATGCGGAAAAAATAGGATTCTTCTTTGAGCTTGTCCGTCGGGCGCCCGCAGTCCGGGCAGTTGCCGTCCATCAACTGAAGTTCGGTCCAGAATGTTTCGCAGGGTGTGCAATACCAGTCTTCATATTCGCCGAGATAGATATCTTTCTTGGCTTCGATGCGGCGAAACAGGTCCGCTACACCCTTTTTGTGACGCTCTTGGGTGGTCCGGATAAAATCGGTATTTGAGATATTGAGTTTTTCCCAAAGCGCTTGAAACCGTTTGACGACGCGATCGGCCAGTTCCAGGGGCGTTTCACCTACCGAAAGGGCTGCTTTTTCTACTTTTTGGCCGTGCTCGTCCGTTCCGGTAAGGAAAAAGACTTCGTAACCACGGGCCCGTTTGTAGCGAGCGATAACGTCGCATGCCAGGGTGGTGTAAGCATGCCCGATATGTGGGACATCGTTGACATAGTATATGGGCGTTGTGACGTAGTAATGTTTGTCCATGACAGGCTCTCCTGGGTTTATTTGCGACGAGGTCGCCGCCGATTCCGACTCCGCTTGCGAGCAGTTTTTGCGGTTTCGGATTCGGTTGGTGTTTTTTCTTGGGCAGCAGGAGCAGGAGCAGGAGGTGCCGCTACTGGTTTCTTTGATGCACTGCTGTCGGTCGGTTTTTCGCGCGGAGGCCGTGCGGGTTTTCGTTGGCTACCTTGTGTCGGTCGGTTGCGCCTGGAAACTTCATCACCGGTGCTTGCGGGTTCTGGCCCCTTGCCCTGTTCGATCTGGTCGGTTGTGACTTGAACGGTCTGACCGCTTTCCAGTCGAACCATCACTTTTTGCCCGAGTATATTCTGATTGACCACTTCACCCTTGACGCCGTCGAGCTGGACTTTGCGGCCGCACTTGGGCAGGGCTTTTTTCAGGCTGCAGTAAGTTTCAAATTCATAACTCAGGCAGCACAGCAAGCGACCGCATTGCCCGGAAATTTTAGTCGGGTTCAGGGCCAGCCCCTGTTCTTTGGCCATGCGGACAGAGACCGGTGTGAACTCGGTGAGAAAGGTGCAGCAGCAGAGTTCTCGTCCGCAGATGCCCAATCCTCCAATCAGTTTGGCTTCGTCTCGAACCCCAATCTGTCGCATTTCGATGCGGGTGTGAAAATGATGTGCCAGGTCTTTGACCAATTCACGAAAATCAACCCGCCCGTCGGCTGTGAAATAGAAAATAATTTTTGACCCGTCGAAAAGGTATTCGGCGCGGACCAGTTTCATTTCCATGTTCCGCTTCAGGATGCGGTCCTGGCAGAACAGGTGGGCTTCTTTTTCCCGGTGGATGTTCGATTGCGCCATGGCGATGTCTTCGTCGGTAGCAATCCGGATAATGGTTTTGAGGTCCCCTGTTTTAGGTCCTTCGGTGCGGTCTTCCGGGGGCATCACCACGGTAGCTAGAGCTCGGCCTCGATCGGTTTCGACAACGACCCGATCGCCGGCTTGAAGTTCTAAATCTTCGGGGTTGAAGTGGTAATGTTTCCCGGCTTCACGAAATTTAAGAGAAACGATTTTGGGCATTTATGAAAATACTCTCTGGTTAGTTGAGGTTGCCAAAATTCATGCAGCCAAGCGCAGGATAAGTACTTCCATGGCCAACTGGCGGTTGACGTTGCGGTCGAGTTGCTGACGACTCGCAGCGATGGCTTCGAGTTTGCGCAGCAGGGTTGCGGTGTTTTCCCGCTGCGCGATCCGGCGGATTTTGTCAGCGAGATCGATGTTGACCAGATCGCTTTCCGGTCGGCCGTGCTGATGCAGTAACAGGTCTCGGTAAAAGGCCTGGAGAATGTCTAGAATATCGGGAAGGCGTTCTTTTTCTTCGGCCAGGGATTGGGCCAGTTCGAAAGTGGCCAAAATGCTTCCTGGGGAAAGGGCCGTGAGGGCCTTCAGGATTTCCAGGCGCCGTTTCAGATAGAGATCTCGGTCTTTTCCGAGTGCTTTTTTGAAACTGCCTTCCGAAAGAGACGCCAGAATGTGCCCTTGAGTTTCATCGACCCCTAGTTGTTCGAGCAAGACTCCTTTCAACATGCCTTGGGGGAGGCGGGAGAAGGGAAGTCGCTGGCAGCGGGAGCGTATGGTGCTGAGAACGCTTTCGGGGCGTGCTGTTAAAAGGATGAGCAACGCTTCTCCGTTCGGTTCTTCCAGAGTTTTGAGCAAGGCATTGCCGGCAGCCTGGTTCATTCGGTCGGCGCTGTCAATCAGGCATATTTTCTTGGGGGCTTCTAGCGGACGGAAGGAAAGTTCCTTCTGTATGCTGCGCACCTGTTCGATCTTGATCGTTGTTCCGGATGGTTCCAAAAGGTGAAGGTCTGGATGGTTGTTGTGATCGATTTTGCGGCAAGCGGAACAGGTTCCACATCCGGCGCCATTCTGGCAAACCACAGCGCGGGCCAGGGCCAGGGCCATCAGGCGCTTGCCAACCCCTTCGGAACCTTCGAACAGGTAGGCATGGGCCAGCCGGTTACTGTTAATGGCTCGGCGTAGAATGTTTTTTTGCCGGTCATGTCCAAGGATCTGTGAAAAGGTCATGGTTTCGCTTTTCGTGCGGCTATAAATGCATCGACGGCCTGGTTGATTCGATTGGCCACGGTATCGATATCACCCATGGCATTGATGACGCAGAAACGGTTGTCTTGACTGGCTAATTGCAAATAGCCATTGCGAACCTTCTGGTGAAATTCAAGTGCTTCTTTCTCGAAGCGTTCTTCGTGGCTCAGGGCCGAGGTAATATTTCGCTGGCGTGCACGCATTAATCCTTCTTCAGCAGGCATGTCCAGTAACAGGGTCAGATCAGGGCGCTTCCCCTCGGTGGCGACCTCATTAAGGGTAAGGATCAGATTGATGTCAAGTCCACGGCCGAATCCTTGATAGGCAAGGGTGGCGTCGGTGAAACGATCGCAAATGACGATGGAGCCTTGCTGTAAAGCGGGAATGACCTTCTCTGATACGTGTTGTGCCCGAGCAGCGGCATACAGAAGGAGTTCGGCGCGAGGAACCAGCGCGGTATTTGCCGGATCGAGAAGGATTTGCCGAATCGCATCGGCGATCGGACATCCACCTGGTTCTCGGGTGGTCAGCACAGGTATCGGGCCTTCGGCCAGGCGCGTTGCCAGTAGGCCGACCTGCGTCGATTTGCCGCAGCCTTCGATTCCTTCAAAGGTAATAAAAAATGCCATAATTTCCAATCGCCCGGGTAAAATCGCACCATTATAGGAACGCCCCTGTTAAGAATCAAGGAAAACCTGTTATATATGGTGGGAATTCTTGATAAGCTGCAGGGGTTTCTGTATACTTGCGGCGCTGATTAGAGCTGCGCTGAAATGTTGGGATAGGGTTGAAATGGAAAAAGATATTTGCGGTACTGATTGTGAAAAGAATCTGCTGGAGCAGATTGGCTATGTTTTTATTAATTATGAGGTTTTTCAGGAGGCCCTCACTCATAAATCATATAGTAATGAGCAGGCCGGGATATCTGTCCCTCATAACGAAAGGCTCGAATTTTTAGGCGATGCCGTTCTGGATATGATCATTAGTCATAAGATTTTTGTTGCTTACCCCGTACTCCCCGAGGGAGAGCTGACACGGATTCGTTCCGAAGTTGTCAGCGAAGCTGGGCTTGCCCAGGTAGGCCGTCGGCTCGAGATCGGCAACTGCCTGCGTTTGGGACGTGGTGAATTGCGTACCGGCGGTCGTGATAAGGACAGTCTTATCGCTAATGTGCTTGAAGCCCTGATTGGCGCCGTTTATTGCGATGGTGGCCTTGAGCCCGCTCAGCAGATGGTTTTGCGCCTTTTTGAGCCGTATGTCGAGCGAGCCTATCAGCGAAAATCCGGACTTGATTTCAAGACCCGGCTTCAGGAGTTGATGCAGGCGCGGTTCGGTTCTCCACCGGAATACCAACTCGTCCATGCAGAAGGCCCGGACCATCATCGGTATTATACGATTGAGGTGTGGCACGCCGGACGTTGCTTCGGACAGGGGAGGGGGAAAAGCAAAAAGGTGGCTGCTCAGCAGGCGGCTTGCCGGGCCCTGGAAGAACTCGAGGGCTGATTTGCGGATTTACCCCTTTTTTATCGCTCATGCGGGTTGCCCTCATCGCTGCTGCTACTGTCGGCAGTTGGCCTCAGTAGGACAACCCTCCGCCCTGACTGCCGAAGATGTCAGCCGTGAGCTTCCGCAAATGGTCATGCGGGGCCAAGGGGGGGAGGTCGCCTTTTACGGCGGAACTTTTACCCTGTTGCCGGCGGCGGAGCAGCAGGCATATCTTGAGGCGGTGTCGCCCTACCTGCGATCCGGCGCGGTTTGTGGTATCCGGGTTTCCACTCGCCCCGATGCTCTGTCAATCGAACAGATCGCTTTGCTGAAGAGATATGGCGTTTCGACCGTTGAGGTGGGTTGCCAGTCCTTTTCAGCGACTGTTTTGGCTCAATCGGGTCGCGGTCATTGCCCTGAGGATGCGTGTTCTGCGATTGGCCGTTTGCAGCAGGAGGGGCTTCAGGCCGGCATTCAATTGATGCCTGGGCTGCCTGGGAGCGATCGGCAGGAAGCCCTGGCTTCGCTAAGCCAGGCCGTTAAGCTTAATCCGGCCTTTGTACGCATCTATCCGACCGTGGTTCTGCGTGATACTGCGCTTGCCCGGCAGTACCAGGCTGGGCTATTTTGTCCTTTGACGTTGGAAGAAGCTGTTGACCTGTGTGCCGAAATGTTGTGGCACTGTCAACGACTTTCGGTACCGGTCATCCGGGTCGGTCTGCAGGCATCTGAGGGACTGGACCGGGATGATGCTGTTCTGGCCGGGCCGTACCATCCGGCTTTTGGCCAACTGGTTCGTTCGCACCTGTGGCTGAGGGCATTGCTGACCCTGGCTCAGTCCGGTAGCATGACGGTTTTCGTCCATCGGTCCGATCTCGCGGATGCGTTGGGTAATTGCCGCCATAACATTCTTTTTCTGCAACAGAAGTATTCAGGTTTTACTGTTCGAGCAATGCCGGAAGTGGCGCGCCAGACCCTTGTAAGTGATATGGGGGCCTGGAGTTTGCATGAGCTTTCAGCCTATTCTTTAGAGGAGTTTTCTTTTTGACTGAGTCATCCAGTTTCAAGTCCGGCTTCGTATCTATTATTGGTCGTCCGAATGTCGGCAAATCGACCCTGCTTAATCGAATCCTTGGGCAGAAAATCGCCATCGCTTCGAATAAACCCCAGACCACCCGAAACCGCATTCTCGGGATCCACAATATTCCCGGGGCCCAGATCTTGTTCATCGATACTCCGGGGATTCACCGGGCGGTTGGCAAGTTAAACAAATTCATGGTGGATCAGGCCCTGAGTGCGTGCTCCGGGGTCGACCTGATTTTGTATGTGGTGGAGGCAACCGATCCGATTGGCTCTGACGCAGACTTTATTCTGGACGTTCTGGCCAAGGGCGGCTCTCCAGTCGTGCTGGTTATCAACAAGATCGACCTGGTGCAGAAAAGCCGTCTGCTGGCGCTGATGGATGCGTATTCAAAACGCTTTGCCTTTTCTGAAATTATCCCTATTTCCGGGCAAAACGGAGAGAATGTCGAACGGATGCTGTCGCTTATCCCTTCCTATCTTAAAGAAGGGCCTCAGTATTATCCGGACGATATCGTTACCGATCTGCCCGAACGTTTCATTGTTGCAGAAATGATCCGTGAGCAAGTCCTCAAACAGACCCATGATGAAATTCCCTACCGCGTTGCTACTTTGGTAGAGAGTTTTGAGGAGCGGCCCGAAAAAAATCTGGTGGTCGTTAACGCGGTGATCATTGTCGAGCGCGATTCGCACAAGGGGATTCTGGTCGGTAAAAAAGGAGAAAAAATTAGCGCCATCGGCAAGGCTGCCCGTTTCGATATTGAGAGAATGCTAGGCACCCGGGTTTTTCTGGAGCTTTTCGTCAAAGTGCAAAAAAACTGGACTGAATCTGATCGTTTGCTCAGGGAATTTGGTTACGAATAACGCCGTCTTGATTTTGTTATCAGACCATCATCTAAGAAAGAAATAGGTTTTCATTTATGTCAGTTGTAGCCATAGTCGGCCGGCCTAATGTTGGCAAGTCGACCCTGTTTAATCGGATTCTCGGCCAGCGGAAAGCGATTGTCGAAGACTTTCCCGGTGTGACGCGTGACCGCCATTATGCCGAGGTGACCCGTTTTGACAAACATTTCACGCTTATTGACACTGGCGGATTCGAGCCGGTGAGTGAAGAACGCCTCCTGGTCCAGATGCGTGAACAATCGCAATTGGCCGTTGAGGAAGCGGACATCATACTTTTCGTCATGGATGCCCGCGAAGGCTTGACCCCTTCAGATGCCGAGGTGGCGACTATGCTGCGTCGGTTCACCAAGCCAGTGTTGTACGTCATTAACAAGGTTGATGGTGATAATCTCGAAGTCGCAGCCAATGAGTTTTTCGCTCTTGGTGCCGACGAGCTTCACACTGTTTCGGCCGAACATGGACGTGGTGTGCCGGATCTTATCGATACCGTCATTGAAATGCTTCCTGAGACCACTGCAGACATCGAGAATCAGGATGAAGTTCGTCTGGCGGTTATCGGCCGGCCTAATGTTGGCAAATCATCGCTGGTAAATCGCCTGCTCGGCTATGAAAGGGTTGTGGCCAATCCTCTTGCCGGGACCACTCGTGATAGTGTTGATACACCGTTTCTCTATAATGGCAAGCGTTACGTTCTGATCGATACGGCCGGTATCCGGCGCAAGGGGAAGGTCAGCCAGAAACTCGAAAAATTCAGTGTCATTCAGGCGCTGAAGGGGATGGATCGTGCCCATGTGGTGCTTGTCGTAATCGATGCTGAGGAAGGGATTACTGAACAGGATCTGACCGTTGCCGGTTATGCTTTTGAAAAAGGGCGTGCGGTGATACTGGTGGTCAACAAATGGGATACGGTGGAAAAAGACAATTCCACCATGAATAAATATCTCGAAAAGCTGAAAGTTTCCTTCAAGTTCCTGTCCTTTGCTCCAGTAGTATTCGTATCGGCTCTCACAGGCCAGCGGGTGAACAAGATCATGTCCGAAGTTGAAAAGGTTGCTGCTGAATTCAATAAGCGCATCCCGACTCCGAATTTGAACAAGGTGCTCGCCGAGGCGGAAAAAACCCATCAACCGCCGATTTATCAAGGCAAACGGCTCAAACTCTTTTACATGACCCAAGTCAGTGTGCGACCACCCAGTTTTGTGATTTTTGTCAATAAGGCTGAAGGAGTTCATTTTTCTTACCAGCGTTATCTCGTCAACAAAATCCGTGAAGCCTTCGGATTTGAGGGGGTGCCGATTCGGGTAAGTTACAAAGATCGGGAGCGTAGAGGGTGAGGAAAAAGGACTTTACATATACGAACTCCTTGCTATATAGTAAAAGTCATTTAATTTTAAACTGTTACAATCTTCCGGCGTGAAGACCTGGAAATAATACCGTAGCCTTGTTCGGAGTCTCATGAGTCTTGTAGGAAACCTTGAAGACTTGGGTCTGGGGGATATCCTTCAGATTGTCAGTCTCAGTTGCAAGTCGGGGGTTTTGTCTCTGAAGAGCCGAAACCGAGAGGGCAAGATAGTCTTTCTTCACGGGAAGGTGATTCATGCTACTTCGAGCGTTTTTCCCGAGAACTTCGGAAGTCTCCTGGTGCGTCGGAGCGTGGTGGATGTTGAAACTCTGAAAGGGGCTCTTGCTGTGCAGGGCAATATGGCTGAACCCCCGTTGCTTGGTGCGATTCTTGCGCAGAATTTTGGGATTCCTGTTGAGTCGATCGAAGAGGTGGCCAAGGAACAGGTCGAGCGCATTATCTACAGTTTTTTCGGATGGTCAGAAGGAAACTTTGCTTTCGAGTTGGGGGAACCGGAGGAATTAACTAATGGTAAATTCAGTTCTCTGCACCAGGTTTTACGGCAGGGATTGAATACTCAGTGGCTTGCGATCGAAGGAAGTCGGATTGTCGATGAAAGACGGCATCGGGGGGAATCTTCCGATGGACAGGCCGACCTTGCATCTCTGGTTGATGCGAAAATAAGCCAAGTGTCGGATGCTGATGCGAATACCTCGGTTGACTGTTTACCCTCGTATAATTTTGCTGCCGATTTACTTGAAGAGCTTGGCGAGCATGTCGGCTCATCTGTCGAAACAAGGGGGCTGCAGCCAGGGGTGTTGAAGCAGCTTAAAGGGATGGTTCAGGAGTTGAACAGCCCTGCACTCGGTGGTGGTATTATTCTTTTGGTTCTTCGGTTCGCAAGCGAGTTTATGAATCGTGCCGTGATTTTTAAGGTTAGGGAAAAAGAGATTGTTGGTCTGGGGCAGTTTGGTATAGAATTCGAAGAGGAATCTGCCGACGCAAAAATTCGTAAAATGCGAATTCCTGTTGATGAACCCTCTATTTTTAGTGAAGTTCTTTCTGAGATGACGCCCAGGAGAGTTAGGCTTGAAGATTGTTACTGGGATAATTATCTGAAAGAAAGCCTTGGCGGTGATGAGCCTGAAGATATTTTTTTGGGGCCCTTGGTTAGCGAAGGACGGGTTGTTGCGGTTATCTATGGGGATAACCTTCCCATGCAAACACGCATTGGCGAAACCGAAGCATTAGAAATTTTTCTGACTCACGCCGGGTTGACTATGGAAAAGGCTCTGCTTGAACGAAAATTACGTGAACGCGTATCCATCTGATACGAAGAGGATAGAGTGGGTAAAAAAATCCTGATAGCCGAAGATTCGTCAACGATGCGTTCTCTCATCGGATCCACTATTGCGGCCATGGGTGATTACGAGGTCGTAGAAGCGGAGAACGGATTCGAGGCGCTGCGCATTTTGCCAAGAGAAATGGTTGATATGGTCATTACCGATATCAACATGCCCGATATCAATGGTCTTGAACTGGTGAGTTTTATTCGAAGTAACGCCATTTATAAATTGCTGCCCTTGGTTATCGTTAGCACTGAGGGGAGCGAAAAGGATCGTCAAAAAGGGTTGGCTCTTGGAGCTGATGCCTATCTGGTTAAACCTTTTGTGCCCGAAGAACTACAGAGCCTTATCCGAAAATTTTTAGGCTAGGAGGTCATGGTGGGAGGTTCATCGTCTCAGGCTATCAATGATTTTCTCGGCGAAGCTGAGGAAATTATTGAAAATCTAAACAATGACCTGATTGTTCTAGGTGATTGTGCCGAGTCCGGCACTTGTGAGCCTGATCTCCTCAATAGAATATTTCGCGGAGCTCATTCACTCAAGGGGCTAGCCGGAATGTTCGGCTTTGATGATGTTTCCACCCTGTCCCATCATCTGGAAAATCTGCTCGACAGCCTGCGTCTTGGTAAGGTTGAACTCAGCGCCGTTCTTGTTGCCGTGCTTTGCGATGGCATGGATATATTGACCAGGTTGGTTGATGGCAAGGCCGAAGATCCTGACTTTACATCCGATTTGAGTTCCATCCTGCAACGCATTGAAAACGTCCTTCTTGGCGACAATGCAGCTCCCTCTGACCCTTTTTCCAAATATCATATCGATCCTGAAATTTTAACTGTCCTTACGGAGTACGAAGAGCACCGGATCCTCGAAAACCTCAAGAATAAGAAGAATCTTCTTAAGGTCAAGGTTGACTTTGATCTCTGCAGCTTTGATCAGGACCTGGGAGGGTTGACCGATCTGTTAAAAAAACATGGTGAGGTTATCAGTACCTTGCCATCCGCAGGAGACCTGACCGACCGGATCGCGTTTCAGATCATCATTGGTACTGACAAGGGTGCTGATGAAATAGTCCAGCTGCTTGGTCGTGACGAGGCGATCGTAGAGTCCG
The DNA here is from genome assembly GCA_041583595.1 of Trichloromonas sp. GTDB lineage: Bacteria > Desulfobacterota > Desulfuromonadia > Desulfuromonadales > Trichloromonadaceae > Trichloromonas. The sequence goes on along the minus strand of JBFHFM010000046.1, from coordinate 4,975 downwards.
TCATCGGCAGCATGAAGCCGGCGCCTCCCTTTCCGGACGTGGTCAGCCAACCCCCGCTTCAGGAAGAGCTTCCTCCTGCAGTGCAGCAACCCGCAGAATCAGCATCCCAAGTTTCTGTTCGTTCAATCAGTCGTACCGTTAGGGTTGACATAGATAAGCTTGACTTGCTCATGAACGTTGTTGGTGAATTGGTCCTGTCCAAGGCGGCCATTGCTCGTGTCTGTGACCAGATCAGAAGTGAGGGGATTCACGAACTCGGCACTGAACTCCAAAAGGCCACCCGAACCCTCGAACGTCGACTGGAGGAGTTACAGAAGGGAGTCATGGAGGTTCGCATGGTTCCTGTGGCCCAACTTTTCGACAAGATGAATCGGATCGTTCGCAAAGTGGCCGGCGAGCGTGGGAAAATAGTAGCGCTTGAAGTCAATGGAGCCGAAACAGAGCTGGACAAGTTAATTGTCGAAGACCTGTCCGATCCGCTCATGCATATCATCCGCAATTCCATAGATCACGGTATTGAGCCACCTGAGGAACGACAAGCCGCCGGCAAGCCAAAAAAAGGGCTGATTCGACTGTCCGCCTCACAAAAAGGGAATCATGTCGTCATTGAAATTCAGGATGACGGTCGTGGGATTGATCCAGAAAAAATCAAACGGAAAGCAGTTCAAAAGGGGCTGGTAGCTGAAGACGCCAAACTGGCCCGTGAACAAGTTTACGATCTGCTTTTCACGCCAGGGTTCTCGACTGCTGAAACGGTCAGTGATCTTTCGGGTCGAGGGGTAGGGATGGATGTGGTTAAAAATAACATCGCCCATCTTTCCGGAATGGTTGAGTTGGATAGCACAGTAGGTGTCGGTACCACGATGGCGATTACTCTGCCGATCACTCTTGCCATAATTAAGGCCTTGATCATCAAAATTTGCGGCAAGACTTACGCTATTCCTATCAATTCTGTCATGGAAACGATCATGGTGGAGCCATCTGCCGTGCGGACCATTGAACGGAAGGAAGTCATCGAACTTCGGAATAGCACCTTGCCTCTTTTGTTTCTCGAAACTGTTTTTAATCTTTCTGACCGTGCCCGAGGCAAAAGCCGCTTTTTTGTTGCTGTGGTCGGCTTTGCCGATAAAAAGGTTGGTATTGTTGTGGATGAACTCCTGGGGCAGCAAGATGTGGTTATTAAATCTCTCGGAGAATCCTTGTCTTTTGTTCGGGGAATTGCCGGAGCTGCGGATTTAGGGAATCAGAAAACCATTCTGGTTCTTGATGTCGGTGGCCTCATGAGCGAAGCTCTTAGGGGTGATTCGGCGTTTTATGTATAAAGACTTTTATGGTCTGACAGAACGTCCTTTCAGTAAGACCCCGGATCCAAGGTTTCTTTTTCAGAGCAAAATGCATCGGGAAGCTCTGGCTCGTTTGATCTATGCGGTCGAAGAGCGTGACCTGATTCTGCTGACCGGTGAAATCGGTTGTGGGAAAACCACACTCTCGCGTGCATTGATGGACGAACTGCCTGAGGGATATCGAATCCTGCTGTTCATTAATCCTCGGCTGACACCGATGGAGTTTCTTCGGGCCTTGGCTCTGCGGTTGGGGGTGTCCGATCCAGCGCGCTTCAAGACTGATCTCCTCGAACAAATAGGGGCTGAACTTTACCGCTTGTTTCAACAGAATATCTGCCCGGTTCTGGTGGTGGATGAGGCGCAACTGGTCCCGCATAAGGACACTTTTGATGAAATCAGGCTGCTGACAAATTTTCAGCTCGATGACCGCAATCTTATGAGTTTGGTGTTAATGGGGCAGCCTGAACTGAGAAAACGGTTGGCACACAGGGCTTATGAACCACTGCGCCAGCGAATCGGAATGCAGTATGACCTGCAACCGCTCTCTCTCGATGATACTGCAGCGTATATTGATTTTCGAATGCAGGTTGCCGGGGGCGAAGCGGGTCTGTTTCTGCCTGCTGCGATAGAATTGATTTACAGCTATTCTGGAGGCGTGCCTCGCAAAATCAATCATGCCGCAGCCCTGGCTCTTCTGGAGGGGTACGGACGAGAATCTAAACCGATTGGCCCTGAAATTATCCGATCCATCATGGTGGAGTTGTCGTTGTCTTCTTGACCCTGAAAAAGAAAGTTAACAAATGGATCTCGCTGATATCCGCAAAAAAGCTAATACTCAGAAGAAAAAAGGGACTGGGTCCGATTACGATGCCGGCGGGCAAAGTTCTTCGATCCAGGGGGTTCCTTTTGACGAATATCTTCTCGTGCCCCAGGGGGCAGGTATGGCTGGCGAATCGAAGGCTCAGGTTCAGTCTTTTGACGTAGCCATTCAGGAATTATTTGAATCCCCGTTTCAAATCGATCTGGTTGAAGACAATAATCGAAATGATTTGGTCAAAAAAAATCAGGATGTAATTGACAACTCTCGTCAATGGTTGACTTTTTCTCTCGCTGGTGAAGAGTATGCTATAGACATTGAGGCAGTAAATGAGATAATTAAACCACGTGAGGTTACCGATATTCCCCGTGTCCCCTCGTTTATATTGGGGATAATTTCTCTGCGGGGCATTGTCGTTCCGATATATGATCTTGCCCGTCGCCTTTCTCTTGGTGATGTCGACATCAACCAGCAGTCGCGAGTTATTGTCTGCCAATATGAAGAAATGGTTGTTGGTCTCTTGGTTGATAACATTACTCAGGTCGTAAGAATTAAAGAGGATAAAATTGAACCACCACCGGCGGTGTTGTCTGGCATTAATCGTGAATTGGTTTCAGGTGTCGGGCGTCATCAAGGCCGGATGCTGATATTATTGCAATTGCAAAATCTTCTGAGTCCAGAGTTTGCTTTGACAAGGGGAAAGGAGTAACCCAGTGAACAAGAAAAAAATCCTTATCGTCGAAGATGAGGAAAGCCTTCTTAAGCTGGAGAGTATCCTGCTGATTTCAAAGGGCTTCGATGTTAAAGGGGTAACAAATGGAAGGGCTGCCCTAGAAGCCGTCGCGCAAGAAAAACCAGATTTGATTCTGCTGGATATCATGTTGCCTGAGGTCGATGGGTTCGAGGTCTGCAGGCAAATAAAAAGTGATCCCTCTACCAGGCAAATACCGGTGGTCATGCTTACTGCAAAAAAGAGCAGGGAAGACATGGTGCGCGGTGAAAAGGTCGGAGCCGACTGGTATATTACCAAACCATTTAAATCGGCTATGGTCATTGAAACAATTCAGAGATTTTTAGCCAAATGAGTCTTCCGGTTCTGAGTTCTGATGAAATGCCTGGAGTAAAGGGGCGTCCGGATGTTCAGCTTGCCTGCATCAGACTAGCGTCTGAAATGTATGCGTTGGATATCATGCGAATTAAGGAAATCATCCGACCCCAGAAGTTGACTTCCGTCCCCAGGGCTCCCGCTTTTGTTGATGGCATGATTAATTTGCGGGGATTGGTTATCCCCGTCATTGATCTAAGAAAACGGCTGGATTTGCCGGTCACCCCGAAAGACCGCAAGACTCGTATTGTCATCTGTGCCATTTTTGAAAAATTTGTTGGCCTCATGGTCGATGAAGTGACTGAGGTGCGTCGTTATCTTCGGCATGAAGTGAAACCGGCACCTGACTTTGTCAAAGGCGATGGGGCTGATTTTTTCATGGCTGTCTGTCAACGAGACAGTGATCTGGTTATGATGATTGACCTCGAAAAAATATTAACTTCCGACGAAATTATCAATTTAAAAAAGTTTCAACCTCAAACAATCAAGAACGTAAGCGAATAGCCTGTTGTTTTGAAGGTAGCTCATCAGGCACGTTCGGTCATACGGTTGTTTATCCTTATTTTCGGTTTACTTTGGCATTTCTTCGTCGAATTAAATCAGATATGAATCCCAGAGGATTTTTGTGGATATTGAGCGGTTACTGAAAAAAAAATTGGGATCAGACAACGAAGAAGAACGCATTCAGGCTGTCAGGGAAATGGGTGAATTTGGTTCAGATCTTGCCATGTCTCTGATTTATCAAGGAATGGGTGATTCCAGTTGGCGAGTTCGTAAGGAAGCTGCGGAGGTTTTTCTGTCTTTTCCCCGGGCTGTTGAATTGGCCGGAGACATTGTTGAATTGCTGCATTCGCAGGACAATGCAGGACTTCGTAATACGGCAGTCGATATTCTGATTCATCTGGGGAGTCAGGCGCTGCCGGTGCTTTATGAAGAGCTGAAGTGTGTTGACCATGATGTTCGCAAATTCGTTCTCGATATCCTTGGTGATATCCACGATTTATCAAGTGCTTCCGCAATGGTCGAGGCCATGTCGGATGAAGATCGTAATGTACGGGCGGCGGCAGCCGAAAATCTTGGAAAAATCGGTGCTACTGAAGCAGTCTCTGTCCTCCTGGAGGCTATGGCCGATGCTGATTTGTTGATGCGCTTTACCATTCTTGAAGCTCTTGGCAAAATCGGACAACCTATTCCTATTGAAAAAATTCAGAGATATAACGACGACCCTCTTTTGCGCAAGGCTCTCCTTGAATGTATTGGCCAGGCGAACGTTGCCGATGGGCTTTTCTTGCTTGTTGAGGGCCTTAGGGATCGGATGCGTAATGTCCGGGAAGCCGCTGCTGTATCGCTGGCAACTCTCTATGCTGCACACCCTGAGAAAGTTGCAAATTTACTAGTGGACTTGGATGAGGGCCCTGCACAGGCTCTGACCGAACTGCTTCATGCCAGTAGCCTGGCGGTTGTACGGGCTGCGCTGGTCCTGGTTCCATTGACCGGAAATATCCATAGTGCCGATTCGTTGCTCGAAGTTCTGGATGACGAAGTGGTTTGCCAGGAAGCCGCCAGTGCTTTAATTTCTCTGGGGCGTCCGGCGATTATTTTACTCCTCGATAAATGGTCCGAATCTGAGGACAGAATTCGGGCCTATCTCAGCTATCTCGCTGGTGAAACGGGTTGTGTCGAAGCCTTGCCTCTTCTTCTTTCAGGTCT
>JBFHFM010000045.1:0-17072 GCA_041583595.1 Trichloromonas sp. | reverse complement strand
TTCTCCCCCCTTGTACAGAACCCTGAGCCGGCGATTAACCTGCTCTTTTAAACCACTTGAGGCCTTCCGTTGTTCGGTGATTTCCTGCTCAACGACTGACCGTTCCTGCTCCAGTGAAGCAAGACGCCGTGCCTGGGATTCAACCCGCTGACGCAAGCGATCCAGCTCCCGCTCCACCGTTTTGAGGTCGTTCCCCAGGTTTTTTTCCTGCCGCTGTTTCTCAGACAGAGATTTTGCCGCTTTAGAAATCCGTTGCTCAATTTCATTAAGAGTCTGCCGAGTTTCGTCCAGCTTTTTCCCTTCAGCGAAAACCGGAGCGCAATAAATCAACAGCAAAAGCAACGCACAACACATATGCAGGGAGATCCGCAACACGGGGTTCAAATCCGGACCAGCTTGCGCAAAGACATCAAACTACCGAAAAACCCGAGAAAGACACCAGCCCCTAGAAACATCCACTGAAAAGAGAGGGGCAGAAAAACAATGGTGCCGCTGCCGGACGCCAGCAGCAAAGCAGACAGGCTTTCATACAGAAATAATCGAAACAGGACAAAGGAGCAGACAATGGCGGCAATCCCCCCGAGTGCTCCCTGAATCGCCCCTTCGATAAGAAAAGGGGTCTTGATGAACATCGAAGTGGCGCCAACCAGACTCATGACCTCAAGCTCGTCCCGCCGCGCATACTGTGTAAGACGAATGGTATTTGACACGATAAACAGCGCGGCAAAGAGCAAAAAGCCCCCAATGACCGCGCCTCCCAACTTAAGCAGGGCGACAAAGGATTCGAATTTCTCAAGCCATTCACGACCGAATTTGACATCATCCAGGCCAACGTCCTTCTGCAATCGAGCCACGACAGTATCAACTCCAGCCTGATTGCGAAAGGGCGGCTTCAGGGCGATCTTAAAAGAAGCAGGCAGAATATCGGAATCCACACCGTCCAAAAGGTCAGCATCGTTGCCAAGCCGCTTGCGAAACTGACTGAAGGCCTCATCAGAGGTGGTATATTCGATTTTTTCTACTTCTGGCAACGCCAAAAGCTTGCTTTGCAACCCCTGGAGCGTCACCGCATCAGGAACCCTGTCGAGATAGGCCACAATCTCAACCTGCCGGCTCCAATCTGCGGTAATTTGCTGCACATTCAGCACCACAATGGCAAAAAAAGCAATAATGCTCAGGGCCACGGCAGTCGTTCCAATAGCGACACTGCAAAGGAAAAGGCACTGGCGCATGTTGCGCAGCGCCCTGCGAATAAAATAGATAAGACGTTCCACCGCTATCAAACCTTTAAAAAAGATTATTGCATACGGGCTAGAAGCTACGGCATTCGGTCATCGGCGAGTCGCCCATTTTCAAGGGTAATCACCCGCCGGGGAAACTGACGGATCATTTCTCGGTCATGGGTGGCCAGAAGTACCGTCGATCCCCGTGCATTGGCCCCCCGAAACAAGCCCATTATATCGAGCGTCACCTCAGGATCGAGATTTCCGGTAGGCTCATCGGCGATCAGCACCAAAGGATCAACCACAAGTGCCCGGGCTACCGCAACCCGCTGTTGCTCACCACCGGAGAGCTCAAGGGGCAAGGACTGAAGTTTGTGCTCAAGACCTACGAGTTTAAGAGTCTGGAAGACTTTTTTGCTCACTTCAAAGCGTTTTTTCCCCTGGACTTCAAGAGGAAACGCCACATTTTCAAATATGGTCCGTGAATTAAGAAGCTTGAAATCTTGAAAAACAATCCCCATATGACGCCGCAGTTCGGGAATCCGACGTCCACTCATGCGAGTGACATTTTGCCCATTGATGAGAATCTGTCCGCGACTCGGTTTTTCTGCAGCATACAGAAGCTTTAGCAGAGTGGATTTACCAGCCCCCGACGGACCGGTAATATAGACAAAATCCCCCTTGGGAATTTTCAGATTGAGGTCGGATAGGGCACTGGCATCCCTACGATAAGCCTTGCTGACATTGTAAATCTGAATCATGACAATCTCGCGAAAAGCGCTGAAATAACATTACAAAAGCTTCGCTCTACAAAACCTTTGAGGGGTACCGAGGCCAAACCTGCATCGGGGAAGTCGATATCCTGAAAAATTACAACACTACCGCTGACCAGATTTTTTGTGGCCCCATCCATCATGTCCGCTACCACTCGCTATAGGGAATCCCGTTGAGCCCAACCAGATCGCTAAGACTGCGAAAATCGTAGCACCCGCCCTCTGCCAATTCCCCTTCTTCCGTCGCCTCTGGAGGCAGGCAATCCCACTCACTCTCACGGGTAAAGGGATCCGTCGGCACCCCTCTCAGATATTTGCTGGACACCAAATCTTCCAGTGAGTCGGGATAGCGGGCATTATCAGCATAAAAGGCATCGGTTGAACGGCGCAGTTGGTAGAGGTCTTCCATGAGAACGGCCTCGCGAGCCTTGATCAGGCTCCGGGTATAACTCGGCACGGAGATGGCCGCCAATATACCAATCACGCTCATGACGATCAACAGTTCGACCAGGGTAAATCCCCGGGGACGGCGGCGCAGCAATGTTATCAGTAAGTTCATAGGCAGCATTTTACCAAGTATTGTAAAGTGTTCCATCCAGAGCGGTGGCAGTGCTCTGCGAAAAGACATCGTAAACATCATCGCCACCCCATACCGTTGAATCGGCATCATCAGCGTAGGACCTAAGCCCCCAGCCCTCATCATATTTGTCGAAAGGGTCAGGTGGAATCCGCCGCAAGTATTTCTTTATCGTTTTACTAGCCCCCCCCCAGTCTTTGCCCTGAACCAGGGTTTCTAGATCTTCGGGATAGCCCGAATCCCCCAGCGTCGCCCCCCCGGGGAGGGTATTGTCGGTGACCGCCTTGTCATAATCAGCCTTGTAGAGATCGATTGCCGTACGTATCTCCCGCAGTGCCCGACGCAGTTCGATTTCTTTACTGCGCCGTACCGTCACCTCAGCAACCGGTATTACGGCCGCCGCCAGAATAGACAGAATCGCCATCGCGATCAACAGTTCGACCAGGGTCAGGCCCCGGATACGGTATGGTCGAATCGAGCCCTTCATAGGATAATTATCGAATATCCAAGGTAAAAGACATGGGCAGAACAACCAATCGATTGCCAGCCGGATTGCGGAAGTTAATCCGATCAAACCCTACCTGCGTCTGCCCTGCAGAATGGGCCTTGAATACCAACCGGAACAGTTTTCCGCCACCCGAGACACCGGCGCCGCCGAGCCCCTGTTTGTGACCGACAATCAATTCGCCCTTGTCATTATTGACACTGGTGGTAAAGAGAGTCGAGGTCCCTCCCTGTTTGAGAAAATCACCCTCCTCAGCTTTAACGAAAGTCAACTGCTGAGGATCAAAGCGAACAAAGAGCGGAGCACTATACAAGTCTACCACTTCATCGACGATCACATCGAGGGTAAATTCCTTGCCGGTATCGACCAGCCCCGAACCGGAGAGATAAATACGTGCCCGTTCCGCTACCTTGGGAAGCGCTGGCGGAGCCATGGTCACCTGTTCTATCCGCTCAGACACAGAAGCTGCGGAGGCTGCAGGAGTCGGGATAGTCGGCAGTTGCGCCGATTCAGGCGATGGTGCTACGACAGCGACAGCGGCCGGACTCGCTACCGAAACAGCTTCAGGCAACGATCCAGAAAGAGGCGTCCCGGTGTTCACCGCGGCGTTCGCACTGGCAGTTGAAGGAGCCCCCTCGTCAGAAACTTCGACCACTTCGGCATAATCGGCAACCGCCTCCCCAGCGGAATCCATGGGTACCAAACTCTCTGGATCGATGGCGCCAGGTGAAACAGACTCCGTCGGCATCAGGGCGGGAGCCACAATCAGCGGCGGTTCTTCGAGTTCAGGTTTAAAGGCGGCAAAAGAACCAAAATTAGGCCCTGCCTTCAAGTCATCTTCTCCACCGGACCAGATGCTCGCCACGTCGACATTGGGCAATTCGACTCTCTTGACAATATGCGGGGTAATCGAAAGCAGGATTTCCCGTTTGGTCTTGGAGTTGCTGTGGCCCGTGAATAATTTTCCCAACAGGGGAATTTCTCCAAGAAAGGGAATCATACTTTTGCTTTTCGACTGGTCATCCCGCAACAGACCGCCAATGATGGTCTGTTCACCGTCTTTGAGAATCAGCGAGGTTGACGCACTCGTGGTCGTAATCTGCAACGGAGTGGTACCACTCGAAAGTTCCGTAAGCCGGGTGGCATTGCTGACCTCAAGTTCCACTTTAGTCAGCACAGTACTGTCAAGCTGTATGGTCGGCTCAACGTCGAGCTTAACCCCAACATCGACATACTGAATACTTTCAGAAGTCGTGTCACTACTGACGGTAACCGTGATTACCGGCTCGCGACTGCCGATATGAACTTTGGCTTTTTCCTTATTTTTCACCCGAATACTGGGGTTCGCCAGAATTTCCGAATCAGTAAGCGTACGAAGAACATCGTAGGTCAACGTTGGCAACGTGTAAAAAGTCTGCAGGTTACTCAGACCAGTTACCAGATTGGTTGAAACGCCAGTTGTCGTGTCAGAGTCAGATGAAGTCGTTGTCGTTCCTGAGGTCAGCACCTCCGCCACAATGCTGCCGGACCCCGGGTTGCTCAAACCAAAGCTGACCGAATTAGAACTCAGAGAGGGGCCGATATTCAACTCGTCGGTATGAGTAATTTCAACCAACTCAAGATCGAGAACCACCTCCGAATCACCACGATCGGCCGCTTCCAGTATCTGCTGGGCCAGCTTAATCACATCGGGCTTGTCCCTTACGACCAGAGCATTGAGCTCCTCATGCACATAAATCTTACGGAGCTGCAGCATGGTCCGCAACAGATTTACCGCCTTTTTGGCATCGATATACGACAGGTAAAAAGTCTGAATGATCTGGTCATCGTATTGCTTTCCTTTTTCTTTGGTGTTGCTATAGATGATAATCGTTTTGCTGTTGAGAACCTTTTTACTCAGATCGTTCAGCTTAAGCAGCAGCTCTAGTGCCTGGGCGAAGGATGCGTTTTCGAGGGACAACGAGACGCTCTGCTCCCTCATTTCCTCGTCAAAAATGAAGTTGATCCCCGATAGCTGGGACAGAATATTAAAAACTTCCTTGGTCTGGGCAGACTTGAAATTCAGGGTGATCGGCGTGTCTGACGAGACCTCGAGTTCAAACCCGTCCAAAATGGTACTGCGGCCCTCCTGCACCTTTTCGAGCAGCTCAAGAGCCCTGCGATTGCCTGGAGTCAACTCCAGAGCATGGGCCAGATTATTTTTGGCCGTAGAAAACCTGCGGGCCCTGTAGGAGGACTCAGCTTCATTAATCAGCTTCTCCGACTGAATCAGGATTTCGGTGCGCCCGATTTCCTGTCCTGCCACCACCATCGAGGAGTCAAGAGCCTGAGCCTGACGAAATTCAAATAACGCCTGGTCATACTGCTGCCGAGTCACCAGAGTACGGCCTTTTTCAATATGATGCCAGGCAGCATCGCCCCTGGATTTAATAAGATTGAGACGGTATTCCTGGTTATCAGGAGAACTGGCCACGGCGTCCGCAAACTTAGTCACCGCTTCATCATACTTCCCTTGACGCTGAAGAGCTTCCCCCTCCTTGAACGCCTTAGGTCCCGCACATCCTCCCAGATAAGTCAACAACAGAGCAAGCACAACGACGCGCCCAATAACCATACAATTCATTAAAGCATACTCCTCATCGGCAACATCCCTGTGTTCCCGGCCGCGGGTTTACCGGGTTCAGTTTCTTCAGTGGGATTTTCTATTTCAGGCGGCGAATCTTCCTCGAAAGGGGCTTCAAGGTCTTCCAGATTTTGATCGACCTCCTCTGTATCATTTATAGAGTCCTCTTCGGCGCCTGTTCCCTGATCCTCATCGACGGTCCTTGTCGGTATCGGAGGCGGACGGAACCTGGTCGGACGCATATTACCCGGTGAACGTCCAACCGGAGGCGTTGACATTCTTGATGGCGCTGGTGATGACGGTGCCGACGGGGTCGTATCGATCAACGGAATCGTAATCGGAAACGTTCCGCTCCCATGTCGAATGACAATTTTTTCATCGGTGATTTCTTCCGCTTCGAACTCCTTATTCTTGCCGAAGAGATCCCCTTCCTTAACTATGAAAATTTCATTTTCGAGGGAAAGAAATACGGTTTTCACCTTTTCTTTCTCCAAATAACCGAGAGCAGTAAAACGAACCGCCGCCTGCGGCACCAAAGCGGGACTCACCTGAACCGGTAGCGACACCGGGGGTGGCGTGGGTTGAGGTACCGTAACCCTCGGGGGCGGCGTTGCCACAATCGGCCGCGGTTGCACCAGACGGAAGATATCCCTTCGCGGTTCCGAAAAGGCATCAATTCCGCGCTCCAGAATTTCAAGTCGCACCCGCCTCTTATCAGTAAGCATGGGTGCAGTCTGAACCTCATGAGTCCGCTTGACTTTTGCCTGAGAACCAACCGCCGGGGCCACCCGCTCCTGCCGAGGTGAAGCCCAGTAGGCATACCAAAACGCCAGGGCCAGAATTAACAGCAACACCGCGAGAATGAGTTTCTGCCTGGTCATAAGCCCCCCATTCGAAACAGGGTCGACAAGCGCAGACTGAGGCGAACCTGTTGCCGGCCTTGATCATCGCTGCCACTCAGAGCGAGGTCATCTATGGCAACCAACCGTTCCGACTGCTCGAGCGAATAGACAAAGCGCTTGATCTGACTATAATCACCACTTACCGAAAAGACCAGGCCGTAGCGCAGCAGGTCTCGCCCCTTAACCGGCTCGGGGTCATAGCTGACCTGGGTTATCGCCAACCCGGCATCCTCCGACAGGCTGAATAATTCAGCGATCAGCAAAGTAAATTCTGCACGAGGGGGAATCGCCTGCCAGAAGGTTTGCAGGTCGTCCCTGGCCCCCCAGAGTTCGTCATGCGGTTCATCGGGGCCCCGTCCATGGGCACGACTGAGACGAAGATCGGCCTGACGTTCGATATATTTTTTTTCAAGCGTCTCCACCTGAGGCGATACGTAGTATTTCAAACCGACAAAGGCGGCGACATTCAGCAACAACAGAAAAACCACCAAAAGGGGAAGCTTTTTATCCCTCTGCCATGCGGCGAACAGCAAAGAATCCCTGGTCATGTCAGAAGGCCCCTTTCACGACAATCGAAAACCCGATCAGACCGCCGCCACCTTGTTGCTCCTGCAGAGCCTGCTGCAACAGATAGAAATCACTGAAACCGGGAGATTTGCTTAAATTGTCGAGGAATGCCCGCAGGGCAGCAACGTTACGGGCACTACCAGAGAGCCCGAAAGACCCCTCCTCATAATTCGGACGAATGCCCCGGATATAGACCTGCTCGGGGACAACTTCCTCCAGACGGTCGAGCAGCAACGTCCACTGAAAACCATCTCTTTTGAGAATGTCATTGGCAAATTCGACATCAGCAATCAACTGTTCCTGCTCGGAAATGGTCATCTTGGGTGCCAAAGTCCCTGTTTCTGCCTGCTGCTGGCGATCCACATCAGCCAACCGGTCATTGAGCAAACCGACCCGGTCATGGGCACTGAGATAGCCGTACAGGTTAAAGAGCAAAAGCAACAACAGAACCGCAGAGATCGTGAGGTACGAAAAACGCAGGGCGCGTCGATTGAGATAAGACCGACTGGCCAGATTGAGGGTCAACTTCATGTCATCACCTCACATCAACCGCTCAGCTGCGCCAATGGCGGCAGCCAAGTTCTTGTTAGCGACCGAGCCAGGCGGCAGGGGTTTTACGACAAGACGCCCGACCTTTGGGTCAAGAACGACAACATCCCGTTCGAAAGCTGCCTCCAGCGCCTCAACCAGCGCATCCCCCTCTGGGGAGTCACAATGTAGAAAAACGGCGGCGCGATTAAAACCGGAATAGCTTTCACGAATCGAAGCAAACGACATGTTGACTTCTTTGAAAACTTCCAGGGGATCAACAACCATCCGCTTATACCGATAAAAGCAAGGAATTCCTCCCTGATAGAACTGCAGGCCCAGAAAGCCGCCGTCAATTCCAACCAGGATAAAGTCATCCCCCAGATCCAGACGGGAACGATAGTAGTTATAAAGATTGAGCGAATGGAAATCGACCACGACAGGGTGATAACCCGCCTCCGAAAGAATGTCTTCATACTGATGGAGCACATTCCGGACGATCATCGAAACCGCTAGGCGATACCTGCCCGTTTCGGTTTTTTCGAGGACCTGGTAGTCCAGCTGCACATCCTTGGCTTCAGCCGGGAGACGCTTCTTTAACTGCCACTTAACCACCTCGATCCCTTCTTCACGGGATTTGAAGGTGCTGTCGACCTCGATCAACATCATCCGACCGATGGAGTCGGGCAATGAGAGAACAATTCGATCTTCACCACCAGAGATAGGATCGAGCGTCGCCTTGACCGCGGAAATAAAACGATCCCGGTCCAGAATGTTTCCATCCCGCACCGACAGCGCCCAAACATCATCGTCCAGCGATGTAACTCTGGCGCCGGTCAACACGACCGTTTTTGCCCCCTGCCGGCGCAGCGCCACCCCGCGCAGCTCGCCACCACAGATATCCAGGCTGAGAAAATTTCGACGAATCACCCTGCCTCCACCTTTTCGACAAACGTAACCCGGTTGATTTCCTTAAGGGTAGAAACCCCGGTCAGCACTTTTTCAATGGCCGACTCCCGCAGGAACCGGGTTCCGGATTGTACCGCCGCCTTCTTAAGCTGGGAAATCGGAACTTTTTCGACAATTAACTCACGCATGGTATCGTTCATTTCGAGGAGTTCTACAATTGCACTACGGCCATGATACCCCTTACCGTTGCATTCTTTGCAGCCTGCCCCCTCATAGAAAGAATAATTGCGATACTCCTCATAATTCAGGCCCGATTCCTCAAGAGCCTGGCGGTCATAGCGCATCTCTTGTTTGCAATGTGGGCAGATTTTGCGCACCAGACGCTGGGCAATGACACAGTTGAGACAAGAAACAAAATTGTAAGCATCAATCCCCATGTGAAGAAAACGACCCAGCACATCGAATACATTATTGGCATGCACCGTGGTAAAGACAAGGTGGCCGGTCAAGGCCGACTGGACCGCAATCTGGGCGGTTTCGGGGTCACGGATTTCGCCGACCATGATTTTATCGGGGTCATGACGTAAAACCGACCGTAGTCCGCGCGCAAAGGTCAGCCCCTTTTTTTCATTAACCGGGATCTGAACGATCCCCTTGAGTTGGTATTCAACAGGATCTTCAATAGTGATGATTTTTTCTTCTTCATTGTTAATTTCGGAAAGAGCGGCGTACAGCGAGGTGGTCTTGCCACTCCCGGTTGGCCCAGTGACCAGCACCATGCCGTAGGGTTCTCGGATCATGCGTCGAAACCTGACCAGCTCCCGCTCGGCAAACCCGAGGGACTCGAGAGTGAGCCCCTGAAGATCCGATGCAATGGTTTCTTTATCAAGAATACGGATGACCGCATCCTCGCCAAAGATACTCGGCATGATTGATACGCGAAAGTCGATAGAGCGGCTACCAATGCGCACCTTGAAACGGCCGTCCTGGGGGATTCTTCGTTCAGAAATATCCAGTTCGCTCATAACCTTGATGCGGGAGATGATCGGCCCCTGAAAACGACTGTCGAGAGGCTCGGTGGCCCGATACAAGACACCATCGATGCGATACTTGATAATCACACCATCAAGGCTGGCTTCGATATGAATGTCGCTTGCCCGTTTATTAAGGGCATCATAAAGGGTCGAATCGATGAGCCGGATGATCGGACTGGTGTCGGCGGTGAGTTTTTCAAGGGAAAGGACTTCCTCTCCCTTATCCGTCTCTTTAACCAACTGCAGCTTGAAATCTTCGGAGACCTCATCCAATACATGCTTGGTCCCCTCGAGCCGCTCGAGAATCTTTATAATATCCCCTTCAACCGCTACCCGTAGCGAAAGGGAGGTATCAAGCAACAGTTCAAGACTTTCCCGGGTCGCTACGTCAGTGGGATCAGCGATCGCCACCACCAGGCCTGTCTCGTCCCGACTAATGGGTAAAAAACGGTACCGCAGAGCCATCCCTGGTGGTAGCGATGTCAACAGCTCAGCATCGGGAATAAAATTCTCAAGATCGATATAGTCGAGATTAAATTGCCGGGCCAGGGCCTGGCTTAAAGCCTCGGCGGAAAAAAAACCTTCGGTGACCCCCGTTGATCCAAAGTTTTCACCTCGAGTCTGCATCCGCTCCAGCACAAGCTTAATCTCAGCCGGAGTAATAGACCCCATGGAAACAAGGATTTCCCCGATTTTTTTTCGCTCAAAACTCATCATGAAAACTCTCCGCATCGGGGTGTCGGTTCGGCCCGGAAACGGCCCTTTTCTGCAATCTCTGCATCAATCTACGGCTTCACTTGTGCGACGTACCACGTAAGTCTCCGCGCAGAGCCTTGATTTCCTTGACCTTGCGAATAATTGCTCGTTTTTTTATATGGAAACTGCACTCGTCCCATCCAGAGATTCCGAATGGAAACTAGCTGACGGTGCTGCCCATTTGGAAAATAGGAACATACATAGCCACGATGATTCCGCCAATTAACAAACCCATGGTCATCATCATAATCGGTTCAACCAGTGTGGTAAGACGATCCAAGCGGCGCTCAACTTCTTCTTCATAATATTCTGAAACGTCGTTAAGCATATCAGCCAGCGCGCCGGTCGTTTCACCAACACCGATCATCCGAAGGGCCAGAGTCGGAAAAAAACCAGCCTGTTCCAGGGACGAGGAAATGGTCATGCCCTCTTCCACCTTCCGCGTAGCGCTTACCAGGAGATTCTCCAACAGCCTGTTATTAAGGGTGCCACGAGCCATCTGCATCGATTGAATAACCGGTATTCCGCTCGAAAGAGTGGTAGCAAAGGTCCGACAGAAATTGGAAATAGCATAGTCACTGAACAACTTCCCGAAAAAAGGCAACCGTAACTTGATCCTGTCGACCAGCAGAATCCCCCGCTCAGTACGGGCATAGACCCGGAGCGCCATTCCACCCGCGATCAACCCGGGAACAGCAAACGGTAGACTCGCCGTCAAAGTCTCAGTAAATCCAATCAGCATACGGGTAATCAACGGCAATTGAGCGTTAGCATCGGCGTAAATCTGGGTAAACCGGGGAACGACAAAAAGCATCAGAAATAAAACGACGACGATCACCGCGATGCTCAGCAAAACGGGATAGAAAGCCGCCCCTTTCACCTTGGCTTTAAGCGCCTCGACCCGTTTCTGATATAAAATATACCGCCCCAGGGTCACCGGCAGATCACCGGTCTTTTCTCCAGCCTTGATAGACGCTACATAAAGTGGCGGGAAAAATCGGGGAAACTTACCAAAGGCTTCGGACAAAGATCCGCCCCCCTTGATATCATCACGGACCTCCCGGAGCACGTCGAGGATTCGCCCAGGCTCAAGTCTTTCTGTAATCGTATCGAGAACTTGCAGAATAGGCAAGCCAGAGCGGAAAAGAACCAGTAGTTCCTGATTAAAAGAAAGAAACCTCCGGCCACTGAACTGGGGACGGAAGCTGCTTTTGCGTGAAAAAACCTGAAAAGACTTTTTCTTGATATAAAATACGTGAAAACCCTGCTCCTCAAGATTTTCCCTGAGCAGATCCTTATTGACCGCCTCAAACTCCCGTTCTACGACACGGCCATCCGCGGTTCCGATTTTACACAAGTAGCTGACCATGATGTTCTCGCAAAAACTCTTGAGATGGCATAGCAAAATTTTCGGTCTGCAAGGTCTGGTGTTTTTTCAGGGACGAGGGCCTACATTTGGCAGGTTGAGGTCCTGAAAAAGCACCGTAACTCCGCAGGGTGGACTTTTTGCGACGCCATCAGTCATAGACTAATAAAATACCACAGGCCTTTGGAATTAGAAAGTAAAAGGCAAAAAAACGACGAGCCGGGCGGATCTAATCCGTCCGGCTCGTAACCTTCACAAGAAAGCCATCAATAGGACTTGGGGTTGTGCTCAACATCATGACAATTGAGCAGGCAGGAACCGTGCCTCGAAGATACCCCCGTAGCCTGGTATTCCAGCTTATCATCCTCGTTATAACTGACCACACTTTCGTCAAACCGGATCAGATGCTGGTATTCGGTGCTGCCGTGGGCATCATGGCAGACAAAACAGGATGTCCCCAGTTCATTAGTCGCCGGGTTGCCCAGAATATGCAGGGAGTGATAGGAGAAACTCTCATTGCCAAGAATGCTCGACCGGTCATGGCAGGAGTAGCAGAGCGCATAAGCATAGGCACTTTCGGGACGAAGATCATCCATCTCGTAATTTTTCACCAACAGTCCGGCATAATTGGACCCATGGGGCCCACGCGGGCCATTCGAATCGTCACTGCCATGACAATGGCTGCAGGTAATGATGGAAACATCCCCGGGTTTATCTTCCGTTTCATTATAAGGTTCTTTGAGGCTAATCACATACTGATTGCGCCCTTCGCCCTCAACAGGATGAAAAGAGGGATTGGTCGTCTTGAATTCAGCGTGCTTGTTGGTCGCCCCGGAAGGAAGATTTGCACTTGAGGAATGACACTTGTAACAAAGCTCGTATTCATACTCGATATCGGCCATAAAATTTCCGACTCTACGCCCGGAAATGCCACGAAACGGTCGATCCTCTTCGACGACATGAGGCTCGTGGCAATCGACGCATTCGGCATGGCGAACCGCGTTGCTGACCTCTTCGGGAAGCGTTTCAAGCTGCTGATGCACCCCCCTCGTGCTGATAACCGGATGGTTGTAGGGTTTGCGCAGTTGATCTCCAATATCAGACATTGTCTCAACGGTCAAACGCAAATAGCCTCGCGAAACCATCGTTTGGCGATCCTGAGAATCGCCATGGCACTGAAGACAAACCGCTTCTTCACCAGAAATCTTCATGGACATGCCACGATGACAGGCGCGACACGTTTTAGGAAGGACGGAACGGTCACCGTGCGCACCCTGTACCTTGGAACGGTTGATCTCTTGCGCAAAAACCGGGAATACAGGGAGCACAAAAAATACCACGACCAGGACTCCGAAGACCCTCCACTTATAATCTACCCTACTCATATTCATACAATTTTCTCGCTCATCAAATACTAGGGTCTCGGAAAATCGACCGTGTGATGACTGTCAGAGACGACACTGGTGTTCGGATGACATTGGTTACAAACAGCCGTATAAGGGTCCCCGGAACTTGGGATATAACGCCAGAATGGAGGGACCCCTGCGGAGTTGTATAAAATTTCAGAACGATCATCATGGGGGTCATGGCAGGTAGTACACTGCACCCGATCCTGACTGTCCAGAAGAGCCACCTCCGTGACGGTTGGAAGGGTAATTCCACTTTTACCAGCATCATGAATCGCCGTCAAAACTTCCGTATTAAAAACAAACGATACAGGGTGGGTCAACGACAGGTCCATTACCGGATCAAACGTATCCGACGTCGTCACGTCGGACATGGTTTCATTATTCATTGTGATGGTGCGATCCAACAAGGTACCAATACCGGTCACCCCATCGTGACATGAGAGACAAAGCTTGGATGCGCCATTGGGATAATCGGTGGTATTGTATTTCGCTGCGGCAATATCCTTAATTTTGAGTGAACTGGAATTATACAATGGAAAGGTCCCGGACGGATCCGCCCTGTTCCAGAGAGCCCCCTGCGGCGATGCGCTGTGAGGGGTATGGCAA
Organism: Trichloromonas sp.; assembly: GCA_041583595.1. GTDB lineage: Bacteria > Desulfobacterota > Desulfuromonadia > Desulfuromonadales > Trichloromonadaceae > Trichloromonas. Next base: position 3,294 of record JBFHFM010000045.1, on the reverse strand, counting down.
AAAATACAGATTTCCTGAGCGCCCACTTCGGTACTGTCAATAGCCTGGGTTCGACCATGAGTGGCACTGGAAGAAAGGTTGTGGGGATTGTCAGGATCAGAAACTCCACGCCCCTGGGCCAAGGAAACCCACATTGTTATAAGCCCTGCCAGCAGAGCCATCCCGATTCTTCTTTTCATGATATCTCGCGATTACCTGGTTAAATCAGTAATAAAAACTATCGACAGGTCAAGAGTACAGTGCAAAAAAAGTACCACCCTGGTCATTGATGCAGATATTCGAAGATCTGAACCCGACGATTATAGGTGTCAGCCACGTAAAGCCGGTCATTCCGATCAAAAAAGAGCCCTGCAGGGAGATTGAACTTGCCAGGGGATTTACCCGCCCCCCCAAAGTACAGCAGTAGAGTTCCGGTCAAATCAAAGACCTGGACATTGTCAAATGCCGCATCAGAAACATAGATATGCCCGTGTGAGTCAACAGCGATCCCCCTGGGTCGAGCCAGATAACCAGGGCCATCACCAACCTTGCCGAAGGTAGACAGCACCTTTTTATCGGCACCAAAGACAACAATTCTGAAATTCAACGAATCGATGACATAGACCCGCCCACTCTGGTCGACTGCGACATTGGAAGGACGATTCATCTCTCCGATACCGTCCTGAAGCCCTCCTAAATAATCCCCCTCAGGGGAAAACATTTCAACGCGCCCCTTGAGGACATCAACGACGTAAAGATTCCCCCCGGAATCAAGCGCCAGCCCGCCAGGCCTTAAATAGCCAGACTCCGTCTGCCGCAGGCCAAGCAAGTTCCCCCTGGAGTCCAGAACGAAAACCTTATTCAGCCCGGAATCAGAAACATACAGAAACTCTCGCTCCGAATCGTAGGCGACACCCACAGGAGAGAGGAAGGGTTCGCGTCCCGCCCTGAGCAGATAATCGGCACGACGGTTGGCCAGGTTATAAATATGCACGGCATGGGCTTCAGGGTCCGCCACCCAGATTTGTCCATGCCCATCGGCAGCAACACCGTAGGGAGCCCGCAGGGGCATCTCCGGTTCAACCTCACCGGCAATCCAGCGCATCACCAGAGAGGGCCGGCTGTCGCTGCGAAAATCCTCTGGACCAGAGACCTGACGAAAGTAGCGAATACGGGGCTCGGCGGGGGGCGACGGCCAGGCTAGCGACACTTGCGGATCAGGAACAAAAATAGCCCCCGAGCGATTGGCACACCCAGCCAGCGTCAAATAGACGCCAACAACCAGAAGGGTAAAGAAAAAATACTTCACTGTTCGATTTTCTTGATCGGATATTGAGCGCGCAACCCCTGCATCCACTCCTCGTACAGGGCTTCACGGGCCTCTTTTTCAAGATTTTGACGAATCTTCGCTTCCATCTCGTCAAAAGTCAATTGACGCGGCTCGTTACTCTCAAACAACTTGACGATATGGTAGCCATACATGGTTTCAATAAGGTCGGAAATCTCGCCAGGCTTGAGTTTTTTTATCGCCTCCTCAAACTCACTGACCGTCTGCCCCTCGTGAAAATATCCAAGGTCACCGCCAACATATTTGGATCGGTCGTCCGAGTTATAATAAGCCAGATCATAAAAGTCTTCACCTGCCTGAGCCCGTGTCCGAAGCGATTCAGCACGCTCTCGCAAAACTTTACGTTCTTCTTTGTTGGAAGCGGGATCCACCTTGACCAGGATCTGACTAGCCTTGAATTGACGAGGGCGCATATAATTGGAACGATGTTCCTCATAATAACGGCTCACCTGTTCATCAGAAATAGCGATCCGACTATTCACCGCAACATCCTCAGCCTTCTCGGCCAGCAGCTTGCGATAAATGGAGCCGCGGAATCCTTCAGCCCCCTCGCTCCCCAAAGCACTTTCAAAAGCCTTTGAATCTGGGAACTTTGCTTTCACCGCTGAAAAGCGCTCTTCCACAAGGGCACTATCAACGGTAATCTCCTCGGCCAGAGCATAACGGACCTTGTAGGCCTGATCGAAAAGGTTATCAAGGGCCTGCTGCTGAATTTTTGCGAGCTTTTCCGGGGCGATTCCGCCATGAAAATTGACCTGCATCGGGATCATTCGCTGAAATTCACGTTGCAATTCATAGGCCGTCACCGGAATACCTCCGACCTCGGCGACCAGAGGGGACTCCGCAGTTGCAGAAGAAACCCAAAGAGTACAAAGCAGAATGAACGAGACCAGCAGGCGGCCACCCAGACGAGAAACATGAACCATTGAGCATCCTCCTGTTTTAGCGGAAAAAATTAACTTAGTTCGTCCATGATAGAGAATAGCTTCCGGCAAAGTCAAGGGCAAAGGGTTCTCCGTAAAGAGCGGATTAATTCCAAGAAATGACAAAAAAAGAGAGGTGGTTCCATTGGGAACCACCCCTCTTTTTTTTATGGCGGGGCTGACGGGACTCGAACCCGCGACCTCCGGCGTGACAGGCCGATGTTGTAACCGACTCTACTACAGCCCCTAACTTTTAATACGATGGAGACCTGCTTTGTTCTTAAAACTTGGTGGGCGAAACAGGGATCGAACCTGTGACCCTCGGCTTGTAAGGCCGATGCTCTCCCAGCTGAGCTATTCGCCCAAGAAACTTAAAATGGCGGGGCTGACGGGACTCGAACCCGCGACCTCCGGCGTGACAGGCCGATGTTGTAACCGACTCTACTACAGCCCCGCAAAATACAAAACAGCAAACGAAAACACAAGCAAAAAGAGGTGGCGGAAGAAGCGGCTTTTCGTTCGCTGCTTTTTTGTACTTTAACCCATTAAGACCCTGAATTAATTAACAGAATCCTTCAAAGCCTTGCCGGCTTTAAACTTAGGGGTGTTGGCGGCAGCAATCTCAATCTTGTCACCAGTCTGGGGATTCTGACCGGTGCGAGCAGCACGCTGCCCTACGCTGAACGTACCGAAACCAACCAAGGCTACCTTCTCACCAGCCTTAAGTGCCTCAGTCACAGCATCAGTGAACGCCTTAAGAGCCTTCTCAGCATCAGCCTTGCTCAGCCCTGCTTTCTCTGCCATAGCATTGACAAGATCAGCTTTCGTCACAATATACCTCCGGTAATTAGGAATGTTTCAAGCCCTTCAAAGCGAGGGCATATATACCAAATTTACAAAAAGAGTGTCAAGCTAATATTTTGCTAAAATTTACTAATGCCGAACCGGTTCTTCCACATTGGCGACATAATCCTCGGCGACTCCCAGAGAGGCCAGAGGTATAGATACACCAAGAGCTTCTTCGATCACCTGATCCATATGATC
>JBFHFM010000044.1:0-17129 GCA_041583595.1 Trichloromonas sp. | reverse complement strand
CCTTCCTCGTCGTCCGCGGCCTGCTGCTTAGCCCTCCATCCATTCAGGGGCCTCGCACCATGCGGATATCCCCGGACGTCGAGCTGCAACCGACGCAAACGCCACCGGAAAGGGCACTCCTGGCAGCCTGGGGATTGACGGGGGCGGGCGTTCTGGCTGCGACACTAAACCTGCTCGGACGATCATCCAGCGATTTCTGGCAGCCCGCCCTGATGATGTTGGCTGCCTCTTTCGCAGCTTGGCTGAGCGTCAAACGGCCCGTGCCGCACCTGTCTGACCTCCCTCTGTTGATGGGCACTCGCAGAGCACTGGATGTGGCATTTTCTCAGGGTTGGCTCTTGGCTGATAGACGCCTGCCGCTGTGGCGTGATGCCGGACTGGCCTGGGTGTGGCGTTTGTGGTCTCGTGTGGATTGGAGACGGATCGTCGGAAGAATCGAATCCACTTTCAGTCACTGGCCTGCGGCGTTGGTGATTCTGGTCCTGCTGGGTCTGCTCACGGCCGCGCTGGGCGCAAGCGAATGACCCGCCCGATCCTGAGTGAGGGGATGGTCCCGGGTCTGTTGTTGTTTATGTAATGAACTGTTCCTGTCGATTTTTCCGGACTTCAACAAGAAAGCCGCCCCGGGATCGGGACGGCTTTTTGATGCATTGAGGGAAAGATGGGTCAGTTTGCGGCTTTTTTCTTGGCCGCCTCCTGGCGCCACATGTCGAGGAGCAGTAGCCCGACGCCGACGCAGATGGCTGAATCGGCCACGTTGAATGCGGGCCAGTGGTGCTGGTACCAGTGGACGTCGAGAAAATCGATCACCTCGCCGAGTCGGATGCGGTCGATCAGGTTGCCAACGGCCCCGGAAAAGACCAGAGACAGGGCCAGCACGTGCAGTTTCTGCCCGTCCCCGAGTTTATGCAAATACCAGAAAATGCCAATGGCGGCGATGCTGGCTACGGTGATGAAAAAGGGAACTCTGAAGGCATTATCCGCCAAGATGCCGAAGGCTGCCCCTTTATTGCGCACGTAAGTGATGTGAAAAAAGTTTTCAATAACCGTCACCGACTCATAAAGGGTGAACCGGTTGTCGATATAAAGCTTGGTTGCCTGGTCAAACGCCAGCACAACCAGAGAGACAATCAGCAGTAGTCGGTAGCGGAAGGGCACGTTCACTCCAGTGTGGTGTGAGGAGTAAGAAGTAAGGGGAGAGTGTAAAAATTACGTTCTCTCCCCTTAAGGCTTTCTGCCCCACGTTTTAGGGTTACGCCAGAGCGGCACTGCAGCGGTGGCAGATGCTCGGGTGGTTGCTGTCGTCGCCGATGCTGGTGGCGTAGTTCCAGCAGCGCTCGCACTTTTCTCCCTGGGCTTTTTCGATCTTGATTTTGAGGCTGGTGATTTCTTCGCCGCAAACGGCATCGGCGAGGCCTTCAGCGAGCTCGGCCTGGGAGACGATGAAGAGGGTGGCGAGTTCGTCACGGTACAGCTCAAGAAGTTCTTTCCACTCACCGGCCGGAGCCTCGATCAACACGCGGGCATCCAGTGAATGACCAATCAGTTTGTCGGTTCGCGCGAGTTCCAGTGCCTTGGAGACGTCGGAACGCATCGTCAGCAACTTTTCGTAGCGCGCTTCGAGTCCGGCGTCGAGCAGGCTGATCTCAAAGCGGGGGAACTGGGCCAGGTGCACGCTCTCTTCGCGCTCACCGGGGAGTTCGGCCCAGATATCTTCGGCGGTAAAGGAGAGAACCGGGGCGATCAGCCGGGTGAGGGCATCCAGAATGCGGTACATGGCAGTCTGGCCACTGCGGTGAGGCAGGCTGCCGGTACGGGCGGTGTAGAGTCGGTCTTTGAGCACATCGAGATAGAAGGCGCTCATGTCGACGCTGCAGAAGTTATGCACCGCATGGTACAAAATATGAAACTCGTAGTCGTCGTAGGATTTCTGCACCCGTCCAACCAGGCGCTCGAGGCGCGACAGGGCCCAGCGGTCGATTTCAAGCAGTTCATTGTCGGCGACCAAGTCGGTAGCCGGATTGAATTTGTGCAGGTTGCCAAGGATATACCGGGCCGTGTTGCGGATCCGCCGGTAGGCATCGGAGAGGCGTTGGAGGATCTCCGGACTGATGCGGATATCGTCGCGGTAGTCCTGGGCGGCGACCCAGAGACGCAGGATTTCAACGCCGAATTTTTTGATAACTTCATCTGGAGCGACGACGTTACCTACCGACTTGGACATTTTTTTGCCCTTGCCGTCGACGACGAAACCGTGGGTCAGCACAGCTTTGTAGGGGGCGACTTCCCGGGTTCCTACGGAGGCGAGCAGGCTTGAATGGAACCACCCGCGGTGTTGATCGCTTCCCTCGAGATAGAGATCGGCCGGGCTCTTCAGGTTGTCGCGCTGTTCGAGAACTGCCGCGTGGGAGACCCCTGAGTCGAACCAGACGTCGAGGATATCCATCTCTTTGGTGAACTTGTCGTGGCCACAGGCGGGGCATGCCGCTCCCTCGGGAAGGAGTTCCGAGGCTTCTTTTTCATACCAGATATCGCTGCCGTGGTCTTCGAACAGATCGGCGATGTGATGCATGGTCTTGCCATCGGCCAGGGCCTCGCCGCATTTTTCACAATAAAAAGCGGTGATGGGGACGCCCCAGCTGCGTTGACGGCTGATGCACCAGTCCGGGCGGTTTTCGACCATGCTGTAGATGCGGTTTTCGCCCCAGGCCGGAATCCACTCGGTCGCCTTGATCTGTTCCAGCGATTTATTCCGCAGATCGTTGGCTTCCATGGAGATGAACCACTGTTCGGTGGCGCGGAAAATGACCGGCTTTTTGCAGCGCCAGCAGTGCGGGTAGCTGTGAGAAACTTTCGATTCGCTCAGCAGCGCCCCGACTTCGGTCATCTTGGCGCAGACCGCATCATTGGCATCGGTGATTTTCATGCCGCCGAAAAATTCGACATCCTCCCGGTATTTGCCGTAATCGTCAACCGGATTGTAAATGTCGAGGCCGTATTTGAGGCCAACCACATAGTCTTCCTGGCCGTGGCCCGGAGCGGTGTGAACGCAGCCGGTACCGGCTTCGAGGGTGACATGGTCGCCGAGGATGATCAGTGAGTCACGGTCGTAAAAGGGATGTCGGCAGGTCCGGTTCTCAAAAGGCAGGGCAGGAAAACTGGCCAGCAGTTGGTAATCCTCGATCCCGAGAGTTTTCATGACCGATTCGTACAGCCCTTCGGCCATCACCAGCACCTCGCCGGCTACTTCGACCGCTACATAGGTCAGCTCGGGATTGAGACAGATTCCGAGGTTGGCGGGAATGGTCCAGGGGGTGGTGGTCCAGATGACGAAGGAGATCTTTTTGCCTGAGAGTGCAGCGGCCTCGGCAGGGAGTTCTCCGGTAAAGGGAAACTTGACGTAGATCGACGGAGAGGTGTGGTCAGCGTACTCGACCTCCGCTTCAGCCAGTGCGGTAACGCACGAGGAACACCAGTGGATCGGCTTTTTGCCCTTGAACAGGCCCCCTCTTTCGGCAAACCGCGCGAGTTCTCTTGCAGTGGCGGCCTCGTAGCTGGTGTGCATGGTCAGGTAAGGATGGTCCCAGTCGCCGAGAATGCCGAGGCGTTTGAACTCGTCACTCTGGGTTTTGACCCACTCTTTGGCATACGACCGGCATTCACCGCGAATCTCGGCTTTGGTCATGTTCCGTTTGTTTTTACCGAGCTTCTTGTCGACCATCAGCTCGATCGGCAGGCCATGGCAGTCCCAGCCGGGTATATAGGGAACATAGTTTCCCTGCATGCGACGACTCTTCAGGACGATGTCCTTGAGGATCTTGTTAAGGGCGTGTCCGATATGGGTATGCCCATTGGCGTACGGAGGGCCGTCATGAAGAATGAAGGACGGGCGCCCTTTGCCGGCCTCTTCCATTTTTTGGTAGAGCCCCATCTGTTCCCATAGCTGGAGAATTTCCGGTTCACGCTTCGGCAGATTGCCGCGCATGGGGAAATCGGTGACAGGTAGATTGAGGGTATCTTTATAGTCCATAACGGTCCTCCCGTGGGGAAAAATCAAGTCATGTAAACTATCAAAATGGCAAGATAAGTCAAGGGAAAAGGCGGATTTTGGACGTGTTTCGAAGGCGTGTTTCGAGGAGGGGGGCCGGCGGGCAGGCAAGGGGAACGGGTGGTTGCCTGCCTGCCGGCATAGGGTGAGACTTAGGCGTTGGCGCGCAGGTCCTGTTCAAGCATGAAAATGCTCTGGCGCAGGAGGTCGGAGATGTTGGTGCCGGCGTCTTGGGCCAGTTTGTTCAGAGCTTCCATCTCGTTGTCGTTGACGCGGCATGAAACGATGAATTTCTTCGGATTCTTTACGGTTTTTCCCATGGTAGTTCTCCTCTTTTATAGGTTCAGGGTGGTCACTGTTTTCATTTGTGTGTGTCATTATCTTGTGCGTATACATATAGCAAGAGCTTTGCCATTTCTTTGATTATTAGATTAAAAAAATGTTTGAGCATGTGTATACAAGTACTTAGGGCGTTTGCTTGTGGCGTTTTTTATAGTTTTGGGAGTTTTTATGGTGGTTGGATGCGCTGCATTGTGCCACAAAGGGACAAGCCAGTGTGTCATTGTGGCTCACTTTTGCATCAGGATGGCCCGTATTGAGGGGATTTAGTGGAGTTTCAAGTAGTTGCAGGGCTGTGCCAGGGCTGGCTCATGTTTGCAACATACTGACCCAGGCTCCTTCTGTCTCTTACGGTTCGTTCGCCGCAAGGGACAGGAGGAGCCTGGTGGATTATTCAGGAGCCGGTTGATAAATCGTCTATTTAGTCCAGATTTGAGGGCGCTTTAGAGGTGGGAGTTCGGTAGAGCAGGGCGTAACCTAGGAGGCCTGCGATTAACGAGGCGAAGAAGATGCCAAGTTTGGCTGCGGTGGCCAGTTCTGGGCGAATGAAGGCGAGGTTGGTGATAAACATAGACATTGTGAAGCCGATGCCGGCCAGTATGCCGACTCCGGTCAGTTCACGCCAACTGCCACCGCTGGGGAGTTCGCAGAGTTTCAGGCGCACCGCCAGCCAGGAGAAGAATACAATCCCCAGCGGTTTGCCGATCAGTAGGCCGAGCATAACCCCGATAGTGACGGGATGAGTCAGGGCCATCGGGATTTCGGAGGGCGTTAAGTGGATGCCGGCATTGGCCAGGGCAAAGATGGGCATGACGCCGAACATGACCCAGGAGGTCATTTCGTGTTCCATCCGCTGTAGGGGGCTCATGGCATCATGGCACACATGTTCGAGGGCGAGCAGGGTCCCCAGCCGCTGTTCGTGATGAAAGGGGCCTTCGATCCGTTCGACGCTTTTATAGCGCTCAATCAATTGAGAAGATTTGTTGAGAAAAGTTTCTTCATCATGGCGGGCGCGGACCGGGATGGTGAAACCGATCAGTACCCCGGCGATGGAGGCATGAATCCCTGACTTGAGCAAAGCGACCCAGAGGGCAAAACCGATTAGAGCATAGTAGTTAGGGTGCTGGATATCCAGCCGGTTGCCGATGATCAGCAGAATCAGGAAGCCCAGACCCCAGGTCAGCGCTGTGCCGGAGAGGGGCCCGCTGTAGAAAAAAGCGATGACCAGCACCGCCCCAAGGTCGTCGGCGATGGCCAGGGCGGTGAGGAAAATCGCCATCGAGCGCGAGACCCGGTTGCCAAGCAGGGCGATCACACCGATGGCGAAAGCGATGTCGGTGGCCATCGGTACTCCCCATCCACGCGAATCGGGAGCCGTCGGGTTAATGGCGAGGTAAATCAGCGCAGGTAACAGCATGCCACCCAGGGCTGCCGCGATGGGTAGGGCTGCCTTGCGTGGCGAGGCGAGTTCGCCGGCCAGTAGTTCGCGCTTGAGTTCGAGGCCGACGACAAAGAAAAAAATCGCCATCAGGCCATCATTGATCCAGTGGTGAAGTGACTGGGTCAATCCCAGATGATAAGACCCGATGGTCAGCTTGGTTTCCCAGAATGCGTGGTAATAGGGGGCGGCCGGTGAGTTGGCCAGGGTCAGGGCAAGCAGGGTAGCCCCAAGCAAGACCAGGCCGCCGGAGGCCTGGCGTTTAAAAAAATCTTCAAAGGGCTGCATCAGGGTGGATAGTTTGAACGGCATGGGGAAGTCCTTGTTTCTATTTTTTAGAGGATGAAGTCGGTTGAAAGAAAATTCGATTTGCGCTCAAAGGTGATCTGTCGGATCAACTCCCTGTTCTGTGGTACGTCCTTGGCCGCAACCAGGGTGCGGATAGAAAAAACCCGCAGGGCGTCGGAAACCGACAGCGTTCCCTCGGCCGAGCCCTTGCGGCCGGTGAAGGGATAGGAGTCCGGCCCCCGTTGACACTGGCTGTTGAGGTTAACCCTACAGACCTGGTTGACCAGTGGGTCGATCAGGTCTGCGGTGGCGTCTGCATTGCTGCTGAAAATGCTCAGCTGCTGGCCGAAGTTCGATTCAACCACGTAGCGGATTGGGGTTTCAATGTTGTCGAAGGGGACTACCGGTATGATCGGGCCGAATTGTTCTTCTTCATATAGGCGCATGCCTTTAGCAACCGGGTAAACCAAGGCCGGGTAGAAGAAGCTGCCATTGACGGTGCCTCCTTCCGGGTTGATGACGCTGGCACCCTGTTTGCGAGCATCCGCCAGTATTTCGCACAGGTACGCAGGCTTGCCTGTTTCCGGCAGTGGGGTGATGAAGACCCCCGGTTCCCAGGGCATGCCGCAGTTAACCGCTGCGATGGCCGCGGACAATCGCTCAATAAAGGTTTCTGCGATGGATCGCTGGACGAATATGATTTTTATGGCGGTGCAGCGTTGGCCGTTGAAGGAGAGGGCGCCGAGGAGGCATTCGTTGATCGCCAGATCGAGATCCGCATCCGCCAGTACGATTGCCGGGTTTTTGGCTCCCATGCCGAGGACGCAGCGCAATCGATGAGGGGCCGGATGTTGTTTTTTGAGGGCGTCTGCGGCCTGGCTTGAGCCGATGAAAGCCAGAACGTCAATTTTACCGGTGGCCATCAACGGGCCGACTACCTTGCGTCCCTCACCAAAGACGGTGTTGACCACCCCGGGAGGGAAGGCATCACGAAAAGCCGTCAGTAACGGGCGGTAAAGCAGAATGCCGAGACGTGGCGGCTTGAAGACGACCGTGTTGCCCATGATCAGGGCTGGAATCAGGGTGGTAAAAGTTTCATTCAATGGGTAGTTGAAGGGGCCCATGCACAGTACGATGCCCAGGGGGCCGCGGCGGATCTGGCCGATGATCCCTTCGCGGATGTCGAGTCGCGACGAGCTGCGGTCGAGATCCTTGAGGGACTCGATGGTATCTTCGATGTATGCGGCAGTACGGTCGAATTCCTTTTTAGAGTCCGCCAGGCTCTTTCCGACTTCCCACATCAGCAGTTCAACCACTTCGGCCCGGCAGGCTTTGAATCGGTGCAGAAACTCCTGGATATGGCCGATGCGTCCGGCAACGGACATGGTTGGCCAGTGTCCTCGGCCGTGGTCGTAGGCCGCCACGGCAGCATCAAGGGCGGTTAGCGCTTCGGCTTCGGTCAACAGCGGATAGCGGCCGAGACGGACCGGGGTCAGTCCGTCGGCGGTGCGCAGGTGTACCGGGGAAAAGGTTTCGCCCATCGGCCCCTTCCATTGGCGGAATTCGCCATTGATCAGGTATTCGGTCTGGTCGATCTGGGAGGGGATGCGGTGTGCCCCAGGAATCTCTTCGGCGTCGGGAAAAAGATGAGTTAGCTGTTCGCTGAGCGGGGGCATGTCAACTTCTCCGTTCTCTGTAGGTCTGAGTTGTCACTTCGATCGCAGCTTTAAAGTCTACCTCTTGTTGCCCCGTTGCCAACTCGTTCCCCCTGTGGTTCATTCATTACCTTGGCTTGACCTGCATTTTCTACCTGGTTTCGTTCCGGCTTCTCTGTTTAAGATTGGTCGGGTCTTTGTCACGGTGCCTTGCCTGAAATCCGTATATTCTGTTCGTCTTGGGCAAAAGGACACATCTTTCGCAGGCAACAGCCCTCACAGAGGGGGCGTTGCTTACGACAGCGAGTCTTGCAGTGATCGACAATCAACGCATGGTACTCGTTGAACAGGGCGCTGTTCGCAGGGAGTCGGTCCATGAAATAGGTTCGGATGCTGTCGTAGGGGGAATGAGCATCAATTAGTTTCAGACGGCTGAACAGGCGCCGGGTATAGGCATCGACCACAAAGGTGGGGTGGCCGCCGGCATATAAGAGAATCGAATCGGCGGTCTCCGGGCCAATCCCCTTGAGGTTGAGCAGTTCGTGGCGAACTTTTTCAAGGGGGCCGGTAAGCATCTGGTGCAAATTGCCACTGTAGTTGGCAAAGAGGTATTCGCTGAACAGCTGAAGTCGTTCTGACTTTTGTCTGAAAAAACCGGCCGGGCGGATCCACGTTTCAAGGTGCTCCCGTGGCGTCATGCGCAGGGCGTTCGGGGTCAGGCAACTCTGCATGCGCAGGTTGGCGATGGCTTTTTCGACATTGGTCCAAGCGGTGTTCTGGGTGAGGATTGCCCCGATCACCATCTCGAAAGGGGTGTCGGCTGGCCACCAGTGCCGAGGGCCGAAGTGCTCAAGCAGATGTTCGAATACTTGCTGAACCGAAGGGGGGTTCATGGCTCTGCGACTTTTACGGCACGGACCAGGTGCGCCAGGCGATCGGCGATGACTTCATCTCCGTTGCTGGCCAGCGATTCATCCGCATGGGGCTGTTGCAGCACGGCTTCGAGCGCCTGGTGCCAGTCTCCCCGGCGCAACTCGTCGTTGCTGATTTGCCGAGCTCGGCCATAACGGTGTAACGCTGCAACCAGCATGGCCTGTTCGCGGAAGTCACCGCGTCCGGTGTAGAGACAAGCGGTGTTGTTGGCCAGGCACTCAGAGACAATACCATAGCCAGGTTTGGTAATGACCACATCGGCGGCCTTAACCAGATCAACGTAAGCGAATTGTCCTTCGGGGAACTGGTGCAGGTTCGGCGGCGCTCCGGGCAAGGGCTTTTCGGACAAAAAGACCCAATTGCGCAGGCGGCCCAGCGGGGTCGGGTCGAAATCATCGAGACCGAAGCCACCAAAGGAAATCAGGCCGACCTGGATGTCGGCGGAAAGTTTGAGTTGGCCGCGTATGTCTGTTTTTGACCTGGCGCTGGTGCGAGCCACCAACGGCGTATCTTCGATGGTACGAATGACCGATTCTTCTGTGTGGAAGGGGAGTCGCAGCAGCAAGTCGGCCTGACGATAGTCATCAGTTAGTGAATCGATGACGTCATCGTATCCCGGGTGATGTTCAGCCAGTCCCTGATAGATCCAGTCCCAGGTGAAATTGGAAATTCCCACCGAGAAGACGTGTGCTTGTCGGGCGGCGGCGAAGGCGGCGGCGGGGATGTCTGCAACGACCAGGCGGATGCCTGAGGAGCGCAGCGACTCTGATTCGGCGGCTACCAATCGTTGTCGCTCCGGGAGGAAGTTTCGGTAGGCGTTCAGGGTTTCTCGCTCACGCATAATCAGGCTGTCTTGTTGCAGCACGCCAAAATCAAGGGCCAAGGGGCGAACCTTTACCGAAGGGTCGAGAGCCCCCTTGAAAAACCATGCCGGGGCGGTGGATACGACTTCAATTGCGAGTTCGGGATGGCGGTTTCGCAGGGTGTTGATGATTTGGCAGGATCGGCTCGCATGGCCTAGGCCGTGGCCACTGATGTAATAACGGATATCGCTCATGAAGAAATTGATACCATAAGCCGCAGGGAAGGACAAGGGCCGGTTTTCAGTGATGGCGTAGTGCTCGACCGATGACGGCGACCACCACTTCATCGGCGCCTCCAGCCAGGAGCACCTTGGCGCATTCCCGAACCGTGGCGCCGGTGGTCATGACATCGTCGATAAGCAGCACTTTTTCGTTTTGTATTGGGGCGGTCATGGTGAAGGCGCCACGAAGGTTCTGCTGGCGGACGGCGACGCTCAAACCTTGTTGCGGAGGCGTGGCCCGGTTGCGCACCAGTAAATTCGGGGCGACCGCAACCTGCCAGCGTCTTGCCAGCTGTCGGGCCAGCAGCAATGACTGGTTATAGCCGCGCTGTCGCAGGCGGTTTAGGTGGAGCGGAACAGGGACAATCAGGTCGGGACGAAACGGTTCCTCTGCTTGTTCTATTCTTTGGCCAAGGAGGTTGCCGAGAGGGCGATCGAGCTGGACAGCTCCGCGGTACTTGAAACGGTGCACCGTGTCTCGCAGGAGGCCCTCGTAGATGCCGACGGCTTCGGACCGGCTGAAGTTCGGGGGGTGGCGTAGGCAGGCTTCGCAGAGATGTTCGCTGCCGCCCTCGGTGGCAAAGGGGAGCGCGCAGCATGAACAACGGGCTGAGGGGAGATTGTGCAGTTGTGCCAGGCAATGGGGGCAGAGTCCGCTGGGATGGGTTGGAAAGTTTAATTCGATGTGGCAGATGGCGCAGGCTCGAGGGAGCAGCAGGTGGAACAGAGCGGCCAGTTCATATTGGACGGCGAATAGAAGAGACATGCGGGCTTCAAAACAAACGCCGGGACCTTGCTTAAGGTCCCGGCGCTGGGTTAGTTGGCCAGCAGCGTTTTGCCGGTCATTTCAACAGGGATTTCCAGCCCCATCAGGTTGAGCAGGGTCGGGGCGATGTCTGCCAGAATCCCCTGGCGAAGTGGAATCTGCCGGTGATCGGGGTCGACCATGATCAACGGCACCGGGTTGGTGGTGTGGGCAGTGAAGGGTTGGCCTTCGCTGTCGACCATTTGCTCACAGTTGCCGTGGTCAGCGGTAATCAGCAGGCTGCCGCCAGCGGCCAGCACGGCATCGACCACTTGTCCGAGGCAGGTGTCGACGGTTTCCATGGCCTCGATGGCGGCTGACAGGATACCTGTGTGCCCGACCATATCCGGGTTGGCAAAATTGAGTATGATCAGGTCATAGAGGTTGGACTCGATCCGGGCGACGGCTTCATCTGCGACCGCCTGTGCGCTCATGGCCGGTTTCTGGTCGTAGGTGGTGACATCCTGCGGCGACGGAATGAGGGCCCGATCTTCTCCGGTAAAGGGCTCTTCGTTGCCGCCGTTGAAGAAAAAGGTAACGTGGGCGTATTTCTCGGTCTCGGCGATGCGCAGTTGCCGCAAACCGGCATTAGAAACCACTTCGCCGAGGAGATTGGCCTCGGTCGTCGAAGGGAAGGCGATCGGCAGGTCGAAAGTGGCGTCATACTCACTCAGGCAGACGTAATCGGCCAGTTGCGCTATTTTAGACCGCTTGAATCCGGCGAATTTGGGGTCGGTCAGAGCGCGGGTAATTTCGCGGGCGCGGTCGGCTCGGAAGTTGAAGAAGATGACTGCATCGCCGTTGTCGATGGTACTCTGCGTGCCTATGACGCGCGGTTCGACGAACTCGTCGGTTTGCCCGGACTGGTAGGCTTCTTCGATGGCGGAGGCGCTGTTTTGTGCTGTGATTCCGGTGCCTTCGGTCATGGCCAGGTAAGCCCGTTCGACGCGGTCCCAGCGGTTGTCACGGTCCATAGCGTAGAAGCGACCGCAGATGGTTGCGACGCGTCCGACGCCGATTTCCTGGATTTTGTTTTCAAGTTCTGCCAGGTAGCTGGAACCACTCTGTGGCGGGGTGTCGCGGCCATCGAGCAGGGCATGCACGCAGACGTTGTTTAGCCCTTGACGCCTTGCCAGTTCTAGCAGGGCGTAAAGGTGAGTGTTGTGAGAATGAACCCCACCGTCGGAGAGAAGACCCATCAGGTGCAGCTTGCCCCCACTGGCCTGGACCTTGGCGATGGCAGACGTCAGGACCGGGTTGGTGAAAAAATCACCGTCTTCGATGCTCTTGGTGATTTTAGTCAGGTCCTGGTAGATGATGCGTCCGGCACCCAGGTTGAGGTGCCCTACTTCCGAGTTCCCCATCTGCCCGGGAGGCAGGCCCACATCCATTCCTGAAGCACCGATACGGGTTGACGGGTAATCCCGGAACAGGGCGTCGAGGCGCGGTTTCTTCGCCATACAGACGGCGTTGTTATCGCAGTTATCGTTGATGCCCCAGCCGTCTAAAATGATGAGAGCCAAAGGCCGCCTGCTGGCACTGCTCATGCGTTGTGGTCTCCATGGGGAATGGCGCGGGCTGCATCCTGGGGCGGTTTGGGGGCCTGAGTCATTTTTTGGCGACCCTGCAGGATATATGAATCCCAGGTGCCGCACTTGGGACAGCGGCTAACCCAATCTTTTGAGGGGGTCTGGCAGGATTCGCAGACGAAACCGAGCTTCAAATGCGGGTCGAGACCGAGGGCTTTCTGGTATTCACTGATGGCTTCGTCCATGCGTCCGCGACGACGGTGGGCCTCACCGAGCAGCAGTCGCAACTGGGGAGCGTCGACCCCAGTGTTTTCGATCGCCCGCAACTGCTCAAGGGCTTCGTCGACCATTTCAAGGCGCAGGTACACTTTGCCGAAGAAAAGGCGGAACATCAGATCTTCGCTGCGTTCGTTGCTAACGGAGCGGTAAATGGAAAGAAGGGTGGTCGGGTCTTCAGCCGTCATGTACATGTCTTCGAGGCGTGCCAAAAAGACGCCTTTTCCTTTGGCTTTGTACCCTTCGAGCCAGACTTGTGAGGCTTCTTCGGTTTTTCCCTGGCTGCGCAAGGCGTCGCCAAGGGAAACTCGGGCCGGGGCGAAATCGGGAGCGGTTTTGATGACGTCCCGCAATTCTTTGAGGTCGGCCTTACTCTGGCCTTTGGACTCTTCCAGCCCCTGACGAGCGACTTCGTAACGCAGGTAGAGCTGCTTGCCCTGTTCTTCTTTCAAGCGTTTGCTTCCGGCTGCCGCCTTAAGTACCCGCTTTTGCAGGTCGAGAGCTTCTTTCCACAATCCCTGTTTCATCTGCAGATCGCGCAGGCTGCGCAGAGCCTTGCGGTTGGTCGCTTCGATTTCGAGGATCTCTTCGTAGACCTTGCCGGCTTCAGCGTTCTGTCCCAGTTCTTCGTAGGTGGTGGCCAGTTTGAACAGAATTTCAAAGCTTTTAGGCTCTTTTTCTCTGGCATTAACTAGAACGGACACGGCTTTTTCGGAATCCCCTTCCTGGATGTGTACGCTGGCGATAGCCAGGTAGATCTCCAGTCGCGCGGGATCGCGTTCGAGGGCCTTCTTCAGCAGGGCACTGGCCCGCTTCAGGTCGCCGGAAAGGAGTCGGACCATGCCCTCACGATAATTCGTGGTGACTTCCTTGTCTCGCTTCACCCTCCGATTATTGCTTACATTCTTCATCTTGTAGGTGAGCAGGTTGTAGGCGTTGGCGATTACGCCCCCGGCCAGGCCGACCGCGATGCAGCCGATGACCATAATGGCTGCCGAGGTGGTAATGCTGTGATCGGCGTACAGGAAGATGGTGACGTCCTGCGGGTTGATCCCCGAAAAATAGATAAAGAAGGCAAGAAACAGAATGATCAACAACAGGCCGGCAAGCAGGGTCATGACATCCTCCAGTGGGCAAAAGGCCCGAAAACGGATTCTATTCGCCGAATTTTTCGACGTCGGTTTTACATTCTATACAATAGCGGGAAAAGGGACGGACTTCCATGCGGCGCTCGTCAATTTCTTCTTCGCAACGAACGCAAACGCCGTAGACGTTTTGGGCGAGGCGATCGAGGGCGGCATCGATATCGCGGATTTTCTGGCGTTGGGTTTCGCTTAAGTTGAGCAGTACGTCGCGGCTGTAGGTGTTGGCCGACATGTCACCGATGTCGGGAACGCCCTCCTGGCCGATTTCGCGGGCGGCGGCAGAGGCATTTTGAACCTCTTTCATGACCTCTCGACGCATTTTGATCAAGCGTTCTTTGGCTTGGTCGAGCTGTGCTTCATTCATTCTATTGACTCCTGGGGTCTTTCCTCATCAACGGTTGTGGTAGGGCTCGTTACGTATGATGGTGAATGCCCGGTAAAGCTGTTCCAGTAAAAAAAGTCTGGCCATCTGGTGAGTAAAGGTCATCGCTGACAGAGACAGAATCAGGTTTCCACGCTGTTTGACCTTGTCGCTCAATCCGTATGCACCTCCAATGACCGCTGCGATTTCCAATGTTCCTTGAACCATGTGCCGACCGAGCAGGTCGGCTAAATCTTCAGAGGTTAACCCGGTCCCTCGCTCGTCAAGGACGATGACAAAGGCGTCGGGAGAAATTTTGGCCAGGATTTTATCCCCTTCAAGTTCTCGGATAACCCGAGCATCGGCCTTTTTACCACCGGCCTTTTCCTCTTTGAGCTCGAGACAGGAAAAGGGAAGATAGCGTTTCAGCCTGTTGCTGTATTCGTCGCTGCCCTCACGAAGAAAGGGTTCGGAGAGTTTGCCGACGCAGATCAGCCTCAGCTTCACTGGGCTGAGGGTTTGCGTTCCCAGTGATACTCGTCGGGAATGGCGATTTCAGCCGCTTCGTTCCAGAGGCCATCGAGGTCATAGAAGTCGCGAATGGGTTCCTGGAATATGTGGACCATAACATCGCCGTAATCGAGCAGAATCCAGCGTCCTTCATTCATGCCTTCGACGGCCAGTGGCAAAATAGTGTGGTCTTTCTTCAGTCCCAGACGAACCGATTCGGCAATAGCTTGAACCTGACGGTCGGAACGGCCGGTGGCGATCAACAGGTAGTCGGTCAGTGATGAGAGTCCTTTGACTTCGAGAAGTCGGACATTGTAGGCCTTTTTATCCAGAGCGTAGGCGGCGCAGAGAACAGCACGATCTTTTGACTGCAAAGTGGTTAAACCCTTTCTGTGTCACGGTACAAGCCGTGTCGTTCGATATAAGTGCAAATAGCAGGTGGAATCAGGTAGCGTGTCGAGTGTCCCTTGCCGACCAATTGGCGGATACGCGTGGACGAGATGTCCAGAAACGTTTCCTCGACAAAAAATACAGCAGTTCCGCTGATGTGGCGCAAGGTTTTAGAAGCGCAATTATAACAGAATTCTTTCATGATCGCAATGGGAAGGAGGTTCTTCGGATCGTCAACGACGACTCCCGGTCTGGCCGCGACGACCAGGTTACAAAGCTCGAAAATACGGCGGTAATCTTTCCACGATTCGAGGTCGCGAAAGGAGTCCATGCCGATGATAAAATAGAATTCGTCGTCAGGGCGCTCACGATGCAGGGCTTCGAGAGTGTGGACGGAATAGCTTTTGCCCGGACGTCGGTTTTCGATGTCCGATACCGCAAAGTAAGGGTTCTCGGATATGGCCGTTTCGACCATCGCCAGGCGGTGGGCAAAGGCGATTTCCTCGGCGGTCGTCTTGTGGGGCGGAACGGCAGCCGGGATGAACAGCACCTGGTCGAGGGCGCAGGCTTCCCGGACTTCCTCCGCGATGCGGAGGTGCGCCAGGTGGATTGGATTGAAGGTGCCGCCTAGGATACCAAGTTTCATAATATTGCATCATAGGGGCGAATCTTGTATTCGCCCTAAGCAGGGCGATCACAAGGATCGCCCCTACCTTTTATTGTCTTATCTGTCCATCGCCTAAGACGATGAACTTGCGGGTGGTCAAATCCTCCAGCCCCATCGGGCCGAAGGAGTGCAGTTTGGTGGTCGAAATACCGATTTCGGCGCCGAGTCCGAGTTGGTTGCCATCCGAGAAGCGGGTTGATGCGTTGACCATTACCACGCTTGAGTTGATTTCCCGGAGAAAGCGCTGGGAGTGGGCATAGTCGCGGGTGACAATGGTTTCGGTATGCAGGGAGCCGTAGCGGTTGATGTGATCGGTGGCGTCGCTCTGATTGTCGACTACCTTGACCGCCAGGATCAGGTCGAGGTACTCGGCATGCCAATCCTCTTCTGTGGCCGCCTTGACTTCATGGGCGAACTCGCGGGTCACTTCACAGCCGCGGATTTCGACTCCGGCCTGGCGCATGGCGGCGACGATCCGGGGGACGAAGGTTTCTGCTATGTCCTTGTGGATCAATAAGGTTTCCATGGCGTTGCAGACACCGGGGCGATGCGCCTTGGAGTTAAGGCAGATGCGCTCGGCCATTTCGACGTCGGCACTGGCGTCGACGAAGACGTGGCAGACCCCTTTGTAGTGTTTGATGACCGGGATGCGTGAGTTTTCGCTGACGAAGCGGATCAGCCCTTCGCCACCCCGGGGGATGATCAGGTCGATTTGGTCTTCGAGTTTAAGCAGTTCGAGGACGGCGCCGCGGTCGGTGGTGGTCACGACTTGCAGGGCGGCTGCCGGCAGGTTCATGCGGGACAGGGTCTGTTTGAGTATATGGCCAATGGCGGTGTTGGAATGGATGGCTTCCGAACCGCCGCGCAGAATGACGGCGTTGCCACTTTTGAGGCAGAGGCCTGCCGCATCGGCGGTGACGTTGGGTCGCGATTCGAAGATGATGCCGATAACCCCCAGGGGGATGCGCATACGGCCAACCTGGATGCCGTTGGGGCGGCGCCACATGCCGGTGATTTCACCCACCGGGTCAGGGAGGGCGGCGACTTCCCGCAGGCCGGCAGCCATTGCCTGAATACGCTCCTCATTGAGGACCAAGCGGTCGATCATCGCCGGCGCCATTTCCTGTTTGCGGGCTGCTTTGAGATCGTGCTCATTGGCTTCGATCAGTTCCGGGATGCTTTTTTCCAGGGCGGTGGCCATGTTCAGCAGCAGGTCGTTCTTGACGGCGGAAGAGAGGTTGGCCATGATGCGTCCCGCTTGTTTGGCTTCCTGGGCCAGATTCAACATCTCGTTGCTTATGCTCATCGCGGTCTCCTCAATGGGGCAAGCGTTACCCCTTAGATGGTCTCTTGATCAGGTGGGTTATTCCGCTTCGGTTTTTTTGTCGCGGTTTTTCAGTACCAGATTGTCCCGGTGGATGATCTCGTCAGCATACTTATAGCCGAGAATCCCTTCGATTTCAGAGGAATTCTTGCCCATAATACGAAGCAGTTCGGTTAGTGAATAGTTGATTACGCCCTTGGCGAATTCTTCACCGCTGAGTTTGCAGAGGCGCACGCAATCGCCTCGGTCGAAACCGCCATCAACACCCTGGATGCCGGAGGGGAGAAGGCTTTTGCCATTTCCAGTGAGGGCCCTCACTGCGCCATCATCGACGAAT
>JBFHFM010000043.1:0-17169 GCA_041583595.1 Trichloromonas sp. | reverse complement strand
GCCAATTCGTCGCCATGCCCCTGGGTGAAGGTTTCACCGCCGAGGAACAGATAACCGGCAAGGCTGAGTTTGGCGGACTGCAGTTGTGCGTCTACCCCATGAAACGTGATTTTTACGACCGCTGGCAGAAATCTCTCAGGCGGTTAGATGAAGAAGGAAGTACCTTCGGTCCTATCATGTTTTGTCGGAGTATGAGGGGACCCGAAATGGGCTTTGCCCCCGGTGGCGTAATGCGGCAGGAAATCTTTGCGGACGACCATGGTATCGAGGCTTGGGACACCACGGCCATGTCGCGCTGCTACGTCCATATTGTGAACAGCGGGCAGTTTGTTGAAATCACCGGTCACACCCCGCCGAATCCGCCCTTAACGGCGAAAGATTACAACAATGCGGGTCTTCCCTGGTTTGAATACTACGATACCGACAGGACCGCCTTGAAAGGAGCCAAGTCCTTGGCCCAATTGGACAGCCTCGCGGCCAGAATGATCAAACTCGGGGGAAAAATCCTCGGTGGCAACAAGCCTGTCGAACCAAAGAAAATCGTGGTTTTGAAACCGAAGGACCGTGTTTCGGATGGAACCTGGTAGCTCCCGGATTTACAGCCGGCTGCGTGGATATTGAACATTTTCGGGAGAGCGCACATGGAACAAACAGCACCAGACATTGGCTGTCCAAAGTGGTTTGCTTCGCCAGTCGTAACCCACCAAGGATCGATCTTGGAAGTTCGGGCTTTCCTCCCCAGATTCGAACGAAGAACGTTCGGATTGGAACTTCTCCCAACCAAAGAGCGGGATGACGGCCCCCTGTTCGTCGATTCGGAGCGAGTCGCTGGCATGAACCGCTACTATGACACGATCGTTCGCCAACCACTCGCTACCGAATCGTTGCCGCCGATACCCGTCGGAATCGTGTCCCGCCAGTACGCACTTATTCAGCACCAGGAACTAGTTGATGCAGCGATCAACGCCTTGGCCGCTGTCAAGATCAACCCGTCGGAAATCAAAGCCACCCTCGATCTCACCGAATACGGAGAACGGATGCGCTTGTGCCTCCTGTTCCCGGAGAAATACAACCTCAAGCTGGATGCAACTGACCAGATGGGACTAAGGCTGGAATGTGTCAACTCGGTCGATGGCAGCATGAAGTTCATGGCGTTCTTGGGCTGGCTGCGGTTCATCTGCTCCAACGGCATGGTGGTCGGCGTTGCCGATACGGATTTCCGCCGAAGGCACAATAGGCAACTTGAGATAGGTGAAATTGCCGGAATGTTGAGGGAAGGGATTGCGGCTACCACCAGCGAGGGCAACATCTATCGCGCCTGGAAGAAACGGAAAATTTCCGAGGACAAGTTGGCTAAATGGACCGAAAACGTGCTGGCGAAAAAATGGGGAGCAAAAGCCGCGACCCGAGCCTGGCACATCACCCGAGGAGGGAGGGATGTCACCTTTGCCGACCCCTTCGAACAGGCTCCTCCGACCCGAAAATCCGTCATTTTCGGAGAACAGGTTCCAGGCTCGATTCTCCCCGGGGACAACGTCTTTGCGATCAGCCAGGCCCTGGCCTGGTTGGCCAAGGAACGGCGGGACCTTCAGGAACAGTTGGATTGGCAGAAGCAAATACCGGACCTGATCCGGCCGTTACTTGGTAGGGCGGCAGTCTGATATTCCGGTGCTCCGCGTGCGGCAGCATCAGACTTGTGTAGACCTGCAAAATCGCTGAGAACGCGGCCATAATTGATCACTGGGCAATGAGGCCATGCTGTGGGGTTTCAAGGCATAGAAATGAGGGGGGGGGGATGGAAATGGCTATTACATCGCATCTTGAAGAGTTGGTAGGGAGAACCATCACTGGCGTGGTAGTGATGCAAGGCCCTGCGCATGCCCACCCACGAAGTAAGATCAATCTGGTTCTGGACGACGGAACATATCTGGAGCTTTTCGGAAATGACATTCACAACGCAAAAGGCTGCTGGCCGGGAGGTCTGAAAGCTGCCAGAAATACTGAAGGGATGTATCAAATAACTGCCGAATATTATTCAGCCAAAAGTTAATGAAGGGTGGATTCAATTTGAAAGAGCTCCACTATGGGTGTACGGGTTATGGACTGGATCAATGTACTTCAGTAACTCCTTCATCATTGCTACGACTGCGCCCCGCTCGAAGGCGATCGCCTCAGCCTCTAGTACTGCATCATAAGGAAACTGGTACACCTTGTCATCGCGGTACACCTGGACGGCATGATAATACTCGTGGGCAATTCTAGTAGCCTGGTAAAAGTCAGGGACGGGTTTACCGGCGTGTCCGATGGCAATACGGGCGAGGACAGTAGGTCCCTCAGTAAAATAGATGCGAGCCAGCGCCTTTCCCTTACGCCCGGTGGTGACGTGGGCACTCCTGATCGGGCGAAACATTACCGTCTTGCCCGGAATAGGGTAATTCTCGGACAGGTAACGTACCATCGCATTGGCGATTAAGCTCGGAAAAGGTGTTTCGACTATCCCCATCGTATCCTCCTGCTGCGTTATCAGTCTTACCCTCCGAGATCTCCTTTTTTAAAATCGTCCAGTCTTGAAAGGAAATCAAGACGATTTCATCTTGAATTTACCAAATTTCCCGAGGAGTTTCCATGGTCCATATGAGCTAGAATCGATCGCATGTCTGGACGATACGTGATCACTTTCAACAGCAGAGGCCTTTTGTTGGAAGTTTTGGTTTTGAATTCAGCTGGGTGTGACACCCATGGCTTTCTCCGGGATATGATGACGGTTGGCTCTGGCTTTATCAATTCAAACCTTAAAGCTGCCATTTTTGCCCTGAAAAGGGGTTTTTAAGGGGGTTTTAGGCTCCTATATTGAGCATTGTTATTGTCATATCGGTAGGTTGGCTTGGTCCGACCCCAGAGCGAAGCTTTTATATGTTGGCTTGGTCCGACCCTAGGACGACCTCGTATGGTAAGTTGATTTGATATAGCTGTTTGTTAAGGCTATGTTAGTCAACAAGTCACCAGCGTCCCGGTGGGTTTTTTCTATTTGCCTCTATCGTCATTCAGAAAATAACGATAAAGGCTTTAATATTATAATTACAATTTATACTTCCTAACTAAGCGATTTGCCAGTATGGTCAGTAACTTCCGGACTAGTGATTTTACCTTTTGATGTGATTTAATGAAATTAGCAACAGAAGGGCTTGCCTTATAGTACCAATATATCAACCGACGCCCGATAGATGATTTTTTAAGTATTATCTCTCTAAACCTGCGAAAGACTATGACAGTATCAGCTTCGCATGACCCAAAGCATGCAGTAGCTATAAAACAAGACTGTGAACCCTTACTGTCTAGTGTCTGATTATTGATGCGTAGATTTGTTCGATTGGCCTCTACTGACAGCGGTATCGCTTTGCCCCTTCTACTCGCATGACGATCAGAAATAGGATCCGCTGTGGAAAACCTCGATGAATTCCACCCCGATCCTTGCCCATCTTCCGTAAGGTTATATAAATCTATTCCCTTCTCTAGCCGCTCTGAAATAGCTGAAGATTCTGCTACGGCAAGATTATCTATTGGAATATTTTCTATAATCACAGCAGATTCGAAATTATTCAATCCGTGCTTTGAAAAATCTGATTGTAAAATGTGATTGGCATGATCCCCGCTAATGAGGTCGCTTATATGGTGATAAACGCGTTTTTTTAGTTCTTTTGTAGAACCGATATACTGCCGTCCAGACAAAAGATTGCGGATGCTGTACACACCTGGGATATTCGGCAAAGATGAAGCGGATTTCCAAAAAACAGAGTTATGTTTTTTACTTAACTTGTCATCACTTTCATCATACAACACTCTTATATTAACGCTTACAGATGCATCACCTTGACTGATGTCTGAGATTTTTGCTTCTATTAGGCTTCCTGAATTTACAAGCGCTGCGTACTTCGGCGCCGATTTCCTTGATATGTGACCGAGTTTATCGCCGGTTTTTTTTAAAAGAACTGCAACAGCATACTTGTCATACGGATTATCAGGTTCATGAACAAGTCGGACCTCTAATCCTATGGAAAGCATGCCATTTTGAGATAATTCTAAGGCCTTATAGTAATAAGTTCCTTTTACGGAGAGTGTCGCAGAAACTCGCATAATATCAATCCATCAATAGAAGAAAGGGTCTGTTTGACTTAAGGGCATTGGAACAGTATTTACAGACCAATTAGTTTACCTGCTGAACACAAATCCCTTCGGGACTTTCTTAGAGACACATTTTTGATAAGGGGACAAATACAAGTTCGCTAAGATTTCTCCATCAACGCCTGATATTACATAAATGTTCTTCTACGGATTGAGGAGATACGTCGGAAATCGTCGAACCCAACCGTTTAAAATATATTTTTTCACAGTCCTCTGATCTTAAACGATGAAGATAATCTGTTGCGTTGATTATTGAGTTGCAGGGAATGGGGTTGGATGAAACCAAGCCGAACTCACCATAGCCATTTGGTAACTCATCAGCATCCACAGCGTTTTTAGCTGCAGTGAGGTTCAGATCTGCAATTTTTCTCGCAGCTTTAAAAAATTCGTTCTTCTGCAGGCGATCCCAAACACTTTCTGTCTTTCTGTACCAGCTTGAAATAAATAGTGGCCAAAACAGAATTGATACGGTGTGCATCACTATAAAAAAAAGACAATCTCCATTTTGGTGTAATTTCAAGGTCTTCCTGAAGTGAATCGCGGATTACTATGCGTGCGTTTGTAAACCGTACTAGGAATATCCCGATCATAAGATAGAAAAGAAGAGTTAATTTCCACATAACTTAAATCTGGCTATGCCTCTGAAAAGTGTGGCCATCGCATTACGCCCACCCTGCACACAGCACTTCAGCCTGCTTCAGTACCAGCTCCACCGCATCATCCTGCTTATCCGGCGGATACTTCCACTTGCGCAGCGTTCGCCGCACTAGGTTGCGCAGCTTGGCGCGTACACTCTCCCGCACCTGCCAGTCAACTGAAGTGCTACTACGCAGTTTCTCGGTTATCTCGACGGCGATCTTCTTTAAAATCTCGTCTCCCAACTCCCGCACGGCGCTTTCGTTGTTGGCCAGAGCATCGTAGAAAGCGACTTCGTCGGGGTTCAGTCCCAGCTCCTCGTCGCGTTTCATCGCCGCCTTGAAATCCTTGGCCATCTGGATCAACTCTTCGATGACCTGGGCGGTCTCGATCGCTCGGGCGTGATAGCGATTCAGTGTTGCCAGCAGACGTTCGCTGAATTTCTGCTCCATCACCACGTTGCTTCGGGTTCTGGCTTTGATACTGTCGCGCAATAACTTTTCCAGCAGCTCTACCGCCAGGTTGCGGCCTTTCATGTTGCGCACGTCATCGAGAAATTCGTCCGAAAGCAGACCGATGTTCGGTTTGTCGAGACCGGCCAACTGAAAGATGTCGGCCACCCCTTCGGCAATCACGGCGTTGTCGAGGATCTGCTTGAGGGCGCTGTTCTTCTGCTCTTCACTGAGCTTGCTGTCAACGGTGGTGTGTTTGACGATGGCGGCGCGGATTGCCGAAAAGAAGGCGATCTCCATTCGCAACGGTGCGGCTTCGTCGAGGGTGCCACACAGTGAAAAAGCACGGGTGATGGCGGCCATGACATCGAGAAAGCGTTTTTTGCCGTCCGTGAGCCCAAGGATGTGGTTGGCCGCCATGATCAGGATCTGATGGGCGTGGGTCGGGTAGTCGCTGTAGTCGAAACCATGGAAGAGGCCTCGGGCCACGTCCATCTTTTCCAACAGGATGGCCAACGCCTCTTCCGCCTGCAGGGTCGGAGCCCCCTTCCCTTGCGCATTGACATAAATCTTCAGTGCCTGCTTCAGTTCATTGGCGATGCCGATGGTGTCGACCACCAGCCCACCCGGCTTGTCCTTGAACACCCGGTTGACACGGGCAATGGCCTGCATCAGGTTGTGACCACGCATCGGCTTATCGACGTACATGGTG
The DNA here is from genome assembly GCA_041583595.1 of Trichloromonas sp. Taxonomy (GTDB): domain Bacteria; phylum Desulfobacterota; class Desulfuromonadia; order Desulfuromonadales; family Trichloromonadaceae; genus Trichloromonas. The sequence goes on along the minus strand of JBFHFM010000043.1, from coordinate 11,187 downwards.
TGGCAACTCGGACAATCGAAGCCGGTCAGCCACATATCCCGGACAATCACCAGTTTCAGGTCGTCCCTGGCATCCTTGAAGCGCTTCTCCAGCCGCTTCTTGGTCGTTTTGTTGTAAATGTGCGGCTGCATCAGTGGCCGGTCGGCAGCTGATCCGGTCATGACGATCTTAATCGCCCCCTTCTCGGGGTCGGGGTCGTGCCACTCCGGACGCTGTTTGATGAGCTCGTTATACAGATGCACGCAAATTTCGCGGCTCATGCAGACAATCATCCCCTTGCCCTCGACCACCGCAATGCGCGCCTCAAAGTGCCGCACCAGATCCTCAGCCACCTCCTTCAGACGCGGCTCGGCCCCGACCAGCTTTGTAAGCTGAGCCCACTTGCTCTTAGTTCGCTCGCGCAGAGTGACGTCTTCCTCGTCCTCGATGACCTCATCAACCTCTTCGTTCAACTCTTCGATCGCAGCACGGTTGATGTCGAGCTTGGCCAGGCGCGACTCGTAGTAGATCGGCACCGTAGCCCCGTCATCGACGGCATCCTGGATATCGTAGATGCTGACGTAATCGCCGAAGACGGCACGAGTGTCTTTGTCTTCCTGGGAGATCGGTGTGCCGGTAAAACCGATGAACGAAGCATTGGGGATGGCGTCGCGCATGTGCTTTGCGTAGCCGTAGATGTATTGGCCGGTCTTGGTATCGAGCTTGGCCTTGAAGCCGTACTGGCTGCGGTGCGCCTCGTCGCTGATCACGACAATATTGTTGCGCTCACTGAGAACCGGATGGTTGTCTTCGTCATTTAGCAGGGAAAATTTCTGTACCGTCGTGAAGATAATGCCCCCGGACTGCCGCGCTGCCAGTTCGTCGCGTAAATCTTCGCGACTGCCCGCCTGCACCGGCATCTGCTTGAGCAGTTCCTGAGCACCACAGAAGGTTTCGAAAAGCTGACCATCGAGGTCGTTGCGATCAGTAACAACGACAATGGTCGGATTGTTCATCTCCGGTTGTTGCAGCAGCTTGCCGGCGTAGCAGCACATGGTGATGCTCTTGCCTGACCCCTGCGTATGCCACACCACCCCGGCCTTGCGCGAACCGGGCTGCACCTCGCGGCCATAAGTGGCACGCTGATCGGAAATTTCCCCCGCTATCACTGGTGCCGCAGCAATCAGCGTCACCCGCACCGCCTCGCGCACGGCGTGGTACTGGTGATAGCCGGCGATCTTCTTGATGGTATTGCCGTCGTCCTGCTCAAAGAGGATGAAGTAACGCAGGTAATCGAGGAGCAGCTCGCGGTCGAAGAAGCCTTTGACCACCTTTTCCAGCTCGTATTCGAGCAGCGGCTTGTCATCTTCATTGCGGATGGTGCGCCAGGGGAGAAAACGCTCCTTGTTGGCCGTCAGCGAACCGATCCTCGCCGTCAAGCCGTCAGAAACCACCAGTGCTTCATTGCAGACGAATAGATCGGCAATTTCATCCTTGTAGGTCTGCAATTGATCATAAGCCTTCCAGACGTCGGCGTTGATATCGGCGGGATTCTTCAGTTCGATCACCACGACCGGCAGACCGTTGATGAAAACGACGATATCGGGGCGGCGCAACTGCTTGCTCCCCTGGATGGTGAACTGGTTGACGACCAGAAACTGGTTCTTCTCGACACTGTGGAAGTCGATCAACTGCACATTGTCGGCTTTGATCTCGTCGCCGTCGCGGTATTCGACCGGGACCCCTTCGAGAAGCAGCTTGTGGAAGGCGCGGTTGTTGTGGATCAGCACCGGGGATTCGGGCTTGGTGACGGTCAGAGCGGCTTCTTCGAGGGTGGCGAGGGGGATGTGCGGGTTGATCTTCTGCATGGCGGCGAGGAGGCGGCCGACCAGGACAACCTGCAGGTAGTCGCTGCGTTCCGGGGTGTCGCCGTCATGGGCGATATCGGGGCCGTAAGCGTATGCGTAGCTACCGGCACGGAACCAGTCGAGGCAGAGTTGTTCGAGGTGGTCTTCAGTGATGGTCATCAAAACCCCCGCTTCTGCTTGCGGACACGGTACAACCTCTCGGTAAAGCCGCCCTTGCTTTCAAAATCTTCCGCCAGCCGCGCCACCTGGCGGTCGAGCAAGGCACAGGCCACGGCTAACAGTACCAGCGCCGCATTGGCGGCAAGCTCGGGGTAGACCTTGGTGGACAATGTGGACTTGGTGGACGCCGTGGACGAAGGGCCCGAAGGGGTACCCTGTCCACTTGGTCCACTCAGTCCACCAGGTCCACCAACCCCGGGCCTTCTCCCAACCTCCACCACCCAGCGCGCCACCTCGTCGGCGCTCTGCAAGCGCCGGTCCACCAGCTCCTGCCGGAGCGGATGCTCGCGTTCCCAGAGCGCCAGCCCGCGCTGACGCAAAAAATCTTCGTAGTCGAGCCTCAGCTCTTCCAGGCTCGCCCGCGCCACCTGGGTCAGTTTCAGCTCGGTCTTTTTCGAGGTTGCCGAGGCCTGCGACCCCTCAGCAATATTCTGTACCCCGGACCGCGCCGCCTGCACCATCTGGTCCCGGGTGCGACTAAAGCGGTCGATGTAGGCTTCGACAAAACGCACTGTCAGGTCGTAAACCAGTTGCGCCAATTGAAAGCTCTTCAGCTTGCGATAGCCACCGTGCGGCGGGATCAACCCCTCGCTTTGCGTCATTGCAACCCCCAGTCGTCAGTTAGCCCTCTGCTTCACGCTCCTGCAAATCCTTGAGCATTTTGCCACTCCCGACCTTCCACTCAATCCGCCCATTGGCGCTGCGCCCGAGCACGACTGCTGCCGCGGTGGAAGACTACGGCCTTGCCAATCCAGTTGGAGCGTTCGATCAGGCACAGGCCATCGGGAACGCCGTCTGCGACGAAGGTGCGGAGGGAGAAGGGATTTTGGATGCTCATAATGTTCAGACCTCTTTCGGCCTAAAAATTTAATTGACACGGTTCATAGAATACCTATACTTGCACTCAATACGCCCGGCGCCTCTTCGTGGATTTTATCTGCGTACGCGTCGGTTTTCATTTTCAGGCCCACAGTTTCCACGCTCTCCAGCCATCAGTCACTCCAAAATCCCCAACCTTGATCGCACCACAATCAACAACAGGGAAATCCTCGTTGATCAACACATTGAGCCGCTCCCCCCAGGTTGACGTTGGGCAAATCACCCGCAGGAACATCTGCATCAGGCAAAAGTAGAAAAACGGGCGAGCATTGTTAAGCTGCTGCCAGTGCTCCCCCTGAGGAATTGGTGAACGGTCAACCACGTTCACATTCCATAGCCGCGTATGATGCGCCGCAACATTCCGAATAAAGTTCAGGCTCCTCAGATATTTGGCCATCACGTTGCCGTCAGGCACCCCATATTTATCGGCCAGCGACTTCTTGTCCTGATATTTCATACCGGCATATAGGGTAGACAGCGTACCAAAATCCCAAATTTCGATAGCAACCCAGATTGGGAGAGTGCCGTACTTCTGCAAGTGGTGAGCAACAAATGATGAACGGCTTTCGCGGCGAACCTGCTGATGATATTTCTCCAGCCATTTTTGATGAGCGGTTTTCCCGTCGCTGTTAATCTTTATGCTAAAATTCCCATGGAAACAATTTGGATTCTCATGGGCACAGGCATCTCTTTCGCCAAGCAAATGGGCAACATCAACCCGCAGAGCCATTTCGATACGTTCAAGGGCATCCAGTGCCAGCAGGCGCAGTTTTTTATCAAAGACATACAAACTGATCAGATCACCAAACCGGCTCCCTGCGATAAAATCATCACGGCGCAGCTCGGTGATTGGGCCATTATCGACTCCTCGGAACTGACGAAACGGATACCAGTAACCACTCAGGCGGTAATAGCCCAGGCGTTTCAGATACCGTTTGGCCCGGTCGCAATCTTCTATCTGCAACCCTCTTGACTGCAGGATTTCCACCTGATCATCGATCGATTTCCATGGTTTTACCTGTGCCGTCATGCACACGCCTCTGCCTGTCGTTCGCATTCGTCTACAGACAATTCACCGGAGAGGAGCTTAGGGAGGAGATTGTCGCGAAGGGTGGCAAGGGTTTCAATTTCACGCAACCCGCAGGATACTTTTCCCCTGACTGTGCCAACCGTTTCAGTAAATGCTTCCATCAACTCTTTCGAATAATTTGGTACGGACAACCTGTAGACATTGTTCCTATTCAGACCAGGAACGGCAGCGTCCGTATTCATGTTTTCCAAGCCGAGCGTTTGTAGTAGATAAAAAAGGAAATCCAGATTTGCGCCATTTTTTGGCACAACATAGAAGACCGTATCTATAGCAAAGAAATCTCGATCTTCCCAATACAATGCCCCGACGGTTCCTTTTCGGCCAACGATTATCCCAGGGCCAGAAACTAATGGTTTGTTGTGACAGCCAGTTATCCCACCAGAACCATAGACCGGGCAATCACCGTCCTTGCGATCCGTTTTAGTCAACGATTTGCCGTAAGAAAGATCCAGTATATTTTCCAGCCGTTGAACCACCCACCCCTCCGGAATCAATCCTAACTCCGACTCCACCAACTCATCGGGAAACAGGGCGGCGGTGACGGCGAGTTGTTGGCGTTGTTCGGGGGGGAGTTGGTCGAGTTCGGGCTCAAGTTTGCCGCTGATGGCGCACATGGCGGCGCGCTCGGGATCGTGGCCTGCGGCTTTGGCTTCGATCTTGGCTTTGACCGGCTCGAAATCGACAAACCAGCTTTTGAAGATGGCCTGGGCGATCAGTTCGAGGGTTTGGTTGATTTGGTGGTTTAGTTTGATTTTTTGATCAAGAGCCCAAAGCTTAAGGGCGATATCTTTCTGTTCTTCCGGGTCAGTTGGTACACGAATCTTAGCCTTATGCAGATGATTTCGGTTAACCCCCGGCACGGCAGCTTTGTCACTGTAATCATTAAAGCTGACTGTTTTCAGAAAGTAATACACGAATAAGGGATTATTACCCTTAAAGTCGCGCACATAAAGAGTTGTATTCAGGGGCCAATAATCTTCTTCAACGAAATATACCTCTCCAATAGTGCCGTATCGTCCCGTCACAACCCCTGGACCTATTGCCTTTGCAACGTCATGGCAGCCAGATTCCCCAGAAGAGGAAATGATGGGCACACTTCCGTCGTTACGGCTATTCTTTGGCAAGTCATAGCCACGCTTGAGCTCTAAGAAGTCCCCAAGCTCCATTTCCGCCCACTCAGCACTCATACCCAAGCCCCGCCAAATTCCTCTTGATCTGCCCTTCCAACTCCGCACTCTGCGCAAACTGCTCCTGCAACTGCGCCGTCAACCGCGCCATCTTCTCGGCAAAGGGTTCGCCATCCTCCACCTCATCCGCCGCGCCGACATAGCGCCCCGGCGTCAGCACAAAGTCGTGCTTCTTGATCTCATCCAGCGTCGCCGAACAGCAGAAACCGGCCTCATCCTCGTACCCTTTCCCTTGCTGCCACGCATGAAACACCCCGGCGACCTTGGCGATATCCTCCGGCTTGAAGTCGCGCAGCACACGATCCTTCATGTAGCCGAGGTTGCGGGCGTCGATGAAGAGCACCTTACCGGAGCGGTCGGCCAGATTTCCCCGCGCCTTCTTGTTGCGGGTCAAAAACCAGATACAGGCTGGAATCTGGGTATTGGTGAAGAGTTGCCCCGGCAGGGCGACCATGCACTCGACCAGATCATTCTCCACCAGCGCCCGGCGGATATCCCCCTCGGTGTTGGTGTTGGAACTCATCGAGCCGTTGGCCAGCAGCAGGCCCATGGAGCCGCCCGGTGCCAGGTGGTAGAGCATGTGCTGCAGCCAGGCGAAGTTGGCGTTGCCGCTGGGGGGCTTGCCGTACTGCCAGCGCGGATCGTCGTCCTTCACGCCGGTATCCCACTCCTTCATATTGAAGGGGGGATTGGCCATGATGGTGTCGGCGCGCAGGTCGGGGTGCTGATCGTTGGTGAAGGTGTTGGCCGGCTCCTTGCCAAAGTTGAAATCGAGGCCGCGGATGACCATGTTCATCGCCGCCAGCTGCCAGGTGGTGTGGTTGTACTCCTGGCCATAGATAGAGACATTGCCGAGCTTGCCGCCGTGCTCCTTGATGAACTGCTCACTCTGCACGAAGAAGCCGCCCGAACCCATGGCCGGATCATAAACCCGCCCGGAGAAGGGCTGCAGCATCTCGACGATCAGCGTTACGATCGACTTGGGGGTGTAAAACTGGCCGCCCTTCTTCCCTTCGGCGAGGGCGAACTGGCCAAGGAAGTATTCGTAGACATGGCCGAGGATGTCCTTGGCCTGCAGCGATTTATGCACAAAGGGGATGGTGGCGATTAGGTCGATCAGTTCGCCGAGCTTGGCCTGGTCGATCTGCAGGCGGCCGTACTGCTTGTTGAGCACCCCTTTGAGCTTGGGGTTGTCCTTCTCGATGGCTTCGAGAGCATCGTCGATCAACCGGCCGACACTGCGGATGGTGTAGGTGGTTTCCTTGCCGTTTTTGATGATGATCTCGCTGCCTGGCGGCAGCTTGGAGTGGTTCTGCAACGTTTCCCATCGCGCCAACTGCGGCACCCAGAAGACATTCTTCTCGGTGTAGTAGTCACGAATCTCCAGCTCGGCAGCGATCTCGGTCTGGTACTCTGCGTCGAAGTCATAATCGCCGGGATTGAGGTAGTAGTCGTGATCGGCGTCCTTGAACTGGGCGATCAACTCCTGACGGCGGATGTCGAAAGCATCGGAGACGTACTTTACGAACAACAGGCCGAGGACGGCGTGCTTATACTGTGCAGCATCAAGGGTGGAGCGCAGCTTGTCGGCGGCGGTCCAGAGCTTCTTTTCGAGGTCTTGCAGGAACTTCTGGTCGGACATCTATTATCTCCGGTTAAAAAATAAAAAACCGCTCGGCCGAAAATCAGGCGGCGTGAGCGGTTTTGGGGCCATGTTATAGGCAGAAATGTTCAAGAAACCCTCCAAAATCATCAAAAAATTCAATAGAGTTTAAAATACGCCCATAGAACAGCGGTCGCAAGAAAAAACCAGTAAATTCTATTAGAACCAAGAGGGTCAAATCCTTATTGTTGACAACTTATCTTTTAACCTATGCATCGTTTTTTGCTCGGTTCCGCGACATGTGAGATGGTGCTCCGAGCCAGGGGATTGAACCCGCGACGGTTTGACCTGCAGAGGTCTTTAAGGGGTGTCAACGATAAATAAATATTTGCCCCGCTTCATTTCCTAGTCAAGAGAACGTCCAATATGTTGTGTTGCCAGAACTCCCTCAATAGACCACGCTCTAACGATAGAACCCATCCCCCTCAAAAAGTCTATCAATAGGCCCGAAAATGCGTTTTTGATAGATTCTTATCAAAAAATCCCGGTTTCATTGATAGAGCAGGAAGGAAAATGGTCAACATCGGATACGACAGAGTTTCAACTGACCGGCGAGCCCTCGATGTACAACTCGAACAGTTGCACCTAGCCGGGTGCGCTAAGATCTTCAGGAAAAAATCCGGCGCACAACAAAACCTTCCACAGCTCAGCGCACTCTTGGATTATGTCCGTGAGGGCGATACCGCCATGAACCGGATTGCTTAGTGAACCGCATAGTCCGGCAGGCTCCTAGTCCACAAAACACCACCTGGAATCTTTGAATTAACCTGGGAATGGATTTTTTGGGATTACGACGCGCGAGACCAACAAGGCATAGCCGCCCTGAAACCTCTTAAAATTTGTCCTCCTCTTTTTTAGCAGCCATCTCAACGTCCATCATTTCCACCCAGAAGGTGCTGCCGCCCCCTGGGGTTTCTTCTACCCAGGCTCGTCCGTCATAATACCGGGCAATCTTCTGGATTGTCGCCAGGCCAATCCCGGTCCCTTTTTTATCCTTCGCTGTCGTGCCCCGTTAGAAGACCTCAACCCTCACCCTGGCGCATGATAGTTGCGGGCTCAACTGGTGGAGCACCTCGCTGACAATCTCCCCTGGGGCGATAGGCTCGATAGGCCGTTCAACTTGGCCTACCTTGGCCAAGCTGAGCAGATCTTCCATTAATGCGGACATGCTACGCCCTGAAGCACTGTTCCGAAAGGACATTCACTGTGAAAAAGAGAGCTGGCCTGGCGATCGAAAAGTTGTCCAAAATACTGAAGGCTCCTCAACAGACTGGAAAGCCTGCTCTTTTTTTCCCATCTCGTGCTCACGCCTTCCCTCTCTTCCACTTTATATTTTTTTCCAAAACCTCAATCGCTTTCAAATCCTCGGCATCAGCGTCGATGGCCTCCTGTTGCCGGCGTTTGGCGTCGAAGTTCTCGTAGCGTTCAGTGGTGATGCTTTTCATGGCCTCGTGACTGACGCTGCCGGGACCATCGAGCAGGGGCTGGTCGTTGGAAGCGAGCATGCGGTCCACGCTGCTGCGCCAAAAGTCGAGTGTGAGATCCTTTTGCTGCTTGGCGCGGAGTTCGGCTTGTTCGAGGAATATGACGACGAGGCGGTTGAGAGTATCAACTTCGTCTTCGGTGAGGTAGTTCTTGGCGAGGATGAGGTCGAGATTGTAGAGCTTGGTCTGGTAGCGTTTTCCGTCGGCGGCAGTTGTCAAGGATTCCTTGACAACTGAATTCTCCACCAGTTCGCCGTCCTCAAAGATGTTTTTTGCGTGGAGGCTGACGTTCTGCTTCGTCGTCTGGAAAAGTTCGGCGATTTCGAGCTGGGTGAGCCAGACAGTCTGGCCTTCAATGCGGAGATCGAGCCGCGTGCGACCATCGTCCGAGGTGTAGAGAACGAGTTCGCTCATTTGCCCTCCCCCTGTCGTTTGAGGATGTTCCGCAGGGCCTCGTCAGTTTCCTTCTCCTCCAACGCAGTTTCGCATTTGATCAGCAGCCCCCCGGAGCCGCAGTAAGGCTCGTAAACCTCCACCCCCGGCTCTGCATCCATAACCTTAGCTATGATCATGCCGACTTCTCCCTGAGTGTAAAACTCTCTTGCACTTTGACCACCACCCTCGGCGAATTTGCGAATCAGATATTCAAAACTCTTGCCGATGATGTCAGCTTCCACATCCTTCAGACCAAGCAGCTTGGTGCTGATTGCTTCTATAAATTACAATTCCACCATCATAGTGAAAATAACTCAATACTTCCATGACATTCCACAATCAGCCAATTCGGCCATGGGGGCTTAAGCCCCCCCTCACTTAGCAGGTTCGGGTGGGGGTTCCACTTTGATAAAGGAGAGTTGACGGTGGCAGCGAATTGAAGCTCCATTTCATAATGGTTGCCCTTGAACAAAAAAAGCCCCTGTTATCCAGACGGGCCTTTGGGCTGTACTAAATATCGTAAATAGTAGGAATTGACCTGATTTACGAAGGGATTACGACGCGCGAGACCAACAAGGTTAGCCGCCCTGAAACCTCTTAAAATTTGTCCTCCTCTTTTTTAGCAGCCGTCTCAACGTCCATCATTTCCACCCAGAATGTGCTGCCGCCCCCTGGGGTTTCTTCTACCCAGGCTCGTCCGTCATAATACCGGGCAATCTTCTGGATTGTCGCCAGGCCAATCCCGGTCCCTTTTTTCTCCTTCGCTGTCGTGCCCCGGTAGAAGACCTCAAAGATGCGACCACGCTCCTCAGCCGGAATGCCCGGCCCATGATCGCGGACGTAGAGCCGCACCGCTTCTCCTCGCCGCTCACCGCCCACCTCGATAACGTCCCTGGTTTTGCACCCGTATTGCAAGGCGTTACCGATCAGGTTAGCGAAAATCTGAGAAAGTAGCGATTTGGATACCCGCAGTGCCGGCAGATCGCCGACCTCAACCCTCACCCCGGCGCACGATAGTTGCGGGCTCAACTGGTGGAGCACCTCGCTGACAATCGCCTCTAGGGCGATCGGCTCGGCAGGGCGCTCGACTTGGCCTACCTTGGCCAAGCTGAGCAGATCTTCCATTAATGCGGACATGTTATGACCCGAGATACTGATTTCGGAGAGACAGTTGAGCTCCTGCTCATTCAGACGATCCTGACAGCTTTCACGCAGGTAATCGGCGTAGCCGATAATCGGAGTCAGAGGAGAGCGCAGATCGTGACTGACGGTATAGACGAAAGCTTCCAGTTCCCGATTGGCCTCAACCAGGTTTTCCTCTGCCCGTTTTCGCTCGGTGATGTCCTCGAAGGTTCCGAGAATACCCACAACGCGTCCTTCGCCATCGTGCAGGGGGATTTTGTTGGTGTCGAGCCAGGCCTGTTTGCCGCTTGCCTGGAGCTGCGTTTCAATGATATGCAGCTCCGGTGTGTCCGATTCCATCACCCGGCGGTCGCCCTCCCGGTAAGATTCGGCCTCCTCCCTCTTCCAGGGCAAGTCGTGATCGGTCTTTCCGATAAGGTCCTCAGGGTTCTCTGCACCCGCAACCTTGGCAAAGTTGCGATTGCAGCCGAGGTAGAACAAATTGCGGTCTTTCCAGAAGACGTGCTGAGGGATATAGTCGAGGATTAACTGCAGCATCTGCTTCGACTCCCAAATTTGGTCCTGAGCCCGCTTACGTTCGGTGACGTCAGAAAACATGCAGGCCATGGTGCCCGGTCCGGTCGAAAAAGCGTAGACTTCATAAACCCTGCTGAGATCTTGCCCCTCGTACACCACATGTTCGGCATACCACAAGCGTCCCTGGGCACAGACCTCCCTGAACCGCTCGGGAAGCTCCCTGTCAATTTTGCTGGGAAAAGCCTCTTCCAGGGGCTTGCCGATAAGTGCCTGGTTGTTTACGCCCAGAATAACATCGGTTGCCGGATTGGCCCCGGTGAGAACCAGCCGGCCGTCTGGCTCCAGCCGATACTGGTGGATCCCCATAGGGCTCGAGTTGATCACACTCCGAAACCGCTCTTCGCTGATCCCCAACGCAGTAACGGCGCGCAGGCGCCCGAGCATGGCGACCAGAAGTGCCACCGAAAGGCTGACCATTAAAGCCAAAGCTACCCACAGTTGCTGCTTGCTTATCTCGTAAAAAGGAGGGGGTCGGTATTCCACCACGCTCCCCTCAGGCAGTTTTTTTAGAGCAATGCCAAACCTCTTTAATTCGCGATAATCGAACTTGTAGGGATTTGATTCGGAAGTGACCACCGGAATCGACTCCGGATTTTCTCCGGCCAAAATGCGCACGGCCAACTGTGCGGCAAGTTGTCCCTGATTCCGTCCAGTCACAAGTTTG
>JBFHFM010000042.1:0-17219 GCA_041583595.1 Trichloromonas sp. | reverse complement strand
TACTACGTGCGGACCGCGACCAAGGGGAGCGATGCTCTCGAATGTCTGCGTCGTGAGGATTTTGACCTGGTCATCACCGAGCTTCAAGTCGAGGCGGGGTTCGACAATCTCACCGATCTCATCAAGCGTTTCAATCCGGCCCAGGAAATTCTGGTGGTTACCGGAAAAAATGACGTCGCTGCTGCTGTCGAAGCGATGAAGGGCGGGGTCAGTGAATATATTCTCAAACCGATCAATCCCGATGAATTTCTTCTGCTGGTCAATAAAGTTCTGTTTCGCCAATCCCAACGTCTTGAACATAAAAAACTCCTTGATGAAAACATCGAGTATAACCTGACACTTGCTTATTATCAGAAGTGTCTCGGGTTTCTCAAAGTACATGATCTTGATCGGCTCGGTGACCTGATCCTGGATACCCTCATGGAACTCCTCCATGCTGAAGGAGGGATCCTCTGGCTACCCGGTTACAGCGGTCAGCAATATCGCCTGCGCTGCCGGAGGGGGTTGGTCAAAATTGCCGCCGGCGAAGACGCCTTTGTACCCAGCGAGGCGGAACGTCATCTGATCCAGGCAGGCGAAGCTGTGCTGATGGAGCAGGGCGCTGTGCTCTGGTTACCGCTGCTCGATGGCATGGACCCCTTAGCGCTGATTCGTATTGAGGACCCTTCCGGCCGGGAGACCTTCAACCGCCGTGATGTTAAGGTGGCGGCCATGATCGGGGATTTTGCCGCCAGCACCCTCAGTAATGTCATGTTGTTGCGCAACCTTGAGCAGAACACCTTGAGAGTTCCCCGGGGAGAGGCTTACAAAATGGCCTTCTTTCACGATCACTCGGAAAAAGAGTTGAATAAAGCGCGCCGTTACGGTCGCAATCTTTCTTTCATTAAGCTAACCATCGATAATTTTGCGGATCTGGCGAATCGTTTTCGTGATCGGGAGCTGGAAGAAGCCATGGGCCGCGTTATTGCGACGATCAATTCAGCCCTGCGTGATGCCGATATTATGGCCATGGCAAGTTCTGATGAATACTATCTTCTGCTTCCCGAAACCGATTATTGGGGATCGCTGGTGGCGCAAAAACGGATCCGAAAAGCGCTTAAGGGAAAGTTAACTATTTGTGATTTGAAAAAAAGTCACAGTATCGATGTTTTTCTCCGTTCTGCGTCGTTTCCGTCTGATGGCAACTCCTTCGAAGAACTTCGTCTGGTTGCAGGGCAGCGCCTGTCTCGTTTGAAAAAAAGTCTCTATTTCCGGTCCGGAATGTCTGAATCTCCCTTCTGGAATGTGGTCGGTCGTTTGCTCGGATCACCGGGGGACTACAAATTGTCTGAAAATGGTGTCAAGGTAGCCGACAGCCTGTCTCTCCACGAGGATGCCCTGCGCTGTCGTTATTTTCGTATGCCGGCGGGGCGGCTCGATGAAATCATGCGGGCATTCTGTCGAGAAGTCGTTGAATCGAGCAGGGTACGTGGGATTATTTACCGGGGCTGCGGTGATTTCGAGCAGGTTCGGAAAAACCTTCGGTACCTGGATAGCCTTGAGAAATCCGCTACTTCGCTCTTTCTGCTTGGTGGTCAGCGTCGGGTACATTGGGATTACCAGCGAATCGTGCCGATTTATATCGGCACTGAGCGGTTTGAAAAAATACCGTTTCTGCTCTACCTTAACGAAGATTACGCTTACGCCATGTTCGCGCGCCAGCGTGGCAACGAACTGATCGGTTTCCATACCTCGGACTTCTATTTTGTTGAAAACATGATCACTAAGCTCCAGGAGCAGTATCAGCTCCAGGCGCAGATCTAAGCAGGGCCCTTATGCCGAAGCTGTTCAATAAAATTGTACTCGCCAGCAGTCAGGAAGATTTAGCCGGACTGGTCGACTTACTTCTCCAGCATGGGATGGAAGTTCACCTTTGTAAGGACGGCGCAAGGGCGCTCGAGCTTTCGTTGACGACCTTTCCTGACCTGATGGTGCTTGATACCGACGTTCCATTGCTGCCTGCGACACGTCTGGCCCAGATCCTTTTATCTAATCCTCGTACAGAACGAATCGGGTTCTTCTATATTGGGCGCGAAGGTGAAGAGGTCGAAGGTTTCAGGCGGCACAAAGATTGTTTTCTTCCCCGTCCGTTCAATCCCGAACAACTTCTCGCGGCGGTCCTGGCTCATTTCGGCCGCCTCGAAAGAACCGAGCAGGTTGGCCGTCAAGAAAAGGAAATCCGTGGCAACCTGAATCAGATTTCGGTGACCGATCTCGTGCAAATCCTCGGTGTCAACCGTAAGGAAGGAGTACTCTCTCTCAGCAGTACCTGGGGGCGTGGTACGATTTTTATCCGGGACGGCAGCGTGATCAATGCTCGGGTCGGGAGGGTGGACGGTGACAAGGCATTTTATCGTCTGCTTGACTGGAACGAGGGTGATTTCTGGTTTTCTCCCGGGGCCGTTGATGCTGAAGTTCGAATAAATGCTCCGGTTGATCACCTGGTTATCGATGGTCTTCGGCAGATTGATGAGCGGAAAGCGCAGAGTGCCAGTCTGCCGTCACCCGACTCCTTTCTTGAAATGAAAATCCCCCGTGACCGACTGCCTCGCGGTCTGCGTCCAACGACCCAGGAAATTCTCATTCTGGCTGAATATTATCCTCTGGTTCAGGATATCCTCGATCATTGTCCACGTCCCGATTTTGAAGTACTTCAAGTGCTCAAGGTTCTGATCGACAAGGGACTTCTGGCTGAGCGTAAAGAGGGGCTGACTACGGAGATCAGTCGTATTCCGTTGCTCTCCTCCGATGAAATCATCGGCATCAAAGACCTTCTCGGTGAGCGGGATGTGCTCCTTGATGAAGCTTCCGCCAAGTTGATTCTGCTGGCGGAGACCGCTGATGACGTTCGTCGTTTTGTGCAATCTTTGCAGGGGATTTCCGAATTCGAACCGGCTCACGATTTTCTACTTGGAGAAGATAACCTGAGCCTTGGGGATGTCGGTCGCCTGGTGATTACCGAAACCTTTTCGCTGCGACTCTTTTCCTTGCCGGCGACGGCTGAAACCGGGCCACTCTGGACTCCCTTTTGCCGACGGTTGTTTGGCGTAGTATCCCTTGCCGAACCGGGGGCGGTAGTGGCGGCCGAAGAGTTTTTTCAGCTTCGTTCGCGTGTCCCTGTGTTGTCGATTTCATTTAATAAACCGCGAGAGGGGGCTTTTTTACTCAAGCGAGGGGATCGTATGGCCTTTCGCGAGTTGCTGGCGTATTTTGCTACTCATTTTCGGCGGTCGCAGTTGACCCGGGAGGATGTATGATCGATTTGCATACCCATACCCTTTTCAGTGATGGGGAGCTGATTCCTTACGAACTGGCTCGGCGAGCGGCTGTAGCCGGTTATCGAGCCCTGGCGATGACGGACCATGGCGATTTTTCCAATATGGATCTGATCATCCCGCGCCTGGTTCGGGTGGCTGAGGATCTTGGCGCAGCTTGGGGATTGACCATCATCCCTGGTATCGAGTTGACCCACATTCCGCCGGCATCCATGGCCGAAGCGGCCTGTGAAGCCCGCTCTCAGGGGGCGCGGCTGGTGGTCTGCCACGGTGAAACCATTGTTGAACCGGTCGCCAGCGGGACCAATCGTGCCGCCATCGAAGCGGGAGTAGATATTCTTTCCCATCCCGGTCTGATCACCGCAGAAGATGTGGCTCTGGCCGCCGAAGCAGGGGTTTATCTGGAAATCACCACCCGCAAGGGGCACTCTCTGACTAACGGTCATGTCGCTCGTCTGGCCCTGGCCGCCGGCGCGAAGCTGGTGGTTAACAATGATGCTCATGCCCCTGGTGACCTGGTGTCATTGGATATGGCCCGGCGTATCGCACTGGGAGCCGGTCTGACCGAGGCTCAGTTCGCGCAGTGCCGAAAAAATTCCGAAGAACTGGTCCGCAAGGCGATAGCATAACTGAATCTGGTTGTAATCTGAAGGAGTTCAGACCCAAAGACCCCCTGCCATGGCAGGGGGTGTCCGAGAATTTGCCCTTCAGCCTAAAGTCATTTTAAAAAGGATAACTGTCAATGAAAGATCAGGATTTTGAGTTTTTGAAGGAGCTTGTCGAAGCCCCGAGTCCGTCCGGGTTTGAACAGCCGGCCCAACGTATTATTCGCCGGGTGCTTGGTCCTGTAGCCGACGATATTCGTACCGACGTGATGGGTAACGTGATTTCCCGTCTTGCCGGGGCTGGCGAGAATCTGCCGCGGGTCATGCTGGCCGGTCATTGCGATGAAATTGGCTTCATGATCACCTATATTGACGACGGTGGTTTCCTGTTTTTCGCTCCGATCGGCGGGGTCGATGCCCACCTGGTTCCCGGTCAACGGGTTTCTGTGCACACCGCGTCTGGTCCCATTTTGGGGGTGGTTGGCAAAAAACCGATCCATATGATGGAAGCCAAGGATAGGGAAACGGTGGTCAAACTCAAAAACCAGTTCATCGATATCGGTTGTGTCGATAAGGCTGAGGCCGAAAAACTCGTCGCTATCGGCGATCCGGCCACCTTTGCTGTGGGTCTTGAACGATTGCAGGGTGACCGGGTGACCTCTCGAGGTTTTGATGATAAAATGGGCGCCTTTATCGTTGCCAGGGTACTGCAGGAGGTACAGCGACGCGGGGTTCCCCCGGTCGAATTGTTCTGTGTCACCACGGTTCAAGAAGAGGTCGGGCTGCGCGGTGGCACGACCAGCGCTTATGGGGTTAATCCCGATGTGGCCATTGCCATTGATGTCGGGTTCGCCACTGATTACCCGGAAATGGACAAGAAGGAGATCGGTGAGTTCAAGGTCGGTAAGGGCCCTATAATTGCCCGGGGAGCGAATATTAATCCTGTTCTTTTTGAATTGCTCACGACGACGGCTCGTGAAGAAAATATTCCCTTCCAGGTTATGGGAGCGTCGCGGGCGACTGGCACCGATGCCAATGTTATGCAGCTTTCACGTGGCGGTTCGGCTGCGGCGCTGGTCAGCGTGCCCCTGCGCTACATGCATACCCCGGTAGAACTTTTGTCTCTAGAAGACCTTGAAAATACGATAAAGCTACTTGCTTCGGTTATTTTCAAAATTGAAAGCAGTCGCCAGTTCATACCGAATTAAGTTGTTTCGCTATGGGGTTTTAATGGCGGGTCGACAGTTCTGAAGGGCAGACTGTCGGCCCGCTGTTTTGTTTTTTTTTAACCGATTTAAACTTGACCGGCAGAGCAGGCTTCGATAGTATTGCCGATTAATATTTTTCCCCTACAACACGATGATTTATCCCATAAAAAGGAGCTGACGATGTTGGATCCAGAGATCCGTGAAGGTCTGACCTTTGACGATGTATTACTTGTCCCCGCCCATTCGACTGTACTCCCCAAAGAGGTTGATCTCACGACTCAACTGACCCCCACCATTAAGCTCAATATTCCCCTGCTTTCTGCCGCCATGGATACCGTCACCGAGAACCGGACCGCCATTTGTATGGCCCGGGAGGGCGGGCTTGGTATTCTGCATAAGAACATGACGCCGAAAGAGCAGGCAACCGAAGTTGATCAGGTTAAAAAGTCTGAAAGCGGCATGATTGTTGATCCAATAACGATGCATCCGGACCAGAAAATCTATCAGGCTCTCGAGCTGATGGAGAGATACCGTATCTCCGGTGTTCCTATCACCAAGGAAGGTAAACTGGTCGGCATTCTGACCAACCGCGATTTGCGTTTTGAAACCAAACTCGATCAGCCGATTTCAAACGTGATGACCAAGGACAAGCTGGTCACCGTTCCGCCGGGGACCACCCTTGAAGAGGCCAAGTATCATCTCCATCAGCATCGTATTGAAAAACTGCTGGTGGTTGATGATAGTTTTACCCTTAAGGGACTCATCACCATCAAGGATATCGAAAAAGTCCGCAAATATCCTAACGCTTGCAAAGATGATTTCGGCCGGCTGCGGGTTGGTGCCGCGATTGGTGTTGGCGATGACCGTGAAGCGCGCCTCGAGGCCCTGGTTCGGGCCGGAGTTGACGTGGTTGTTATCGACACCGCCCACGGGCATTCGCAGGGGATCATCGACACCGTCATTGATATCCGGCGTGCTTACCCCGACTTGCAGTTGGTCGCCGGTAACATCGCTACGGCTTCTGCAGCTCAGGCTCTGATCAAGGCTGGCGTCAATGCAGTCAAGGTTGGTATCGGTCCTGGGTCGATCTGTACCACCCGGGTGGTCGCCGGAGTTGGGGTGCCGCAGATTACCGCCATCGCCGATGTCGCCACGGTGACCAAAAAGGCGGGGATATCGCTGATTGCCGACGGTGGCATCAAGTATTCCGGCGAACTGCCCAAGGCCATTGCTGCGGGTGCGGACGTCATCATGATTGGCTCACTCTTCGCCGGCACCGACGAATCGCCTGGCGAGACCATCCTTTACCAAGGGCGGACCTACAAGACTTATCGCGGCATGGGGAGCCTTGGCGCCATGAAACAGGGGAGCAAGGATCGCTATTTTCAGGGAGATGTCGACAGCGAAGTTAAGCTGGTGCCTGAAGGGATCGAGGGGAGGGTACCGTTCCGCGGCAGCCTGTCCAGTAACATCCACCAACTCATGGGCGGCTTGCGCGCTGGTATGGGCTATACCGGCTGCCGGTCTATTCCCGATTTGCAGGCCAATGGTCGTTTCATGCGGATTACTAACGCCGGCCTGCGTGAATCCCATGTGCATGATGTCACCATTACCCATGAAGCTCCTAACTACCGCATTGAACGCGCCGGCAACTAGAAACGGTGAGGGGTGAGGCGTGAGGGGTAAAGCTAAACCAGGCTTGCTCCCCGCCTTTTCTCTTCACTCCTTACGGAGTTTTTATGTCCCAGGACATCCATAGCGAAAAGATACTGATCCTTGATTTCGGCTCTCAGTACACTCAGTTAATTGCTCGCCGGGTTCGTGAAGCCCATGTCTATTGTGAATTGCATCCTTTCGACATGGACATTCAAGCCATCCGTCAGTTTGTCCCTCAGGGGATCATTCTCTCCGGGGGTCCAAAGTCGGTTTACGAAGCAGGCGCTCCGGTTATCGCCGAAGAGCTCTTTGAGCTTGGGGTGCCTGTTTTCGGAATCTGCTACGGGATGCAGCTGATGAGCCGCCACTTTGGTGGCGAAGTAGTCCCGGCTGGCAAGCGCGAGTTTGGGCACGCAGAGCTGCTCGCCCAGGGTACGCCGGGACCGCTCTTCGATGGTTTTTTCATCGAAAACAAAAGCCCGGTCTGGATGAGCCATGGGGATCACGTGGCGAGAGTGCCGGCCGGATTCGAGGTTGTGGCAGGGACCGAAAACGCCCCCGTTTGCGCTATCCAGGATATTTCCCGCAACCTCTACGGGGTTCAGTTTCACCCGGAGGTCAATCACACCCCGCGCGGCGAAACTCTTATCGACACCTTTGTCCGCAAAATCTGTGGTTGCCACGGCCAGTGGACCGCCGGGCAGATCATCGAGGACGCCATCGTTCGGATCCGTCAGCAGGTCGGTAGCGACCAGGTGATTCTGGGTCTTTCGGGTGGCGTCGACAGTTCGGTGGCAGCTGCCTTGATCCACCGCGCTATTGGCGACCAGTTGACCTGCGTCTTTGTCGACAATGGCTTGCTGCGTCTTGGCGAAGGGGACCAGGTTATGGCCACTTTCGCAGAAAATATGGGCGTCAAGGTTATCCGTGTTGATGCTGAAAACCGGTTTCTCGAAGGGCTCTCCGGGGTTGCTGACCCAGAAAGAAAGCGCAAGATTATCGGCGGACTGTTTGTCGACATTTTCGAGGAAGAATCGAATAAGCTGACCAATGCTAAATGGCTGGCTCAGGGGACTATCTATCCCGATGTCATTGAATCGGCCGGAGCCAAGACTGGAAAAGCGCACAATATCAAGAGCCATCACAACGTCGGCGGTTTGCCTGATTACATGAAATTGCAGCTGCTTGAGCCGCTGCGTGAGCTGTTTAAAGACGAGGTTCGCGCCATCGGTGAAGAACTCGGGCTGCCTCACGCCATGGTCTGGCGCCACCCCTTCCCGGGACCGGGACTGGGCGTGCGTATCCTTGGCGAGGTAAAGAAGGAATACGCCGACATCCTTCGTCAGGCTGACGCCATCTACATCGAGGAGCTCTATCGTACCGGTCATTACGAAAAGATCAGTCAGGCCTTCGCCGTCTTTCTGCCGGTGAAGAGTGTCGGTGTCATGGGCGACGGCCGCACTTATGAATACGTGGTAGCGCTCCGGGCCGTTGAGACCAAGGACTTCATGACCGCCGGCTGGTATCCGATGCCTTACGCTGTTCTTGCTCATATCAGCAGCCGCATCATTAATGAAGTAAAAGGGATCAATCGGGTCACTTACGACATCTCTAGTAAACCACCGGCGACCATCGAGTGGGAATGATTCAAAAAAGCCGTCCGGGTGTACCGGGCGGCTTTTTTGTATTATAGTTGCGAGGGTTCTGGTCTGAATCATTAATAGTTGGAGGTGTTTCCCCTTGCAATGTCTCGCCCGACTCATCGTTGTTCTCGTTCTGCTTGTTGTCCTCCTGCCTGTTCCAGGTGCCAGCGATTCCTTTGCCGGGCCATCCCCAGTCATTCGCGAACAGATCGTTTCCGAGCCGGTTTTCGGGGGCCGTGCTTATATTCTCGAAGCCGGCGTGAAGGGCAACCCGCCCCTGGTGCTGGTGCATGGCCTTGGGGATATGGCTTCGGACACTTGGCGTTCGCTGATACCAAAACTCGCTGAAACCTATCATGTGGTAACCTTTGACCTGCCTGGCTTCGGTCGATCCCAGAAGCAGAATGCCTTGTATTCTCCTGGCAACTATGCGGCATTTGTCAAATGGGTGGTGGATACCTTTGTTGGCGCTCCGCCGGTGCTGGCTGGTCATTCGCTCGGTGGGGCCATCGCTGTCAAATATGCGGGTACTTACCCGGATGCGTTGTCTCGGCTGGTGTTGGTCGATGTGGCTGGAATTCTTAACAGTCGTGTTTATACCAAAGAAATGCTCAGCATGCTTTCGGATGGATTTGCCATGCCATTTGATGTCAATAATTTCCTTGGCAAAATAGTCGGGCGTATTCCTGATCCGGTGCTTGATCTCGACATGATGTTGGGAAATGATCAGTTGCGTGGCCAATTGTTGGGTGGCGACCCGGCTAAAATTGCCGCTATGGCCCTGCTTCAGGAAAACTTCAGCGCCTGCCTGTTTCGTATCCGGGTTCCAGCGGTGATTCTCTGGGGTGAATATGACCGGGTTACACCGCTGCGTACCGGTATCGTGCTTGAGGCTAATTTGCCTGCGGCACGCTTACAGATCATTCCGGGTGCAGGTCATGTGCCGATGGCTGAAACCCCACGCCTGTTTGAGGCGGCGTTTGTTGCGGCCCTGCAGGGGGACGTTCGGCCCACTGGTTTTCCCGTCGGAGGGGAGTCGCGGCAGGGACGGTGTGAGGGGAATAATGGAATGGTTTTTGATGGAGCTTATCAGTCTATCGAAATTGTCGACTGCCAGAATGTTCAGATGAACAATGTGACCGCTGGGTCGGTCAGTCTGGTGCGCTCGAGTGTCGTTTTCGACAAAGGCGCAATTACCGGCCGCGACGTTGGTCTGAGTATCAAAGGGTCGACGGTCACAGCCAACGGCTTGCGTATCGAAGCACCGGTGGCAGTTGCGGCCGCGAACTCCCGGCTTGACCTGGCCGGTGTGCATCTCAATGGGAGCAAGGCTGCGGTGACTTCGGACGGTCGGCTGACTCTTCTCTTTTCAGTCTGTCGCATTCAGAGCCCACATGGTAGTGGTAGCATCCATGGGGTACGAGACATGGCAGCCGGAGAGGTTCTCTAATTTCATGGAGGAAGAATGAACGACCGAGACACAACGATGGAGCAGCTTAAAGAACGGATGGCTGATTTTGTTCGGGAACGGGACTGGGAACAATATCACACGCCAAAAAATCTG
Organism: Trichloromonas sp.; assembly: GCA_041583595.1. Taxonomy (GTDB): domain Bacteria; phylum Desulfobacterota; class Desulfuromonadia; order Desulfuromonadales; family Trichloromonadaceae; genus Trichloromonas. The sequence continues at coordinate 7,229 of JBFHFM010000042.1, read as the reverse complement.
AGCATGTCCATCGCCATCGAAGCCGCTGAACTGATGGAGCACTTTCAGTGGCTGACCGTTGAGGAGTCACAAAACCTTCAGCCTGAAGCCCTTACAGACATTGGCGAAGAGCTCGCGGATATTGTTATCTATTCCCTGTCCATGGCCAAAGCCCTCAATCTGGACCTGGCGGAGACGGTTTCGAAAAAAATGGATAAAAATATCCTCAAGTATCCGACAGATAAAGTAAGAGGCAAGGCTCATAAATATACCTGGTATCAGGATAATGAATGATACTTATTGGAATTGCTCTGCCAGTTGTTGCAAGCGGGTTTGCCATTGGTTCTGGGTTGAACGCAGCTGCTCAAATTGGGGCGCGGTAAGATCCATGTAGTTTTCTGGCATATTTTCAAATGCTTTGCTAATCGAGATGACGACTCGGTTGTTATCATTAGCGAAGAGATAGGCATTACATGAAAAAATCACCTGATTATCTTTGTATTGACTGAAAAATCGGGCGAAAATATTTTCATTTTGATATTGATCAAAAAATGTTGATTGGTTGATTTTTGGGGGGGCTTCTCGAATTAATTGGGTAGGGTAATCGAGTTGAAATATCAAATAGAGGTACGTTTCGCCAGTGTGGGTCAGGAATTCATTATGCTGCTGTGACAAGAGTGTATAAGGTCCGGATAGTATAAAATCAAACTTGTCGGTGCTAAAGGTCAGTTTTTCATTGCTAGTTACGACATTGACCTCCGGTGGGACGTAGTTGGTAACTTCGACTGGTGACCATCCCTGGGCGACTAAACAACGCTCATAGCGGCTCATGAACTCATCCAGCACGGGTTGGGGAACGAGGGAAGCTTCTTGAGCGCTGGCAAGGGCTAATTTCTGACACTCGTGATTGTTCGCAGCAAATTCATAAATTGTTTTGGTTGGGTGTTGCCACTGCCTGCCAGAACTGCAGGCGGTCAGGACAATCAATCCTGTTGAAACTACAAACCGACGCAATATTAGATACATAATTATGGATTCTCATTTAAGATTAAGTACATCAAGTATTTGTATTTTGGCACTTTTAGGTTGACTTTGTCTAGCTGATGGATAGAATATGAAATAAATCCTTTTTGGTCAAGAATAGATCATTTTGTTTCTGTCTGCTGACAGATAAACTTTTTGGGAGGGCATGATGAAAAACGTAGCTCGTACAGTGATAATTCTCTTCGTGTCTGTATTGATGATCTTCTCGGGTGGGTTTGCTTTTGCCGAAGAAAAGACATCGACTGGCGGTACGGCTGTTGGTGCTAACACTACCGCGGCAAAAACGGCCACCCTTGGTGCCCAATCGGCTGGCGGCACTATACTTGGAGTGTCTAAAACTACCGCGCTGATTGTTGGCGGAGTGGTTGTGGCTGCAGCCGGTGTTGCCGTTGCATCTGGTTCTGGCGGTGGTGGTGGCGGCGGTCATTAATCGTTTTTTTAAGTTGTTTTGCCTCTCTTATGTCATAAAAAAGCTACAATCTAATCCAGGTTGTAGCTTTTTTTACAAAAAAATCAGGTTCTTATGAATAAATATAGATTTTTTATTGTTATTGTCGGGTTGTTTCTCGGTTTTAGTGTAGGAGGACCTCTTTTTGCTGCCAATTTGTCCAATGTGCAGACCATAGAGCAGTTTCGCTCCCTTCCCGCAGATGTTCAGCAATCGCTTAAAGAGCAGTATCTTTCTGATTCATCCAAAACTTCCACATCGCAACCGACTCCTCTTTTGCAGGGAATCGCGACGAGTACAACCGAGGTGGCAGTTCATTCTGGCGAAGGTATGCCGGTAGTCATCCCTGTTGAAGTCCATGAGGAAGGTGTTTCGCTGCTGGAACAACAGTATCGCCACCGGTATCAGTCGTCCCTGTCTGGCTCCCTGTCTCAATTTGGATATAACTTGTTCGCCCTGGCGAGTCCACAGGTGTTGCAAAATGTGGTTCCTGATGAGAGTTATGTTATTGTGCCGGGTGATCAAATGCGCGTCCGTTTGTGGGGGGCGACGGTCGATACCCAGTATGTGGCTCAGGTAGATGCCGACGGTACGGTAAATTTACCCCAAATTGGGGTGATCCCGGTTGCCGGTGAGCAACTTGGACAACTGGACGAGAAAATCAAACGTGAAGCGTTGAAATACATGCAGGGAATCAACGTCAGCGTAGCACTCGAAAAACTTCATAGCGTTGAAGTTTATGTTGTTGGCGAGGTCGCCAATCCTGGCCTGCATGTGGTCCCGGCTTTTTCCACCCTATTGAAGGGGCTCCAGGCGGCAGGAGGGGTCAAAAAAAGCGGAACCCTGCGTTCTTTGACTTTGTATCGAGGTGGGCAGGTTCAGTCCAGGCTGGATCTTTATGACTTTATTTTTTCTGGAAATCGCAATGGCGATCGACCGCTGCGCAATCAAGATGTGATCTTCGTCCCGCGCATTGGTGATACGGTCGCTGTGGCCGGTGCCGTGTCGCAACCGGCTATTTATGAACTGCGCACTGAAGGGGAGGTTGGGCAGGCGCTGGAATTAGCTGGCGGCTTTCTGCCCAATGCGCTCTCGCAAAATGTTTATATTAAACGGTATGATGAAAAAAACGCCTTTCAGGTGCACGACGTTCAATTCAGCAAAATGGCGACTACCGATGTACACCCCGGTGACCTGATCGAGGTTCGCTTTGCTCCACAACTTCCTGCCCGTGCAGTGACTCTCGAAGGCCATGTCAAGGTCCCGCAAACCCTGGCCTATGCTCCAGGGCTTAAACTTAGCGATATCCTGACCGGCGTAGATGCCCTTATGCCAGAGGCGCTAACCGAATTTGCCCTGCTTCATCGGTACAATCAGGAGTCAACTCGTTATGAGGTGCAAAAGTTTGCTTTAGGGCAGTTTCTTGATCAGAAAATAGATATCGAACTTGAGCCTTACGACCGTATTGAAATTCTTTCCCGCAAAGATTTGGGAATCAACGAAAGCGTCAGTATCGCCGGCGCCGTCTGGCGGCCGGGAACCTACCCATTTCAACCCGAGATGAAAGTGGCTGATCTGTTGGCTTTGGGGGGCGGGGTAAAAGAAAATGAATTCATGGCAGGTAATGCATACCTGTATCGCTATGATTCGACAACTCTTCAGTACCGATTGCAGCGGCTCGACCTGGATCAATCTTTGAATCGGGCAAATTCTCTGGTTCTGCAACCTTTTGATCGGATCGAACTTCAATCTCGCTCTGATTTTAATTTTGATGAGCCGGTACGGATTGCCGGGGCTGTACGTAAGCCAGGTGAGTACATCTGTCGTAATCGGATGAGTATTCGTGATCTGATTGATATGGCTGGAGGCGAAACCTTTGGCGCGCAACCGGACCGGGTCGAGGTCACCCGGGTCGCGATCCAGGATGGTGAATCGAGTACCACTCACTTCATCGTTGAACTCTCTCAACATAAGGATTTTCTCCTGTTGCCTTACGATTATGTGCTGGTGCCGAAGGTCAAGGATGCGACCAAAATTTCCAAAATGGAGATCTCTGGTGAAGTTCTTTATCCCGGTGTTTATAGTGTGCAAGAAGGGGAGCGCCTGTCCGACGTCATCCGGCGCGCCGGTGGGTTTACCAATCAAGCCTACTATTACGGTGCAATGTTCAGTTCAGAGCAGGCACGGGAGATTCAACAGCAGAACATTGATAAAATGATTTCCCGTATGCAGTTCGCCATTCAGCGGGCAACTGCTGAATCCGCTCAACTGGCGCTGTCTACCGAAGGCGTTGCTACGGCAGAAGTTGAAGCAAATGCCGCCACCAGTTTGATTACCGATTTGAAAAAAATTCGCGCTAACGGACGGGTCAGTATGAACCTGGGCCCTTTAAGTGAATTTGCCGGATCGGCGCACGACTTCAAGGTACATGATGGCGATAGCCTGGTGGTGCCACCGCGTCCGGGTTTTGTGGCTGTGGTCGGCAGTGTCTATTCACCCAACTCTTTTGTCTATCAGGCCGGCATGACCATTGGCGACTACCTGGCGCAAAGTGGCGGTCCGACCAAGGAAGCGGATGAAGATTTCATCTATGTGCAGCGCGCCAACGGTGAGGTTCTTTCGGCTCAGCAGTCCGGCATGTTCTCGCGGTTTTACAGTCAAGAATTGATGCCCGGCGATACCATCGTGGTGATGGAAAATATGGACCGGATTCCGGCCTTGCGTTTGTTTAAGGATGTTACCGAAATCATCTTCCGCATAGCCACCACGGCGGGGATCGCCTTCGCGATTTAATCCCGGAATGGACTTTTTTCGCATTGGTTTTTTAAGCGGGATATTGCTTCTTGCCGGACTGTGGCTTAGTTGCTTTTGTCCAGGGGAACTGCATGCTGCTCATTTGGCATCGTTGCAGTCATATACTGGTCTGTGGAACATGCCGACCGCCCGCGTTCTGCCTGACTGGAATATCCGTTTGGGCTACGGTTGGGCTGACCCATATCGCTATTATGGCGGGGCCATCGGGCTTTTTGACCGCCTCGAAATTTCAGGTCAATTTACTGAAATTACCAGTATTACCGCCTTTGAAGATTACGACTATGGTAACTATAAGGATCGGGCAGCTGGTATGCGTTTGGTCCTTTTTAAGGAAGACGAACTCTTTCCTCAGGTCGCATTGGGGGCTTTTGACGCCACCGGTACGGCGCTTTTTTCTCAGCGTTACCTGGTAGCCAGCAAACGCTTCGGCAAAGCCGATATTACCCTGGGCCTGGGGCAGGGGACATTGGCCGGAGAATATACCAGTATTGGGGGGAGCCAGGACGCCGCCGGCACATTTCTTTTTTCCAGTCCGAACCGACCGACCCGACCGTTTGGCGGCATTGAATACGACTTGACCCCTAATTGGACCCTTTCTGCCGAATACTCTTCGCTGGACCGCAAAAATCTCTATGGATATCGGGACGGAGAGGGGCAGTCCGTCTACGACGGGGATAATGGTTTTTGGCCGGTAAATATCGGGCTTAAATATCATAGTTCAAACTGGCAAGCTAACCTGGCCGTGCTACGCGGGGATACTCTGGCTGCTGGTGTCCAGATGGCGTTTCCCTTGAAACTCGATTCACTCCTCGGTTGGCGCCGAACGCCCGAACTTGATCCTGGAGCCAGTCTTCTTTATCGTGCGGCTACCTCTGAAAATGAGGGATTAGCGATTTTGCTCGCTGATCAATTGACGCTGCAGGGGTTCGATGGTGTCAAGGTCGCCAGCAGCGATACTTCAGTTTGGGTAGAATTCAGCAATAATAGGCATCTTGAGGTCATGCGCTCATTTGGGCACATCGCCAATACCCTGGATAAGCTGCTTCCGTCTCGCATAACTACTTTTTATCTCAATCAGACCGAACACGATCTGGTGATTCAGTCCCTAAAGCTTCCTCGAGAGAGTTTTCATGCATTTATGGACGAGCGTCTCGACCAACGTACGCTGCAGTCTTTTTCTGATATGGACCTTTCTGCCGGGACGCATTGGGATGAATTTCAAAAGTATAATCCTGGTAGTCGATTGCAGGAAGCGCCTGAAAAACGTTTTTCTTATCAAATTCAGCCACGGATATTCACCTTTCTGAACAACAAGGCTGGTTTTTTTAAGCACAAGGGGGTTTTAGAACTGACAGGAGGAGTTCGCCTCTGGCGCGGGGCCCGTTTGGCTGCAGGGGGTGAGTTGGTGCTCTTCAACCAGTATGATGACTTGGATTGGGAACCTCTGGAAGACAATGCGGTTCGTACCGACATGGTTGAATATCAACGTCGGAGCGACCCTTCGATCACCCAGTTGGCCTTTGAGCAGTACGGCGAACTTCCGGGGCAGTGGCAGGGGCGGTTGGCTGTAGGCATGTTTGAGAGGGCCTATGCCGGCTTCGGTCTCGAAACATTTCGTTTCTTTCATAACGGTCTCTGGGGCGTTGGCTTTGAGGCCGAGGCGGTTCGCAAACGGGATTTGGACAATAGTTTCAAGTTGCGCAACGATCCCGGTATGGATGACTGGTTTTATACCGGCTTTGTTAATCTATATGCTCAGCTCTGGCCCAGTCAGGGGGTTGAGGTTGGATTGAAGGTCGGTCGTTTTCTGGCCGGCGATCCGGGCGTCAGTATTGAATTGCGACGTTCCTTCAAGCATTTTACCGTTGGAGCCTGGTACACCAAGACCGACACCAGCTTGTTTAATGATCCGGAAAATATCGATTCTGAAACCAAAGGAGTCTTTATTCGCTTTCCGCTGGCGCTTTTTAAAGATCGGGATGTACCGGGGCATCTGCATTATGCCATTACCAGCTTCACGACCGACCAGGGACAGACCGTCGCTCAGCCTGGTACCTTGTATCCCATGGACCCTTGGGATACGCCGGTTCAGTCGATGCGTGATCTCAATAAGATGCGTCAGTATTGATTTGATATTCAATTTATAGGTACAAACTTCAATAAAATAGTCAGTGCCCTGTTTTCTATACTCCCATGAGGAATGAATTTAATGTCTTCACAGATTGATAAAACGCCGGAAAAGGTTCCTGCCCAAGCTGAACCCGCGTGTTACCAGAATGGTTCGCGTCAATATCAGGTAGATGACGATGACATTGATTTGCTTGAATACTGGAACGTTATCTGGGGGGGGAGATACTTTATTACTATCGTAACCGGTGTTTGTACCCTGGTCGCTGTGCTGGTGACTCTCTATGTTCTCCCGGTAACTTTTCGTTCTGAAGCCGTCTTGCAGCCGGTGGCTGCTGAACAGAGCTCAATAAATAAATTGAGCTCGCTTACCGGAGGGCTGACGTCGGTGTTGGGGATAGGGGGGGGCGATGGAAATAACCAGCAGTTGGTCGATTTTTTATCCAGTCGCAATCTCAAGCAGCGGCTGATTGAAAAGTACGAGCTGTTGCCCAGGCTCTACGCAGATGCTTGGGATACAGAACAGAAGAAATGGAAAGAAACCGATCCTGAGAAACAACCGTCGTTGATCAAGGTTTTACAACGTAATACCCTCAACAAAATGTTTTCGGTGGCTACGAATAATAAAACGGCACTCATCACCCTCGCCTGGGTGGATGAAGACCCGGCCTTTGCGTCATTGATGCTGGAGAGGGTGATTCAGGAGCTTAAGCATTATCTAGAATTCGAATATGAGACCGATGCTCAGCGGGAGCGGGTATTTACTGAAGAACAACTGAAAAAAACCAAACACGAACTTGAATTCTGGGAGCAGCAG
>JBFHFM010000041.1:0-17359 GCA_041583595.1 Trichloromonas sp. | reverse complement strand
CCGGGCAGCGTCCCGCTCTGGAGTTGGCGCAGAAAATCGCTGATTTCGCGATCAACTTGCAGGAGCAGCGTCAGGAGAGTCCCAACTTCGGTGGCGTCAGCATGGGGCCGGTCGGTGATCCGGCCAATCCGAAGGATCAGCATTTCGACTACGACTTGGCGCAGCCCGTTTACGCTCAAACGTATGCTACAGAAATTAACCTGGATGCCTATGCGCTTTTTGGCTTGTTGGTCGCGGAAACCGGAAACGTCCGTTATACTTATGCGCAGAGTCTGGTTTTACAGTGGCTTAAGCGAAATGGTTTCAATACTGCGGAGCAACGCTTTAACCGGGGGTATAATGATCAGGTCGCAGCCACTGATGTGCAGTCTTGGGGTGTTTCGGCTCTTGGGATCGAGGTTCTCGATTCTTTTGGGCGGGATGCCGCGCGAAAAGTTCTTCGTTTTGTTGAAGTGAACAATCTGGTTCGGGTAACCGTAGCTGGTCCAAACAACACGAAAATCCAGGTAGAAGGAGTTGACTTTATCAATCATGATTACGTGGCGGCGCTTAAACGTGAGCCCCTGATTTCACCGGAGTGGACGTTTCAGTTGATCAATGCCTGGCAGCGGATGATTCTTGATTCGGGCGTCCAAAAGGATGAAGAGGCGGTTCATACGTTTACCGAAAAGCGAGAACACATGCTAAAGCAGATGGTCGATTTGGCAATTCCAGTTGGGGATGCTCTGGCGTATCCCTATGCTACTTCGGCCGGCGCTCTTCTCGGTCACGAAAATCGAACCCCTGACGCCGGAAATCTGAGCGCCATCGGTGTCGCTTATGGTTTGCTGGCGCTTCGCGGCTTTGATCCGCTGGTGATTTCGTCCCGGCTCCCTTGATTTGAATTACATGTTCGTTCAGGTCATTTGTCCCCTTGACAGCGGTTCTGGGTGGTAGTACAAAATGACCTTACTATTTTCCCCATCGAAAGGAATCTTTTCATGAAACAGGTTGTCGGCGCGATTCTGGCAATTCTCTTGCTTGCCGTTGGTTGTACGGCTGAAGAGAAAAAGGTCGAAGTAAAAAAAGTTGAACTTGCCAGTGTCAAGGATAAGGTCAGCTATGGGATCGGCATGAGCATCGGTCGGGATTTTTCTCGCCAGGAGCTCGACATCGATCCTGATATTCTCGTTCAAGGCATGAAGGATACTTTGGCGGGGGGGCAGACACTGATGACCGAAGAGGAAGCCCAGGCTACCCTGATGGCCTTTCAGCAGGAGTTGGCGGCTAAACAGGAAGCCAAGAACAATGAGCTTGCTGAGAAAAACAAGCAGGACGGCGATGCTTTTCTCGCTGAAAATGCCAAGAAGGAAGGGGTCGTAACTCTTCCTAGCGGTCTGCAGTACAAGGTTCTTGTTGAAGGGACCGGAAATACCCCGGGCAAGGACGACACGGTCACTGTTAACTACGCTGGCACCCTGATCGACGGTACTGAATTTGACAGCTCTTACAAGCGTGGCGAACCGGCCACCTTCCCGGTTGGCGGCGTGATTGCTGGCTGGACCGAGGCTCTGCAGTTGATGAAAGAAGGGGCCAAGTGGCAACTCGTTATCCCCGCAGCTCTGGCTTACGGTGAGCGCGGTGCCGGACCAGTTATCTCGCCGAATTCGACCCTGGTTTTTGAAGTGGAATTGATCTCGATTCAGAAGTAATCCCAACTGTTTGTCGACGCGTCCCAGAGGCCGCCAGCACCTGCATACAGCGGTGTTGGCGGCTTTCTGATATTTGCGACCTGGGCCGCCGCTACGATCAGTGAAAGGAATGAAAAATGGCAGAAGCCAAAAAAGGCGACGCGGTGAAGGTCTTTTATACCGGCAGGTTGGAAGACGGTACTGTGTTCGATACCTCTGAAGGGCATGAGCCTCTCGTATTCACCCTGGGTTGTAAAGAAGTTATTCTCGGTTTTGAGCAGGCGGTGCTGGGGATGCAACCAGGTGAGTCGAAAACCGTTACCCTCTCTGTGGATAAGGCTTACGGACCGCATCGGCCGGAAAAGGTAGCCGAAGTGGATCGCAAGGATGTACCGGAAAACATCGAACTTGTGGTTGGCAATTACCTTGAATTGACTCGGGATGAAGGGGATACCTTTGAGGTGTTGATCGCTGATCTCACTGAAAAGACCGTGACCCTGGATGCCAATCATCCCCTCGCAGGTCAGGAACTAACCTTTGAAATCAATCTGCTGGAAATCGTCTGAGTTTCAGCATTTGACGGAATCCGGTGACAGTTAATGTCCCCTTAAGGTTCTTGTGGCGTTTTCGCTATCGGCCCGGCTCCCCTTTTTTAGGGTGGGTCGGGCCGTTTGCTATTGGCCAATTTTTTGCAATACTTATAAAAATAAGTTTTTTGATACTCAACAAAGGACGAAGGGGGAGTCCGATGCATAAGAAGATCATTCTGCTACCGGAACAGCCCGAACTGCGCTTGATTCTGGAGAACTCTTTTCTGCGCAAGCAGGGGGTTGAATTTATTGAGTGTGAAAATGGCGCCAGGGCATTTTCGATCGTAGAAGAAAAAGATCCGTTGATGGTGTTTCTTGATTTGGATGCGGACGAACTTTGCGGTGATGAATGTTGCCGACAGATAAAGAAAGACCCCTTCTTGCGCTCCACCCCCGTTGCTTTGGTTGTTCGGTCGGACCGCCAACGGGATCTGAATCGGGTGCAGGCGGCCGCCTGTGACAGCCATGTTCATGTCCCCTTTGAAGAAACCCAGGTGCTCGACGCGGTCTGCAGTTTGCTGCGAATTGTGGAGCGGGCGACTCCCCGCGTGAATTCCCGGTTTACCTGCTTGTTTGGTTTGGGGTTACGGGACTATGAGGATGGGGTCGTCGAGAACGTTAACTGTGGAGGTCTCTTTATCGCGACTCCACGACAGTTCCCGGTGGATACTCTCATTGATCTGGAACTTGACCTGCATCCGCCGGCGGCCCCGTTGATTTGTCGCGGGCGGGTGGCCTGGGTCAATCACCCGGAATGGAGGAAAAGTACCAACCTTCCGTCGGGAATGGGAGTCCAGTTCCTCGAGCCTACCAAGTCGTTCCTCCGTGCCGTCCGGGCTCACATCGAAGCGGTCCCCTGAGGGAATTCGAAAGGTTTTTTTATCTTCCAGTCTAAATTTTTTTTTGTGTTATATTAATGCGAATGGTTCGGGAAGAAAGGTGGGGCTGTGAAGAAAATTTTGATTGTCGATGATCAGCCCGATGTGAAAAAATTACTGAAAATTATTTTGCGGGCTGAAGACCGGTTGTTGTTGTGCGCTGACAGTGGTGAAGAGGCGATTGAAATCGCTCGGTCTGAAAATCCAGATCTGATTCTGCTTGATGTGATGATGCCTGGAGGAATGGACGGATACCAGGCGACAAAAATTCTTAAGAACGATCCCAGCACCTGTGGTTGTAAGATTGTCGTCATGACGGCCAAGGTGCAGGAGCAGGATCGCCAGTCAGCAGTCGAGGCGGGAGCCGACGATTATATTGGCAAGCCTTTTGACATGCGCGATCTGGAAAAAAAAGTCACTGACGTTCTGTCCTGATTTGCTTGTTGTTTAATAAAAAAGCCGATGACCTCTTGCGAGGCATCGGCCTTTTTCGGTTATTGGACTGCGGTCAGGCTTTGGCTGACCAGTGCCCGTGCAGATTGCAGAATTCGCGGGCGGTCACCTGTTTGGCGGTGATCGCAAAGGTGGCTTCCGGCTTGTCTCCAGGTTTGAGAAACTGCCGGTAAACCTTGCCGTCGGCGATCAGTTCGATCCATTCGATGTAGTGTTTTTCTTCCATCGGGTGGGGGACGCTGCCGACCTTGACGGTGATTGAAGTTGCACCTACTTCAATCACGGGTACATGTTTTTCCTTGGCCGCATCCACGGTATTTTCTGTCAGTAGCTGCATTGGTTGACCGCAGCAGACGAGTTCACCGGCGCCGGGGTGCAACACTTCGACGATATTTCCGCAGACCGAACATTTGTAGACTTCAAGTTGTTTGGGCATCTGTTCCTCCGTGTCATGTTAATGTTTTTGTCGCGAATTCGGCTTGGATTGTGCCTGAACGCGGGGCTGTGATTCCGGGGTGCACGGATACCGTTCTCCCGTGCGGATCAGGGTTTCATGGATTAAAATTTTTGAGATAAAACCAATGGATTTTACCATGACTGGGAGGGATTGCAACTGCGGGCTTTCAGTTTGTTTCTTGTCTGTTTGAAAATGCCAAAAAAAAGGCCCCAAAACGGGGCCTTTTTTCATTAGCAAGGTGCTGCAGCGTTATTACTTTACGTGGCACTCGTTGCACTTGGTGGGGCCGCCTTTTTCTTTGTGGCAGTCTTTGCAGACGGTGCTATGGGCGGAGTCTTTGGTTACTTCGATTTTAGCAGGCTCGCCCTGATGGCAGGCTTCACATCCGAGGCTGTCAGCATGAGCCTTGTGGTTGAAGGTGCAAACCCCTTTGCCTTCGTAGGTGTAAACGTCGGCAGCGAAAACGGGAGCGGCGGCAAAGCTAGCGAGCATTACTAGGACCAGCAGTTTCTTCATGGTGAAAAGTCCTCCGTGAAAGGGATAGGGATGTTAAGCGCCGTTAAATTTAATGGACTTATTAACTTATGTCAAGAAAAAATGTAAAGACAGGGGCTGTTGCTGCCCATAAGTAATAAATTTCTTGTCGCATGCTGATGCGTTGTATTAGACTTTGTTCCGGACTGGCCTTTTCGGGAAAGGTGGCACAATGAAGACGGTCATGGTGGTGGATGATCAGCCTAATATCCGGCAACTGGTGGAAATTGCCCTGAAGAAAGCAGACCGGCGGATCATCTCGATAGAAAGCGGTGAGCGGGCGATTGAAGTGGCGGTCTCCGAGCCTCCTGATCTCATCATTATGGACGTCATGATGCCAGGCGGGATGGATGGATTCCAAGCCATTGAAATTCTAAAATCCAATCCGCTAACCTGCGCCTGTCCGGTGCTGATCATTACGGCCAAGAGCCAGGCTGCCGAAAGGCGACGTTCGGAACAACTCGGCGCGGAAGGCTACCTGGCCAAGCCTTTTAAACTGAATTCTCTGATCGATCATGTAGAACGACTGTTAAATTAATAATTTACAGCTTGAATTGGATAACGACACTGTCTTTGTGTTGTTGAACTGACTGAACATGTGGAGGTTTTTGAATGAAGAAGGATATTCTGGAGAAGGGTGCGATTATTCAGCGGGACAAGGAAACCTATGCGATTGCCCCTCATATTCCCGGCGGTATCACATCGCCTGGTCAGTTGCGCAAGATAGCCGATGTCGCTGAAAAGCATGGTGCCCAGGCGTTGAAACTGACCAGCGCCCAGCGTATTGCCATTGTCGGCCTCGATGAGGGCAAACTTGACGAGATCTGGGAAGAGTTGGGGGAGAAGCCGGGGGCTGCGATCGGTATGTGTGTTCGCTCGGTCAAGATCTGTCCCGGCACGACGTTTTGCAAGCGTGGCCAGCAGAATTCTGTGGAGGTCGGGCTGGTGATGGATGAACGCTACCACGGTCTGCAATTGCCGTGGAAATTCAAGATGGGGGTTTCCGGTTGTCCTAATGACTGCGGCGAAGCTTGCATTAAAGACCTTGGTCTGATCGGTTCACCTAAAGGGTGGAATGTGATGGTTGGCGGCAATGGCGGCAGCCGTCCGCGCCTTTCGTACAAACTGGTTGAAAATGTTCCGACTGATGAAGAAGCCCTGAAGATTGTTGACCACATCGTGCAGTGGTTCAAGGCCAAGGAAAAACGTGGCCGGCTTGGCAAATATATCGAAGAGGTCGGTTTTGAGGCTTTCCGGGATGAAGTTCTGGAGGGGCTTAAGGGGTAATTTCAGGGGAGCTTCGGCTCCCCTTTTTTATGGGGTGCCGAGGCGCGAAAATCGATAGCCTCGCCCTCGGACGGTCAGGAAATGGACCGGTTTTGAGGGGTCGGCTTCGAAGTACTTGCGCATGCGGACAATAAAGTTGTCGAGGGTCCGGGTTTCGGTGTCGGGAGACATGCCCCAGACCGCGGCCAGCAGATCGGCTCTTGACAGAGGGTCCCCCTCATGCTGAAAGAAGGTGCGGAGCATCCGTACTTCAAGCTCGGTTAATGGAATCTCTCCCCGTGCCGTTATGGCCCTCTGTTCCTTCAGGTCAACCTCGTTGTTTCCGAACTGGTAGCTCCGACTGAGTCCGCTGCCGGGGCGATACCACTCCGAACGTCGCAGCATCCCCTTGACCCGCAGCATGAACTCGTCAAGACTGAACGGTTTGGTCAGGTAGTCATCGGCTCCCGTCGATAGTCCGTCGATCCGATCCTGTTCTTCACAGCGAGCGGTTAGCATAATGATCGGCAGTCGTGAATCATTGTGGCGGATTTTCTGGCAAACTTCCAGGCCACTGATGCCTGGTAGCATGACATCCAGAATCACCAGATCGAAATGTTCGTCCCAAACGTGATCCAGAGCCTCTTCGCCCGTCTCCACGTGGGTTACCTTGAAACCTTCTTCTTCAAGATTAAAAATCAGGCCCCGGGCGATACCGGGTTCGTCTTCGACTAGCAGCAGGTGGGGTTTCATTGTGTCGGTGCCTCTTCGAGCGGACCCGGTTTGAGTGGCAGGGTGATGTGTACCGTGGTGCCCTTGCCGCGCCCCTCGCTGGTGAGCCAGGCTTTGCCGCGATGCAGGCGGATGATGGCCCGGACGATGAACAGGCCAAGTCCTGAACCGCGGATGGTCTCGCCGGGTTGTTTACCCCGATAAAACATCTGAAAGACCTTTTTCTGGTCTTTTTTATCAATCCCTTTGCCCCGGTCGGTAAAGGTGAGTTGCCCCCGTCGACCTTGCGACTTTAAGCTGACATGAATGCTGGGGGGGGCGGAAGAATAGAGGATGGCATTTTCCAGCAGGTTGCGAAAGACCGTTTCCAATGCGTCTTGATCAATGTCGGCGTACAGGCCGGGCTCAATATCCAGTGACATTTTGCCCGCCTTGGGGAGTGAAAACTGCCGGTTACGAAAGTAGTCGTTTACGCATTCGGACAGGTTGCTGCGCTTAAGGGCGAGTTTGAGCCCTTTCTGTTCTACCCGCTGCGCGGAGAGCAGGTTGTTGATCAAAATATTGAGACGGTCGGTGTCGCCCAGCATGGTGTCGATAAAGGTTGACATTTTCTCAGCTGACGGGCGGCGTCGCCGAATCGTTTCTAAATGCAGTTGCAGAGAGGCCAGGGGCGATTTGAGTTCATGAGTGACCTGGGCAATGAAATTGCGTTGGGCGCGGTACAGCGCCGCCTGGCGCTGCCAATAGAGAAAAATCACATAAACCCCGGCCAGGATAGCGCAGAGCAGAAGGATGCCCTCGGCCAGGATGAACCAGTCGGTTCCCACCTGCAGGAGTTCGGGGCTGTATTTTTCTGCCATGGCCCGCAGCTTGAGGTGGCTTTTCATGAACCAGGCGATCCAGAAAACCAGTACTACGACCCAGAGTAGCTGGATGCCAATGAGCGCAAAAAGCGGGTTTATGAGGTTCTTGAGGTTCTTCATACGCCTTGTTTACCATGTCGGAAGTGGCTCGAACAAGAGAATTGTCGAGGCGGGTTTTACAGTATTGTTACAATGGCTTCCCCAGTTTTTTGCTATTCTCTTCGAGAAATCGACCGATATTGACAGTTTTCCGGGTATTATTCTGGCTGCAAGGAGTTCAACATGGTTTCTCCCCTGACTATAGGCAAATTCACTATCCCCTATCCCCTCATTCAGGGCGGAATGGGCGTGCGCATTTCGGCCTCCGGTTTGGCCGGCCATGTAGCCCTCTGTGGTGGCGTCGGGCTGATCGCTACCGCCGGCCTGGGCCTTAACAGCCCTCATTTTGACGGTAAGAATTTCTTTACCGCTGACCCATTAGCACTTAAAGATGAACTGCGCAAGGCCTACGCTATTGCGCCGGACGGGGTGATTGGCACCAACTGCATGGTGGCGGTGACCAATTACGATGAAATAGTGCGTGCCTCCTGTGAGGGGGGAGCCAAGGTTATCGTGAGCGGGGCAGGTCTTCCGCTGGGCCTGCCTGGGTTGACGGCCGATTTTCCCGATGTGGCGTTGGTCCCCATCGTCTCTTCGGTCAAGGCCGCCGAATTGATCGCCAAGAAATGGCATCGGGGGTTCAACCGGCTGCCGGACGCTGTGGTGGTCGAAGATCCGGATACGGCTGGAGGCCATCTGGGCGAAAAAATGGAAAATATCGGCAACGGTGATTACGACCAGTATGCCACGGTGCGTGGAGTCAAAGCGTACTTCCGGGAAACCTGGAACCTCGATATCCCGGTGATTGCCGCCGGTGGCATCTGGGACCGTGCCGACGTGCTGAACGCTCTCGAGCAGGGGGCTGACGGGGTGCAGATGGCCAGTCGCTTTGTCTGCACCGAAGAGTGTGACGCTTCTGACGCCTTCAAGCAGATGTATCTCGACTGTCGTCAGGAAGATATTGGCCTGATGATGAGTCCGGCCGGGCTGCCGGGGCGAGCGATCCTGAAGAATTTTGATAAAATCCGTCAGCGCGATGTCAGCCTGAACGTGCGTTGCCCGTCCGGTTGTCTGAAAAAATGTGCTTACAAAACCGGGCAGGAACGCTTCTGTATCGTGCATGCCCTTGATCGGGCCCAGCGCGGCGACGTTGAGACCGGTTTGGTCTTTTGTGGCACTAACGCCTGGAAAGCCAACCGCATCGAGACGGTGCAGGAAGTTTTCAACGAACTGTTTGCGATTGGCGCTGCCGCCCAAGATTCTGGGGTAGTCAACGGATAGAGGCCATTCTATCGTATTCTCAAACTGCCGGAGGCGGGCCACATAGGTCCGCCTTTGCTTTTTCACGATCCTAAAGACCAAGCCCCCCCTAAAATCTTGTCATCCTGTGCTCACCTGGGTTAATATTGGGAAATTTGCAGGGAACAGGCATTGACGTGCCTTTCGAAGGGAGTTTTCATGACGGACACTGCTGAAAAATTTATCCCCAAATGGATTGCCTGGGAATCGACCCAGCGTTGCAATCTCAATTGCGTACACTGCCGCTGTTCTTCGGATATGGACTCGGCGGTAGGGGATTTTAACACCGAAGAAGCCTTTAAGCTGATCGATGACATCTGCGAGGTGAGCAAGCCGGTTATGGTTCTCTCCGGCGGCGAACCGCTGCTGCGAGAGGATATTTTCGACATTGCCAGGTACGGAACATCCAAAGGTCTGCGGATGTGCATGGCCACCAACGGCACCCTGATTACCGATGATGTTTGTGCCAAAATGAAAGAGGCCGACATCAAAATGGTTTCATTGTCGCTCGATGGTTCGACGGCCGCCATTCACGATGACTTCCGCTCCTGTCCTGGGGCCTTCGAAGGAGTGACCCGCGCAGCTGAAATCCTCAAACGCAATGGCATCAAGTTTTTGATCAACTCTTCATTTACCAAGCGCAACCAGCATGATATCGGCGCGACCTTCAAAGTTGCCAAGTCTTTGGGGGCAACCGCCTGGTACATGTTCATGATTGTGCCGACCGGTCGCGGTGAGGAGATTATGAACGAGCTGATCTCCAAGGAAGATTACGAGGACATCCTCGCCTGGCATTACGAGCAGGAGAAGGGCGAAGACGAAATCCTGATGCGGCCGACTTGCGCCCCGCATTATTATCGCGTTGTGCCGCAAATGGCCAAGACCGAGGGGGTTGATTTCAAACGGCGCAGCCTGACCTTCTCCACCGGTGGCGGCAAGGGCTGTATCGCCGCACAGACCATCTGTCTGATCGACTGCTTCGGCAATCTCAAACCCTGCTCGTATTTCCATTCGTCGGTCGGCAACGTTAAGCAGATACCATTCAAGGAACTCTGGTTCAACAGCAAGGTCTTTAACGATCTGCGCGATTTCAAAAAATACCAGGGTAAGTGCGGCGAGTGTGAATTTATCAACGTCTGTGGTGGTTGTCGGGCTCGTGCTGACGCTGTTTATGGCGACTATATGGCCGAAGAACCGTTCTGCAACTATATTCCTGAACGCACCCGCAAGCGACTGGAGCGGGAAGCCGCCGAGAATGCAGCAAAATGATCATGGTTTTGTAGGGGCGATCCTTGTGATCGCCCTTGTTTCAAGGTCAGATTAAAGGAGGGCGCAGCAAGCGGCGTTCCTACAACATAATGTTAACGGCGGGCGCGGCAAGCCGCGCCCCTACAAAAATCATTCATTACTGGAGGATCATAGATGACCACCGAATACACTTTTCTCAAAGCCTGCTGGGGTCAGCCGACCGACTACGTTCCCGTCTGGCTGATGCGCCAGGCCGGGCGCTACCTGCAGTGCTACAAGGATGTGCGTGCCAAAGGGGGCGGCACCTTTCTTGACCTGTGCAAGGATCCGGCCCGGGCTGCGGAAGTTACCATTCAGCCTATCGATCTGCTGAATGTGGACGCGGCGATCCTCTTTTCCGATATCCTCACTCCCATCGAGCCGATGGGCATGGCGCTCGATTTCGTCCCCGGCCCGGTCTTCGAAAAGCCGATTCGCACCGCGGCTGATGTTGATGCTCTATTGGTCCCCGAGGATATGTCCAAGGCGGTTCCCTTTGTGCCGGAGATCATCAAGCGTCTGCGTGTGGCCTTTGAGGGGCGCGTTCCGCTGATCGGCTTTGGTGGAGCGCCTTTCACCCTGGCCTGCTACATGGTCGAAGGCAAAGGGTCCAAGGATTTCGCCGCTCTTAAGCAGATGATGTACGCTGACTTTCCCCTCTATGATGCGCTGATGCAAAAGATCACCGAGATGGACCGGCGCTACCTCAATATGCAGATCGCAGCTGGCGCCCAGGCGATTCAAATCTTTGACACCTGGGGCGGACTGCTGGCGCCGAACGACTATGAGCGCTATATCCTCCCCTACGTCAAGCAGCTGATCGGAGGTCTGAACCGCGACGGTATTCCGGTAATCTACTTCGTGAAGGGCGGCGGCACCATGCTTGAGCTGGTCAAGGAAGCGGGCGCCGACGTGCTCGGCCTCGACTGGCATGTTAATCTCGGCAAGGCCCGTGATATCCTTGGGCCCGAGGTGGCAGTGCAGGGGAACCTCGATCCGACGGTTCTTTATGCGCCGAAACCTTACATCGAAAAAGAAGTGCAGCGCATCCTTGACGAGAACGCGGGACGTCCCGGGTTTATCTTCAATCTTGGTCACGGGATCCTGCCGACCGTCCCGCCGGAAAACGCCATCCACATGGTCGAGTGCGTACACCGCCTCAGCCGCAAGTAGAACTGTAGGGGCGATCCTTGTGATCGCCCTTTACTTTGGAGCGCGGGAGGGCAGGTGCTGATTCTGTCCCCCGTTTTGCAATGGTTGACCCGGGCGAATACAAGATTCGCCCCTACGACAGTCTATCTGAGGGTGCCATGTCTGATAATCCTATCGGTATCGTTTTGCTCAACATGGGAGGCCCCGATTCCCTCAAGGCGGTTCGCCCTTTTCTGTATAATCTGTTTTCCGACCGGGACCTGATTCAGCTCCCCATGGGGAGTCTGTTGCAGAAGCCCTTTGCCCGGCTGATCTCCTTCTTTCGTTCGCGTAAAGTCGTGGAACATTACCGGGATATTGGTGGGAGTTCGCCGCTTCTGCAATGGACCCAGCGTCAGGCCGAGGGGATTGCCAAGTGTCTCGGCTCGAACTTTCGGCCCTACGTGATCATGCGCTACTGGCACCCGCGGGCCGAACAGGTGCTGCGCCAGATGGCCGCCGACGGGGTCAGGCAGGCGGTGGTGATTTCCATGTATCCCCATTACACCGGGGCCACCACCGGTAGCAGCCTTAAGGACTTTCGCCAGACCGCTGAACGAGTCAGTCCCGACCTGCAGTATTCGGTCATCGAGCAGTGGTACGACTGGCCCGGCTATCTCGACGCCCTGGCCGGTCGGATCGAGGCGGGCCTCGAATATTTTCATGAACTATTGCGCGATGACGTGCAGATCCTTTTTAGCGCCCATGCCCTGCCGCAGAAGTTCATCGATCGTGGCGATCCCTATCTTGAACATGTTATGACCACGGTTAAAGGGGTGATGGAGCGCTTTGTCGGACGCACTTGGCATGTCGGGTTTCAGAGCCGCAGCGGGCCGGTCCAGTGGATGGAACCGGGAACCGAGGAGGTTATCGACCAGATAGCTGCAGACGGCTGTGAGAACCTGCTGATTGTTCCCGTCTCTTTTGTCTGTGACCACATCGAGACCCTTTACGAGGTTGATGTTGAGTATGTGCAGCACGCCATTGGCAAGGGGATTCGAACCGTGTTCCGCAGCCCTTCGCTTAATGACCAGCCTGATTTCCTTAAGGGGATGGCCGACCTGGTACGCCACCATCTGGAGCAACGATGAAGAAACTCTGTACGGTATGTCACAAGGAATACGATCCCGAGCAGCAACCGGAAACCCCGGCCGAGGAGGCCGGGGCTTTTATGGCCCGCGAGCTCTGGTCCGATGCCGGAGATTTGTGTCCGACCTGCCTGGCAAATCGCGGGACGCTGGGGATGATGTACTGCCAGGAACTCTTTCGCTGAAAAATAAAAAAGGCCCCCGCACTGGAGGCCTTTTTTATTAAAAGAACCGTCGGGGCGAACCTTGTGTTCGCCCTGGGAGAGGTCGGCCTCGTCCCTACAGACCGGTTTCTTGCAATTCTTCGAGCAGCTTTTTCTGTTGTTCAGTCAGTTTTTTGGGCACTGCCACTTCGATGGTGGCATAGAGATCGCCCTTGCCGCTTTTACGTGGCACCCCGAAGCCGGCCAGGCGGATTTTGCCGCCAGCATTGATACCTGGCGGGACTTTAACCCGCTTGTTGCCGTCGAGGGTTGGCACGTCAACCGAGGTGCCGAGGCAAGCTCCGGTAAAGGGGATATTCAGCTGGACATACAGGTTGTCGCCATCCCGAGTGAAGACCGGATCGGACTCCACTTCGATTTCGAGAAACAGGTCGCCGCTTGGGCCGCCCGTTGGGCTACTTCCCCCTTTGCCGGCAATGCGCAGGCGTTGGCCGGCTTCAACGCCGACCGGAATCCGCACCTGCAGCTGCTCAACCTGGCTGTCACGGCGGAAGTCGATGCGTCTCTCTCCGCCCAGAACGGCCTGGCGAAAGGGGATCGCCAGCTTCATGACGAAATCTTGTCCCTTATGCACTCGCGATCGGGGCGCGCCGCCGAACGGGCTGCGACGACCGCCGCCTCCACCCCCACCAAATAGATGGCCGAAAATGTCGTCGTTGCCGAGGCCGAATTCACGAAAAATGTCGCCCACGTCGAAGTTGCGGTAGATGTCTTCCTGGCTGTATCGCTGGTGAAAGCCTGCCTCGCCGAACTGATCGTATTGGCGTTTTTTTTCGGGGTCCGACAGTACCGCGTAGGCCTCGGTGATTTCCTTGAATGTCTCTTCGGCTTTTTTGTCGCCTGGGTTCTTGTCGGGATGGTATTTGAGGGCTAGTTTACGGTATGCTTTTTTTATCTCATCTGCCGGGGCGTTTTTTTTGACGCCGAGAACGGCATAGTAATCTTTGGCCATGAGGATCTCCTGGGTCAGGTATAAAAATGCTCTGACAATATAGTGAGGGGATGCCTCCCCGTCAAGGGGGAGCTGCTTTATCTCCGCGGCGCGAGCCGCATAAGTCATCAATGGAGGAATAATGTTTACTCGTTTTTTATGTTCTTTTTTGCTGGTCGGATGTCTGGTAAGTGCCGAAGCGACCTTTGCTGAGGTGATTAACCAGGGGGCGGACGCTTCGGAGTCTGCTTCAACTTCGGCCGACAGTACCCTTCCCAAGGTTGAAATTTATGTGACCAGCTGGTGCGGGTACTGTAAAAAGGCCAAAAGCTTCTTTGCTGCCCGCAAAATTCCTTTCACTATTTACGATATCGAAAAGGATGATGCGGCGGCCAGGCGCATGGCCCGAATTAACCCAAGGGGCGGGGTTCCGGTGACGGTGATTAACGGCCAGGTTTTTCGTGGTTTTTCTGAGGAGGTTTATGCTTCAGCGTTGGAGGGGAGTCGCTGAGTCGGTCAGGTTGAGCTTTTGCGAAGCGGCCTGGTCTCGGGGCTGAACCGCAGCACCCACAGACCTGACAGCAGGGCGCCGCCGGATGCGGCAAAGAGCAGATTGAATCCGCCCCATTCTCCGAGGTAACCAAGCAGGATGGCGCCGACAAAGGCACCGCTGTCGATGCCGCCGGTAAAGATACCGGTGATCTTGCCACGGGTTTCCTGCGGTTCGTTGCGGATCGCCAAGGTATTGAGGGTTGGAAAAAGCAGCCCGTGACCAGTTCCGGCCAGAAAGCCGGCGGCAAAAAAGGACACTTCGCCATGGACCGGAATCAGCGCCAGGAGTCCCAGCGCGGTGATGACCAGGGCGTAAGGGAGTACCCGTGTTTCGCCGACCCGGTCGGCCAACCGGCCTCCGGCAAAGCGGACCAGGACCGCCGCAGCCGAATAGGCGAGATAGTAGAGAGAGATGAACGGGAGCTGCCGGGCTTTGGCCATGGGGGCGACAAAGTTGCTTGAGGCCGCCAAGCCGAAGCCGAAAAGAAGGGCCAGCAGGGCCACCACAAACTGCTTGCGCTGGGCCAGGAGCTGAAAAAAGCTCGGGCCCTCTGGCCTTCGGTGGGACGAGTAGGCTTCCGGCAGCAGCAGGGTGATCAGCATGGCACAGCAGGCCAGCAGGCTGGCTGCCAGGTAAAACTCGGGGAAACCGTAATGCTGCAGCACGCCTTCGCCGAGTAGCGGGCCGAGGGCCAGGCCAATCAGACCCGAGGTGCCGAAGATGCCGATTCCTTCGTTGAGTCGTCCGGGGGGGATGACGTCGGCGACAAAGGTGAAAATGGCGGTAAAACAGATCGCCAGGCCGATGCCGTGTACGATTCGCACGATCATCAGCGGAAGGTAGAAGCTTTTGAGGTCGCCGTCGAAGGCCAGGTAGCACAGCGGCATCAGGGTCATCACCAGGCAGCCGATCAGGTAGCTTTTTTTTCGTCCAAGCCGGTCGATCATGGCCGAAACCCAGGGGCGGCAGAGGGCCGAAGCCAGGGCAAAGCACCCCATAATCAGGCCAATGTCACCTTCGCCGCCGCCATGTTTGGTGATGAACAGAGGAAACAGGAAGAAGGCACCGAAGCTCGAAACGGTACAAAGATTGGCCACGAACATGGCCACGAATGATGGAGTATAAAGCATGAGGTCGCATCCTCTGGTGAACCCGGGTCGGGGTTCCTTTATAGGCTCTGATGGGCCGGGCGTCAATAGTTTCGGTAGCGATCAGAAACGACAGAAGCTCCATCCGGTGAGAATAGGGCTTCTTTCGTTTTGCTTATGAGTCTGACCGGGCAGGTTCAGTCTAAAAATTTGCTTGCGATCAAAAACCGTGGATAGTTTGTTTAAAATTGACTTGATCGACACTGATCTTCCGCGAGAATTCGCAATTTTGGTAGGAACGGCTTTGGCAGCGAATAATCTCTTGTAACTTGAACAAAATCGCGAATAGATTCGCTCCTACAAGGCAAATTGGCAAATGCTGAGGATAGATATCATTTAGAAAAATTGATGAGGGATAATTTGGATAAAAAGTGTTATGCTTAGGTCCGCTCTCGTGGCAACGAGGCCGTATTCGAGGCGTTTGGAATTGAAAATGTGGGTGGTGTTATGAGTAATGAGAAAAAAAAGGAAGACCGGGGGCTGTTCAGCGGTATCTTTCTTTCTTATGCCATACTGATTCTTCATGTGTTACTGCTGCTCCTGGTCGGAGTGGTGGTTGTCTTTTTCCGCGGTGTGGTCGAATACATGCCCTGGATTCTCGGCGGCGGCGCCATTCTGATCCTCATTTCCGGATTTCTGTTTTTTCGCCGCTTCCGCCGGAATGCCGAGAGGCTCCGTGAAGTGCTCAGCGATCCGGTCTTTCGCGATCGGGCCGTAGAAGTCAAGCTGCTCGGCGGGATGGCTTCGCTGCGTCTTGGTCAGCCATTGCCCGACGACGATCGTGATTACGACCGGGGGCAAATGCTTTCCCACGATGCCTCGCAGCGAGTTATGCAGCTTGAAGATCCCGAAGCTCAGCGTATGCGTCGTCTCGACCAGTTGGTGCGGCTGCTGGAAAAAGAACTCATCAGTTCAGAGGAATTCACTCAGCTGAAAAAAGAAATCCTTGGTACCCGTCCCCTCGATATCAACTAGACTCCATAGCGCCTGTCGCTATTAAAATCCAGAAACTCAGGAGGATGTACATGACTCGTATTGCCATTATCGGAGCCGGTATCTCCGGTCTCTCTACGGCCTATGCCATTGAGCGGGGAGCGAGCGCGGCTGGTCTGGATGTGGAAACGGTCGTTCTCGAAAAAGAAGATCGCACCGGCGGTAAGGTATTGAGTATTCACGAAGAGGGTTTTTTGTGTGAATGGGGACCCAACGGCTTTCTCGACAATAAGCCGATGACCCTCGAACTATGCGATCAGCTCGGTATTCGCGAACGAATTCTGCGTTCTAACGACAATGCCCGCAAGCGTTTCATCTATTCCGGCTCGCAGCTGCACCGGCTGCCGGAAAATGGACCGTCCTTTCTCAAGTCGCAGCTTATTTCCTGGCCTGGCAAGCTGCGCCTGGCTTACGAAATGCTGGTCCCGGCGGCGACTGGCAGCGAAGATGAAACGCTGGCCGACTTCGGCCGCCGTCGGCTTGGCGCCGAGGCCCTTGATAAACTGATTGCTCCGATGGTGGCCGGAATTTTTGCCGGCGATCCGGAAACCATGAGTCTTAAAAGTTGTTTTCCTCGTATCTACCAGCTGGAGCGGGAATACGGCGGTTTGATTAAGGCAATGGTGAAGTTGGCCCGCAAGAAACAGGCGGAGCGTAAGGCGGGCAAGGTGGTGGCCAGTGCGGCTGGCCCAGGAGGTGTCCTCACCTCGTTTACCGGTGGAATCCAGGAACTCACAGAAAGTACAACCGGCGCTTTATCCGGCGAGGTGCGCACCGGCGCAGCGGTTACCGCCGTGGTCCGCAAAGAAGGCGGTTTCGAACTGCAATTTGCCGATGGTTCAACTCTTGACGCCGAACTTGTCGTCAGTGCCGCCCCGGCTTATGCTCTGGCGGGAATGGTTGAAGGGCTCGATGCGGCGATGACGAAAACCCTGCGCGAGATCCCCTATGCGACCATGAATGTAGTTTGCTTCGGTTACCAACGGGACAAGATCTTCCGGGATCTCGACGGCTTCGGTTACCTGATTCCGAAAAAAGAGGGTAAATCGATTCTCGGCACCCTCTGGGATTCGAGCATTTTCCCCAATCGGGCGCCTGAAGGG
>JBFHFM010000040.1:0-17508 GCA_041583595.1 Trichloromonas sp. | reverse complement strand
GCTTTAGCCAAGTGTGGTCGATCGCCAGGTAAAGATATCTCTCCTTTATTGCCGATGGCCTTAGCCAGGGGAAGCGATCTGACTTGATCGGAGGCGGGCTGGTGCGTAGCTGCGGTGGGTGGAAAAAGGTTAAAAACCTGCGTCAAATGGGAGCCGTAAGCAAGAGTGATGAGCGGATTCTCGGAGGGAGCGACTTTGTCGCCTCGATCCTCGAACAGGCGGAGGAAGCGGAGGAAAAAAGAATCAATATCAGCAGTTGGGAATTGGTTTTAAGGATGTGGTCAAAAAGTGGCCGGGATCCTTGGGATGGAACAAGAGCAAGTTGTTGCGGCAGGGAAGCACACCTGCCGCCTTCAGGTGCGTAGCCTGGTATGCTACTTGGCAGTGCGCCAGGTGGGGCTTAGTGCCATAGCCGTTGCGAAACAATTGAACCGGTCACAGCCAGCAGTCATTCGGGCAGTGGCGCGGGGGAAGCGGTTGGCAGCGGAGTTGGGTGTTGTGCTAGATGATAGAAATGCATGAGCGCATGGACGTCCCCCTTTTTACTCAAGGGATGGAATACCCTTCCGGCAGCAAGATCAATGCTGACGGCACCATTACCCTGCTGAAAAGCGGCAAAGACCAAGCCAAGCCCCGCTTTGCCGTGGCCTGCGACTATATCGATATTATGGAAAATGGTTTTTGGGAATACTTCAAAGCTGTGGGTAGTGACGGTGAATTTGAGTTGAAGATTTGCTGGGAGAAGATACACCCGGAATTCCCTGAGGGTAAGAAGGGGACGTTTGTTGAGAGTGTGACGTTGTTCTTGTTGGGAGACACGGGAGCTAAAAAAGAGGTGGCAGTGCCAAAGCTGAACGGCCAAAACTTGAAAATAGGTTTTCCCGCCAATCTTAAGAAAAAGTTGAAACCCAATAAGATGTCAGCAAATTCGGCGATTTTTCTTTCGGTTAAGTTCAATGCTGACGCAATGCATCACCTTCCTGGTTTTAAGGATTACGACTACGAATCACCCTGGAATATTCAGGTGGGTATATATGACAAGGCTGGTCGTGAAGTTCAAGATCGGCCAGAAAATCATAAGCCCGTTCTCGACAGTCCTTTGGGACATTGGATTAACAAAAAACTTAACACGCCTGACAAGGACCCTGCGAAGTGGCAGATTATGCGGCATAAAAAAGATGGGGAAGTGCCTTCATTTTTGTGGCGCTGCGGTATTGATTTTTCGGAATATGGCAATGAATTAAAGAGAATGAAATGATGAAGATATCCTACTTTTTGTTTCTGGCATTATTGTTGGGATGTTTATTCGCAGGAGAGGGCTATACCATGTCAAATTTTAGCAACGACTTTCAAAATATCCACCATGAGTTGTTTCAGGATGTCAAGAACCTTAACCAATACACTCGTACTCATCAAGTTGAACTTAAAAATGTCGATGTAAAAGACATCGACTTGGATGGTGCTGAATTTCTTGGAGCAACATTCAGTAAGGTTAGATGGGAAAATGTGAACCTTGAGAACGCAATATTTACCAAAGTGGTTTTTGATAGCTGTAAGTTTGAAAATTCAAGCCTAGATGGCTCAAAATTCATTGATTGTATCTTTAAAAACTGTGAATTCAATACTTCGTCAGTTAGCCATATAACTTTGCAAAACGGTCATTTTTTAAACTGCCGCTCTGAAAATAGTTTTATGAACCAATGGCAGGGTGACGAAGTAGTTTTTAATGGCGGAAAAATTCTCGACACCCCCCTTGCCCAGGGGAAAATTAAATATATATTCAAAAAAATTGAACTTGACGGAGTGCGTGTCATGATGACAGAGGGAATGTCCCCACTCACTATTGAAGACTGCGTGCTTTCCGAAGTTGATTTTAGCAAAAGCCACTTCTCCGATGTGGTCTTACGGCGGGTAACGCAGGGTGAAGGGCCAACGCGGTTCAATTCGACGTTGGCTGAAAGTTTCACTTTTGATGATGTTGATATGACTCGCGGGGTTTCTCTGGCTCATGTGAAAGCAAAATTTGTTCGAATTGTTGGCGGAAAGTTCGGTGCGGCATTCGAGGGTTCGACTATCGCCAAGGTTGTTGCCAGGGATGCGTTTCTTGCCAATATTGACTTCAGCGAAGCCCAAATGCCCCTTGTTGAGATAGGTGCCTGTGAGCTTGATGATCTTGCTCTGTGGGAGGGGGTTATTAAGGATTTCTCTATTACAAATTCACATATCAATATTTTAGACGCCACCGATTTCAAAGCCGACACCGTCGTCTGGGACAACGTCACCCTCGACGGCAAAATCGACCTGACCAACGCCCAGGTTAAAGACTTCCGTCCTACGCGCCTCAAGCGTGGGCCGAAACTGCAGCTGATCACCATCGGGTCAAATATACGGT
The DNA here is from genome assembly GCA_041583595.1 of Trichloromonas sp. Taxonomy (GTDB): domain Bacteria; phylum Desulfobacterota; class Desulfuromonadia; order Desulfuromonadales; family Trichloromonadaceae; genus Trichloromonas. The sequence continues at coordinate 15,116 of JBFHFM010000040.1, read as the reverse complement.
TCAATTAGTGTCTGCGCTGCAAGGCAAGGCCAACGAAGGTGAAATACTGCTGTGAACCGCAAAACGCATTGTGTAACGGGAAAAACCAGGGACACTTCCCCTATTTTTTTGAGGGGAAACTAGACCCAGTTGTTGCGGCAGGGAAGCACACCGGCCGCCTTCAGGCGCGTAGCCTGGTGTGCTACTTGGTAGTGCGCCAGGTAGGAATGAGTGCCACAACCGTTGCGAAAAGGGTGAACCTGTCACAGCTAGCACTCAGTCGGGCAGTGGCGCGGGGGGAGCGGTTGGCAGCGGATTTGGGTGTTGTGAGCCGCTCATTCTCTTTGCGTAGCCGCTTGATCTCCGCTTCCGGTGATAACAAAACAAAATCCCCGCCTTGCGGCGGGGATTTTGATGGCATATGTGGACCACAGGGGGGTGGGTCCGGTTGATATGCCTTTGCTTATTTTTTGCGGGCCCACATGGGGTTGTCCATTGGGTCGCCATTGAAGCCGAGGGCTTTCCAATCCATGCGCCCGTCGTCGCCGTGACAATCGAGGCACTTAAGCGCATCGGCTTTGGGGGCTACCTGGTGGTCGATGCGCCAGAACATTTCGGTGGGCGCAAAACCGTATTCTCCGCTGTAGGGGAGTCCCGTAGATTCCATGCCTATTTTGGCGGCGCTAGCCCAGTCAAAGGTTTTCCAGAAACCATCTTCGCCATAGACGTGGGGGGTGATGAAGATGTTGTTTTTGGTATCGTAAATCTGTTTGCCGGTATGCACTTTGAACGGGTGGATCTTGGCTTGCGGATCATCAATGGTGCCAAGCGGATAAGCGAGTCTGGTTGGTTTGCTCGGGTCGATTTTCTCGCCGGCCAGGTAAACCCCTGCCTTACCGTTAAACCAGGCATAGCTCGGAACCACGTTTTTCTTCCAGGTCTGGGTGCCCATGGTTCTGCGGTAGGTCACATTGGCGTTTGGTCCCAGTTTCACATCCTGGCCTGCGGTCGACCAATCCCAGTCCATTTGAGTCCGCTCTTCCCGAGCGAATTCCGGAATGTGACAGGCTTGGCAGGAGACGGCTGCGGTGTGCTGGTTCAGGCGGCTTTGTTTGTGCGGGGCAGCATCGTGGCAATTGGTGCAACCAAAGGCTCCTTTGCCATCAGGGGCGGTGGCCATATTGGCCCCGGGAATCTGGTGGCCGCTCGTTTCGTGACAGGTTTGGCAGGTAAAGTCCTGGCCGTCCGGTGACATATGGACATCAACGTCTTTGTCGGGAAATTCCATCGAGGAATCGAGATCTCCGTGTTTGACTCCGTCTCCGCCGCCACCGAAGAAGTGGCAAGCTCCGCAGTTGTAGCGGGAAGGTGTGCCGACGTTCTGGGCGACGTTCAGGATATCTACGTGTTCTGACACTTCGCCGGCATTGTCACCGTCTTTGTGATATGTACCGGTCGTGTCGTGGCAGACAAGACAGTCTATTTTGGTCTGGTCGCTGAAGTCGAAACTCTTGTCGCGCCATCCGTAGCCAATATGACATTCGCTGCAGTGGACCCGGTTGGTTGAGGTCGAAGTGCAAAAGTTGTTGAACGCATTAATCTTGCCGAGGTTGATCTCTTTACCGTTAACGACTTGCTTGCGGGACCATGTCCAGTGGGCCGTTTGCATGATTGCCGTAGCTTCGTCGTCATGACATTTGAGGCACTGTTGGGTCGCCTCAGGGCCGGACTTGATTGGGCCTGTTATATACGTGGAGTGATCTTCGGATTGCGCCAGGGCAGGAAGGGCAATCAGGCAGATCAGTGTTGTCAAGGTCAGGATGAATGTGGGTGGACGTTTGCTGGCCATTGTTTTTACCTCCGGAAGATGGTTGACTGGTCGATTTGTGGTCAATCATTTTCATTTGTATATCTAGAATACCCTATGTAATATAGGCTCTGTTGGATATGCATGTCAACAGTTTTATATATTGAAAAACATATTTGATGGAACTCGTCAGGCTGCGGTTATGGTGGATGTTGCTTTTCCCTCAGCGAGAGTTTAAAATGTAAACTATGTGATCCGGTCGTTTGACCGGTCCGATAATGTGTAAACTTAGGAGATCATTATGAAAAAAGTTTTGGTTGCCGTATCTGTCGCAGGGCTGCTTTTCGCTGGTTGTGTCGCTCCCCAGAACAAAACCCAATCTGGAGCCTTGATCGGAACCGGCGTTGGTGCTGCTGTCGGTGCCGGGCTCGGCCAGGCGATTGGCCGCGATACCAAAGGGACCTTGATCGGAGCCGGAATCGGGGCCTTGGCAGGTGGCTTGGCAGGGGGCTCTTTCGGGCGCTATATGGATAATCAGGAAGCGAGCATGCGTCAGCAAATGGCGGCGGTCGAGGGTGCCAGTATCCAGCGTCAGGCCGATATGCTTGCGGTTACTTTTAAATCCGATGTGTTGTTTGATGTCGGATCGGCTGCTGTTAAGACTGGAGCTTACGACGAACTGATGCGGGTTGCGCAGGTGCTTAACCAGTATCCTCAGACGACGATCCTGATTGCCGGCCATACCGACAGCACCGGAAGTGAAGAGTCAAACCAGCGTCTCTCAGAGCAGCGGGCCCTGTCGGTCAAGAATACTTTGGTTGGTCAGGGTGTCAATGCGATGCGGATGAACACCACCGGGTACGGTGAAACTATGCCTATTGCCGACAATTCAACTGAGGGCGGCCGGCAGCTGAATCGTCGGGTGGTGATCACCATTACCCCCAATCAGGTTCAATAGCTGGCGGATTCTGTCGATATGACAATAAAAAAAGCCCGCATCCAGAGACTCTGGATGCGGGCTTTTTGATGTTTGACCTAGAAGAAGATACTCTATTCGTCCTTCTTGTCTTCGAGCTCCTTTTTCTTTTCGTCCTGGCTTTCGTCACTCTCTTTTATCCCCTGCTTGAAGTTGCGCAGCCCTTTGCCGAGGGCCCCGCCGACTTGAGGAAGTTTGCCCGCGCCGAAAACAATCAGTACAAGGACGAGAATGATGATCAGTTCCTGGGTGCCTAATCCGAACATGGTATGGTCTCCTTTAACCGGGTTGCAAACAAAATACACCTGTTGATAAAAAAACTCAATGGCAACCTGTGCCCGGACAGGTACGGCCGGGGGGCAGGCGCAGCAACAGAACTTCGACTTCGTCTCCCGCATTCAGGTCATGGCTGCCGATCGCTACCGGGAGGAGCGCCTGTGACCCCTGGATGCTGCGGTTCTGGCCGGAACTCTGGTGGTTTGATGGTGAGAAGAGGTAGTGCCCGTCCTTTTCCTGCAGTTGTCCCCAGAGAAAACTTTGCCGCTTGTCGCCGCCGGAAACTGGTTGGGTGAGCGTTACCCGCAGGCGGGCCGGCAGGGTGTCCTTATGGCCGCGGAGACGGCGCAGGGCAGGGCGGACGAAGAGTTCAAAGGTAGCTGCCGAAGCGGCGGGGTTGCCTGGCAGGCCAAAGACTGGCGTCCCATCGGCCATGCCGAACAACACCGGTTTGCCCGGTTTGACCGCCACTTTCCAGAATCCCAGTTTAAAGTCGTGCCGGTTCAGCGTCTCCTGCACCAGATCCCGGTCACCAACTGAAACTCCGCCGGTGGTGATCAGCAGATCGGCCTGCAGCCCCCGGGTGATTTTCCCATCGAGGTCGCCGGCAGAGTCCCTGGCGATGCCCAGAGGGATAACCGTGCATCCTTCTTCACGGAGGCGGGCGGAAAGCAGGTGAAAGTTGGAGTTGACAATCTGCCCCGGACCGGGAGTGTCTCCCAGCTCGACCAGTTCGTCACCAGTAGATAGCAGAGCTACCCGGGGAGCGGGGTGAACGCTGACCCGTTCGATGCCGGCGGCGGCGAGTAATCCTGTTTCTCCGGAGAGGACCGGAGTTCCTGGAGACAGTATGAGGTCGGCGCGGTGAAACTCTTCGCCTTGCTGGCGAACGTGTTGGCCGACTTCAGGTGATCGCCTGAAAATGATGTGTGTGTCGACGGTATCCACGTCTTCGATCGGAATTACGGTATCGCACCCGGCTGGCAGAGGGGCGCCGGTCATGATCCTGATGGCCTCATCTTCGGCGAGCGGTTGGTCGCGGACTGCCCCGGCCGGCAGGAATCCGACGACCCGCAGGCGACTGCCTGAGGTCTGGTCTCCGCAGCGGAAGGCAAAACCATCCATTGCGGAATTGTCGGCAGGGGGGAGATCCCAGCGGGCGTGGACCGGGGCGGCGAGGATCTGGCCGAAGGCCCCGGCCAGGTCGACCTCGACAGCTGGCAGCGGTTGCAGGGTTTCCAGAACAATGCGCACAGCTTCAGGGTAGGTCAGCATGGAATGGACTCCGATGGGTGGGTCTTGGTGGCTAGAAATCGGACTTCGATGAAATCGGCAAGCGCCGCAATGTCATCGAGGTTGAGCAGTGGCACGTCGAGCTGCAGCGGTTCATCGGACGCTACTGCAATCAGCGACGGATCGTGATATTCACCTCGGCACAGCAGCTCAGGCCGGCATTCGCGCCGGTGAATTTCAATTTTAGGTAGGCTGCTGCGTTTGAAACCTTCGGTCAGCACGATATCGACATCGGCAAAACAGCTGGCGAGGGTTTCTTCGATCGTTGGTTCGGTGGCGTAACGCTTGACCATGGCCATTTTTTCAGGTGATGTGACCACGGTCGTATCGGCCCCGGCCTTGGTGAAGCGCCAGGAATCCTTCCCTTCATGGTCGATCTCGAAGCGGTGGGCGTCGTGCTTGAGGGCGCCGACTTTGTGGCCGCGGGCTTTCATCTCGCGGATCAGCTTTTCTACCAGGGTGGTTTTGCCGGTGCCGCTTTTAGCGACAAAAGATACAACGGGAACGCTCATGGTTTTTCTTTCTTAAGCCTTGAATAATCCTGAGGCGTGTTGATGTTGGTCAGGGCTTTTTGCCAGTTGCCGGGCAATTCGTTTTCGGTCACGATGCGCACTTTCAGGAGCGGGTAGATGTCGAGAATGCGAAAGTTCCCTTGTTCAAGCTGCTTGCGCATGATTTCCAGGCAATTTTTACTGTAGCAGGCGAACAGGGGCTCTAGTCCGGACGGAGTCTGTGGCAGTACCACATCGTATTGGTGGCGTAGATTAGTCAGTATACGGATCAGCGGCGCATCAACAAATGGCATGTCACAGGCGCTGACGAAAATATAGGGCGTGCGAGCATGTTTCAACCCGGTGTAGAGGCCGCCAAGGGCACTGCCGGGGAATTCGTCAGCAAATGCAGTGAGTCCGGGCTTCGCTAGATCCGGGCGGTCTCCTGCAATCAGGGTGCCGGCAAAAAGTTCGATGAAAACGTTGGCAATGCTTTCGAACAAAGTGCTGCCACTGAGTTCGAGGGTGGCTTTGTCACGCCCCATGCGGCGGCTTTTTCCGCCGGCCAGAATGACCCCGGTGATATCGTCGAACTGTCGATGGCAGGTTTTGGTAGAGTTCATCATGATTCTGCCAATTATAAAAGACACAAGGGATCACGGCAAGGCAAATGGCAGATCGAGACATAGTTACTGGCCTGCTTGCAATGAAAAAAATGGGCCGGCGCTAAGGCCGGACCAAGAAGGTAGAGTATTGCTCTTCTCAAGTCAACAGGGCGTTCCCTGCCTGCTAAGGTGAAATAGCGATGAGTCACAGGTTCCGCCAGGTTGACCGGGACACCTTATAGCTGTGGGCACCGTCCCTGGATGGCTGGTTGTCCGAGTAAGTTCTTGTCTGTATCGTTGTCGAGATGGTGACACTGTTTGGCCTGACTTCGATGAAAGGCGCCTATGCCGGTCGTGGTTCCAGAGCGCATCATCCGGTGATGTTACCAGACTTACTGTTCTACGGGGATGTTTTCTCCATTCGCAAGCTGGAACGAGCGACCTACGACTCCTTAGCCTTTCGCTAAATGGCCGCCAACGATCCCCCGAATCTCGATACGATCGCCACCTTTTGGAAACGATTTTTCGCCGAATTGACGCCGTTCTTCGTCCAGATTATTCCCATCGCCCTGCAGTTGGTCATCGTGGAAGTGGACAAGGTTAACCTCGATGGCACCAAGCTCAAAGCTGAAATCGAACGACGGATAACTGAACGCTATGCCGATGCTGTGGCCGAAATGAAGCATCAACTGAAGACACGAGTCGGCTGAACTCTTTATGCCAGGGGGAAATGCACTGTCGAACCGGTCTTCAGTGTCATACCTGGTCTGCATGGCCAGGAACCTGAATCCGTTACATGTTTTGGCGGCATAAACCCGCCCAAAAGACTTTTTTGCTTCAAGAGGATGAAACCTTGGCCAGCAGGGATGACAAATCAAGATGTCTTTGCTGGTTTCAGCATCGACCGTTCGAAGTCGGCGGGCATGACCCGCCGTTGCTGGCCAAGCCCGACAGGCTGGTACGTGCCTGTCGGGCTTGGTTGGCTGCAACGAAAATTGGAGGGTTGAGACTAGATATCGAGAATTTGCGAGCGAATAGCTGGACTATTTGTCGAAAATTGTCGACACCCTATTTGACAGTCGCCTCATAAAAAGTCCGACAGACTCCTAGTGACCTTTCATTTCAAGGTCGAAGACTTTTTCGGCCAAGGTGTAGAGGAACATGCAGGTGGCCAGGGCGCCCAGCACGATGCCGTATTCAGCCAGAGAGGGGGCATAGGACACCAGTCCGTTGATTATTCCATCGGTATCTTCGCGCATCGGCACGATCTGCCCGGCAACGACCAGGTCGTAGCGCATGAAGAAGATGCCGACCGTGCATAGGGCCCCGGCGACCATGACGCCGAAGGGGGTGACGAATTTTTTGGTAAATAGGATCATCACCGGAGCAATCATTCCGATCAGCACTTCGAAGAACCAGAAGTTGAAGGCCAGCGGACCGGTCAGTATGGCCATGGTCGCTTCGTATTTTTCTGGTGGTCTGCCGTACAGGCCGGGGATGATTTTCCAGATGATGAAGAAGATAAGGATCATCAGGAAAAGCGCCTGCAGTTTGGCCAGGGTGGTGAGAAAGTGCGGATACTTGGCCGGCAGTGGGATTTTGCGGAATTGGTAGTTGTAGTAGACGATGATCGAGATCAGCGCACCGCCGGAAACCAGGGCCGAGAGGATGAAGTACAGCGGCAGAAAGGAACCGTGCCAGTAGGGGCGGGCTTCGAGCAGGCCGAATACGCCGCCGAGGTTGGAGTGGGCGGTAACTGCGGCGATAAAGCCGAGAATCCCCATGGTCAAGGCGCCCTTGTGGTGGTTTTTCATCAGGAAGAAAAACTCGCCGATGAGCAGCACCAGATAGATTCCGTACAGGGTGCCCATCCACCAGATCGGCGACTCGAGGTTCGGCGTCAGCATGACGTAGATTGCCATACGAATCGGGTGGTTGATTTCCATGGCGATGGTGCCGAAGCCGGTTAGCAGAGTGATGATCGACAGCAGGATGGCCCGCCTTCCAATCAGTTCAAACTGCTCGATGCCGAACACATGTCCAAGGCTTGAGACAAGGCAAAGGCCGGTACTCGATACGACAAAGAAGACGTAGGTGGAAATCAGAATCCCCCAGGGAACTTCACGGGAGACGTTGTACATATGGGAATGCCCTTTGGTGAGGACCATCAGCGCTGTTCCTGCGCCGACAAGCATGCCCAGGCCGAGGAGGGAAAACCAAAGCAGCTCTCCCGGTTTTTTGGTAAACGATGCCATGGGTATCTCCTTAGATCAGATAGAATAAATGCGGCTTGGTTCCCATACCTTCTTTGATCACCCGGTGGGGGTGTTTCGCAAGAAGCTTGGAGGCCTCACTGGTGGGATCATTAATGTCGCCGAAGACCCTCACCTTGGTTGGGCAGGTATCGACGCAGGCCGGGACTCGGCCGGCGAGGATGCGGTGCTGGCAGAAAGTGCACTTGTCGACCGCCTCGATTTCCTCGTTGTAATAACGGGCATCGTAGGGACAGGCGGTCATGCAGTACTTGCAACCGATGCAGCGCTTTTCATCGACTGTAATGATGCCTTCAGGACTTCTGCCGGTGGCGCTGGTCGGGCAGACTTTTTTGCAGGGTGCGTTCGCACAATGCATACACTGGCTCGGGGTGAAACTCTGGCCAAGGTGGGGGTAGGTGCCTCGGACTTCTTCTTCGGTGACCCAGTTGCGGTGATTCTGCCGTCCCAGGGGGACATTGTTTTCTGCCTTGCAGGCAACAGTGCAGGCCTTGCAGTCGATACACCTACGGGTGTCGAGTACAATGGCATACCTTTTTTTATTCATGATTCAGGCTCCTTATCTGCTAACCGGATCAGGCCGGAAGGACTTCAACAAAGGTTTCGTGCAGGGCCACGTTGCCGGAAATCGGGCAATATTTCTCATCGATCAGCGCCGCATCACTCCCGCCTTTGCCGTAGATATTCGTCTGGGCTTTGGACAAAACGCCGAAGCCGTGGGCCATGTAGACGCTGTCCGGACGAATTTTGGGGGTGATTTCCAGCTTCAGGGTCTGCTCGCCGACGGCGCTGCGGACCTTTACCATCTGTCCCTCAGTCAAACCCATTTTTTGGGCTTCGAGTACGTTAAGCCAGAGAGTATTTTCCGGCATGATGTCATGCAGGTAGGGGTTGTTGGCCGTGGTGCCGTGGGTAAAGAATGCGTGGCGTCCGATGAGCAGGCGGTAGCGATTGGGTGGAACCGTTACGGGGCTGGAATAGACCGGTAGTGGGTCATGGCCGTTCTCAGCGTATTTTTCAGAGTAGATTTCGATCTTGCCGCTCTTGGTCTTAAGGCGGGTTCCCTTGGACTTGCCGTAGACCGGTGAGGTGTTTTCAAAGTAAACGCCCTTGGTTTTGAGGTCTTCAAGGATTTGCGGGTTCTTTTTCACCTGGTGATGAATATGTTCTTCCATGGTGAAGTCGAACTCAGCGTAGATTTCGTCGCTCAGGCGCTTGGCGATCTGCTGAATGATCCACAGGCTTTCTTTGCTCTCGAACATCGGTTCGATGCAGGGTTGGCGAAAAGCGACCACCGGTACGATGCCGCCGAGACATTCCAGTGGATCATTTCGCTCCAGGTAGGTCGCCTCAGGGAGAACCACGTCCGAGTACCAGGCGGTATCGCTCATGGTGATGTCAATGGTGCAGACAAAGTCCATCTGTTCGATCAACTGGATGCTCTTGGCCCGGTTGGGGACCGAGCCCAGCACATTTTGTTTATAAACCATCATCCCCTTGATCGGATAGGGGTCGGCGGCCAGGGCGCGGTCGCGTAAGACCGGCCAGGAACCATCTTTTTCGGAAATGTACGTGATGGCATCCCCTTCGAGGCGGCCGGGGATGTCCTCGTCATACCAGGGAGCAATGTAATCATGATTGGTCAGCTTGATGCAGCTGTTAGGGATCATGCCTCCCTTGGTGTCCCAGTTTCCAACGATAGTGTTAAGAATCGCCATGGCTCGTCTCATCTGAGTGTCGTTGGCCATGAATGAAGACCGCCGGCCCTGGTAGTAGACGGCCTTGGGCGCTGCGTTGGCAAATTCACGGGCGATGCGGCGAATGTCCTCGGCAGGAATTTCACATTCACCTGCCGCCCATTCAGGGGTGTAGGGATCGATGTGCGGCACCAACTTGTCGAAGCCAACGGTTTGCTCTTCGATAAAGGCACTGTCGTAAAGACCTTCAGTAACAATGACGTTGATCATGGCCAGGATGAAGGCCATGTCGGTACCGGGTTTGATCGGATACCACTCATCGGCCTTGGCTGCGGTCTTGGTAAAGCGTGGGTCGAGGTAGATCAGCTTGCGCTTGCCGCCATCGCCGGTGAGCATGTCGATGGAATCAGGAGTGATTAGTGCTTCGCTGCGGTTAGCGCCACTCATGATAACGTAATCGGCATTCAGCACATCCGGGGTCGGGTTGGTCCCATAGGTGGCCCCGAAACCCTGGATGTTTGATGACAGACAGAGCGTGGGGTGGCGCACCGTGTTGGGGGTGCCAAAACACTCGGCCAACTGGAGGAAGAAGTGTTCGGAAAAGGTCCCCTCTGACGAGGCGAACATGACGCTGGCACGAGAATATTTGGCCGCGATATCGTTCATGTTTTTAGCCACCAGGTCAAGGGCTTCTTCCCAGGTGGCCCGGCGGAACTTCCCTTCACCGCGCTTGCTGCCTTCGACGCGAATCAGCGGGTACTTGAGGCGATCAGGGTCGTAAACCACCTTGGTTCCGGCATTGCCGCGGGCGCAAAGCATGCCCCGGCTCTTGATGAAAAAATTGGGATTGGGGTCAAGCTTTTGAATGATGCCATTTTGTACACGGGCGATGACACCGCATTTATTGACACACATCCCGCAGCTGGTAAATACGTCCTTTGACGGCAGGTTCGTCAGTTCTCCGACCTCTCCGGTCATGGCCAGAGATTTCAGGACCTTGATCTGCGAGCCGACCGCTACCGTGGCCAGAGCGCAGGAAGAAAGGCCCATAAAGCGTCGCCGGCTCAGATTTTTTTCAAGTAGGCGTGACACATTTTTCTCCTTTGCGTGGGTTCAATTGTATCGGGTTGCTTGTCATCCGTTGCTTGAGTAAAAAAATAAAAATATCGTTAATCATATCTTGATAGGATCGTTTTTCAATAAGATATATGAATAACAGAATATGCATGAAGCGGGCCAATTGTTTGTTGTATAGTGAAGATGTATGTTTTGCGACTAACTTACTGAAATTGCGTCATTTTGTATTTAATTGCAGTTGACTAACTAACGGCTTGAACGTCTGATAGCGGAACTCTTCCCGTGAAATCGCGATATATGTATATCGTGAGGGTTTGCTCTGTTTTCAGGGGGTGTTTGAGGTGGAGATTCTGGGGCTGGGATGCCAGTAAAAGGGTCAAGAATTAGGCAAAAAAAAGAGGGGAGACCGTTTTGGTCTCCCCTCGGTGTTACAGGTGAAAGTGGTTTAGAACTTGACGGTCAGAGACGCGTTGAGGTCCCATACCTTGTCAAGAGCAGGGAACATGGAATATTCCTCGCCGTCCTGAACGTCGCTGACTTTCTTCGGTGCGCCGACCGGAGAACCGCTGCCAGTGTACTCGTAGTCGTAGTAGAGGCCGCCGAACTTAATGAACATCTTCGGGTTGATGTCGACGATGTAGTACACTTCGCCGACGTGCCCGCGGGTTGCCAGCTTGCTGCCGACGATGTCATCCTGGGCCTGGGTGAAAGGAGTCCAGTACTTGGAGCCGTAGTTGTATTCGAGACCAACTTTACCCATGGGAGCGGGGATCTGGCAACCGACGTAGATCGAGTAACCGTTGCGATTCTTGTCCCAGTCGTCGTCTTTGATGTATTCGCCTGTAAAGTTGCCGGAGGTGTCGAATACTGGCGAAGCGTCATAGAGCAGGCCGCCCATGCCCATCGAGTTGTAGTTGTCGTTAGGCTCGGTGCGGGTCCAGCCGAGGGAGCCGAACCAGTTGACGCCGCTCATCTCTTCGCGGGTGAAGCCCAGGCCGACCAGGTTCATGTCGCCGATGTTTGCGGTCGCTTGCATGCGGGAGATGTACCCGTTGTAGTTGTAATCATCGGGGACACCGTCGCCATCGGTGTCGGAAAAGGGCATGACCGCCAGGCCCTTAAAGGAGTCTGACACATCGAAGGCGCGGAAGGCGGTCAGCTGAACAAAAGTGGTGCCGTCGTTATAAGCGTCGAAGTTGATCCCCGCCATGTGGGTGTCGTCGAGGTCGGTTTCGGCCCAGAGGGTGCCGTTGCCGGATTCAGACTCATAGCCCTGGCCATAGCACAACCGGATAGTCTGGCCTTCGATGCCGGTGATCTCGCTCAGGTGATAGCCGACGGTGATGCCGTCGAAGTTGAAGTTGACCAGGTGGCCGGAGGGGGTGCCGCCGCGCTGCTCATTTTCACGATAGTGAGTGGGGGGGCCGTAGGTCGAGGGACGGCGGCCGATCGACAGGTAAAAAGGAGAGTCGGCGATGTCTTTCCAGTCGAAGTAGGCGCGCTCGACGCGAACGTAGTCGCCGGTGGTGTTGCCGCTGTCGGTGCCGTCCATGGTGAAGCTGTTGGTTGAGTCAAATACCTGGACGCCGGTGGAGTCGCCCCAGCCTTTGTACATATTCAGGCGGCCAGAGAAGTTGACGTTGTCCCAGACATTCGCTTTCATGCCGAGGCGCAGGCGGGTGGTGTAGAGGACGCTGTTGTCGGCATCGTATTTTTCGACACCGGACCCCATCATGCCCATACCCTTGATATAATATCCTTGGTTGAGCGTGATACCCTTGTACACCAGGCTGTCGGCTTTGGCGCGCATGTCGCCGTACCAGCTGATGCGGTCGAGGGCGCTGTGGCGCTCGTTTTGGTCGATACGAGCGGAGAGTTTTTCGAGGTCGTCTTTGATGTCTGCGGGTTGAGCGGTTTTTTCAGTCTCTTTGACCTGGGTGGCGAGGGAGTTGAGCTGGTTCTGAAGAGCCTGAATCTGCTGCTGCAGCTCTTCGACGGTGGGAGCGGCCATGACCGTGGCAGGTATGGCCAAGGTTGCCACGAGTAAAGCGATGAACAGTTTACGCATGTGTTTGCCTCCTGAAAAAGAAAGAATGCCCGTACAGCTACCGTGGTACTTTGATGCTTTTCTTCTGCGAAACTACGGTACATCGTGTGTCAATGTGACCGTTAAGCGTAGATTCGGCTCCGGGACAGTGAGTGTCCCGGAGCCGAGTCCGTTTGGTGCTGATTATTTCTTGTTGAAAGACAACATCGGTAACGATTAACCGCAGGTTTCCGGTTGGTCGGAGTCGGCTGCATGGTCAAACAGGAACTGCTGGATGTCTTTCATGTCCTGCTCGGAAAGCCCTGCTTTCTCGCCGCATGCATGCCCTTTTTCTTCAAAGAAACGGTCCCACTGGGCCTGGGTCTTTTTAAGAGGGGTCATCGGGCCGCCTTCAGCGCCTTCTACGTGGCAGGTTTTGCAGCTTTTCTTGTACAGATACTTGCCTTTTTTAGGGTTTCCGCCGTCAGCGGCAAGGGCAGCAGACGCACACAGGGCGGCGATAGAAAAAATGGCGATAGTTTTGGCGAATCTTTTCATGTGGTGGTTCCTCCATTGGTTGGGGTCTTTTGCGTTCCGGTTATCGGAAGCGGGTACTTGTTGATTTGGGGGTTACCTTTTTGGCCTGTCCTCTTTAAATCTTAAATATGAATATCTGCATTACACGTTTTGTGCCAGTTTTGAAAAAAGTCTGTAGCCGTTCGTAAAAATATTGTGTTTTTCATATGTTGCAATTATTTATACCGTGAAGTCAAAAAAAAACAACTATTTGGCACCGTGTTTTGCCCACCTTTTATATGGCCTGTCTGGTTAATTGACGGGATCGGGGTCGGCGAATTGACTTTGTTTGAAATGTTAATGAACTATTGACACTATGGTTTAATTCAAGGGCCTGTGCATGTATTGCGCCAAGCGTATATCTCATTCACCCAGAAGCCCTTTTGGCAATCTGTTATTATTTAATGGTGGAAGTCCGTAGTGAAAACGACTAAAATCCAGGCCTTTCAAACAAAAATTCATAAACTGTAAATACGGGAGGTTTTCAAGCCGATGAGCAATGAAGGAAACAAGGTCATTTATTCAATGATCCGGGTCAGTAAGTTTTACGACAAAAAACCGGTTCTCAAAGATATTTCCCTTTCGTATTTTTATGGGGCCAAGATTGGCGTGCTGGGTCTGAATGGCTCGGGTAAGAGTTCGTTGCTGCGCATTTTGGCCGGGGTTGATAAGGAGTTCAATGGCGAGACGATTCTGTCTCCGGGCTATACCGTCGGTTACCTGGAGCAGGAGCCGTTGATCAATGAAGAACGCACTGTACGGGAGGTTGTCGAAGAGGGGGTTCAGGAGACGGTTGATCTTTTGAAGGAATTTGAAGAGATTAACATGAAGTTCGCCGAGCCGATGGACGACGATGCCATGACTGCGCTGATCGACCGGCAGGGGGTAGTGCAGGAGCGCCTTGACGCTCTCGATGCCTGGGACCTCGACAGCCGACTGGAGATGGCGATGGATGCCCTGCGCTGTCCGCCTGCCGACGCTCTGGTCAAAGTTCTTTCTGGCGGCGAAAAACGGCGGGTGGCCTTGTGCCGTCTGTTGCTGCAGAAACCGGACATTCTGTTGCTCGATGAGCCGACGAACCATCTTGACGCCGAAAGCGTCGCCTGGCTCGAACATCATCTTCAGCGTTACGCCGGCACCATTATCGCGGTAACTCACGACCGTTATTTTCTCGATAATGTGGCCGGTTGGATTCTCGAACTTGATCGCGGCGAAGGGATTCCCTGGAAGGGTAACTATTCCTCCTGGCTTGAGCAGAAGGAAGAGCGTCTGCGTCGCGAGGACCGCTCCGAGTCGAACCGCCAGAAGACTCTCGAGCGCGAATTGGAGTGGATTCGCATGTCGCCCAAGGGTCGGCACGCCAAAAGCCAGGCCCGTATTAGTGCTTATGAAAAATTGCTCGGCCAGGAAGCGGAAAAGCACGAGAAGGATCTTGAGCTCTTTATTCCGCCGGGGCCGCGTTTGGGCGATATCGTTATCGAAGCAGAAGGTGTCAGCAAGGCCTATGGCGATCGGCTGCTGGTCGAGGGGTTGACTTTTCGACTTCCCCCCGGTGGAATTGTTGGCGTTATCGGCCCCAATGGCGCCGGTAAATCGACCCTGTTTAAGATGATCTGTGGGCAGGAACAGCCGGACGCAGGGACAATTCGGGTCGGCAAAACCGTACAGTTGGCTTACGTGGACCAGGATCGTCAGATGGACCCGGAAAAGACCATCTGGGAAGAGATCACCGGAGGCCAGGAGCAGTTACCGCTTGGAAAGCAGCTGGTCAATTCCAGGGCCTATGTGTCTCGCTTCAACTTTTCGGGCACCGACCAGCAGAAAAAGGTCGGCAGTCTTTCCGGCGGGCAGCGAAACCGTGTCCATCTGGCCAAGATGCTCAAGGAGGGTGCCAACGTCATTCTTCTCGACGAACCGACCAACGATCTTGATATCAACACCATGCGGGCTCTTGAAGAGGCGCTGGAAAACTTTGGCGGTTGTGCGGTGGTGATCAGTCATGATCGCTGGTTTCTTGACCGTTTGGCAACGCATATTCTG
>JBFHFM010000039.1:0-17918 GCA_041583595.1 Trichloromonas sp. | reverse complement strand
CTAATTATGCTCGCGGGTCTTGTGGAACTGTACATCAGGCCACTGTTCGGCGGTGTTCTCAAGGCGCCATTCACTGGATGCAAGGTAGGTCAGATTCTCTTCGGCGTCGAGAGCCAGGCTGGCCTGGTTTTTCTTTTCGAAATCAGCGAGCTTCTTTTTGTCTTTACACTCGATCCAGCGGGCAGCGGCGTAACTGATCCCCTCATAGATCGCGTCGACGCTGTATTCGGTTTTCAGCCGTGAAATAATGACATCAAATTGCAGTACACCGACGGCGCCGAGGATGTAGTCTGAATTTATCAGCGGACGGAAGAGCTGCACCGCCCCCTCCTCGGCCAGCTGAATCAGACCCTTTTCCAACTGCTTAACCTTGAGCGGGTTCTTCAGCCGCACCCGGCGAAAATGCTCAGGAGCGAAGCTGGGAATGCCGGTGAACTTGAGCGGCTCCTTGTCGGTAAAAGTATCACCGATCTTGATAGTACCGTGGTTATGCACGCCGATAATGTCGCCGGGGTAGGCCTCTTCGACGTTGGTCCGATCTTGGGCCATAAAAATCGTGGCGTTTGAGACGTTGACGTCCTTACCGATACGGTGATGACGCAGCTTCATGCCACGGGTAAACTTGCCGGAGCAGATACGCATAAAAGCGATGCGGTCACGATGCATCGGATCCATATTCGCCTGAATTTTAAAGACGAACCCCGAAAAAGCCTCCTCGTAGGGCGAGACTTCGCGGCTGACGGCCTGGCGAGGACTGGGTCCGGGGGCTAACTCAACAAAGGCGTCAAGCATTTCCTGAACGCCAAAGTTATTGATGGCGCTACCAAAGAAGACCGGAGTCTGGTTTCCTTTCAGGAATTCCTCAAGCTCGAAAGGATTGGCGGCTCCCTCCAACAGTTCAATGTCCTGGCGCAACTCTTCGGCCTGGCTGCCAAGCAACTCATCGAGACGCGGGTCATTCAGATCCTTGATGCGGATACCATTATCATTACGGGTTTCCTGACCGGGGGTAAACAAGAAGAGTTCCTTGCGATAAAGATTATAGGTCCCCTTGAATCGCTTCCCCATGCCGATCGGCCAGGACAGAGGCACACACTCGACCTGCAGGGTTTCTTCAATATCGGAGAGGAGATCGAGCGGTTCGCGCCCTTCGCGGTCGAGTTTATTGATGAAAGTGATGATGGGGGTGTTGCGCATACGGCAGACCTCCATCAGCTTGCGGGTCTGCGTTTCGACCCCTTTGGCGCTGTCAATGACCATCAACGCCGAGTCGACCGCGGTGAGCACCCGATAGGTATCTTCAGAAAAGTCCTGGTGACCGGGGGTATCGAGGAGGTTAACCTCGTAATCGCGGTAATTGAACTTCATCACCGACGAGGTGACCGAAATGCCGCGCTCCTGCTCCATGGCCATCCAGTCGCTGGTGGCATGGCGAGAGGCCTTGCGGGCCTTGACGGCTCCGGCCATCTGAATGGCCCCGCCGAACAGCAGAAGCTTTTCAGTAAGGGTGGTTTTACCGGCATCCGGATGGCTGATGATGCCGAAGGTGCGACGGCAATCAACTTCTTTCTGGTAATGTTTCTGCAAAACAAACTCCATCTTCTATCTATACTTAGAGCGCTCTGGGCACAAAAAAGCGGGCCAACCAAGCAGCCCGTTGCAATTGCTGACTATACAATAAGTATCAAGTCCCCGTCAATCGTGCAGACCCCGCAGAGGGCGTGAAATTAACATTGACCCGAACAGTAACAGGACGCTACTATTGCGTTTACACATCTCATGAGGGAGGGTCGCCATGGATGACACGGAATCGCCAGATCTGTCTACACGCCTTGCCGAAATCCGCACCCGCAGAAGGATCCTCTGGACGGTTTTCGCCAGCTACATCCCGGCGATCTGGTTCGCCCTGAAAATCGGCGGCGACAAACTCGCCCTGGTAGTTGGCATCCTCTGGCTGATCATGGCGTCTGTCGGGGGGATGTTGGTCAGCTTTGCAATCTGTCCCCGTTGCGGGCAACGCTTTCACATGAAAGGTATTTCCACTTCATGGGGCGGCCGCTGCGTCCACTGCAAGCTCAGCCTGTCCAAAGAAAAATAGCGAATAGCCGGACTCTTTGTCGAAAATTATCGGGGATATGGGCCAGTCAACCATGTTTGCAGTCGGCTCATGTAAAGTTCGACAGACGACTAACACAACCTGATGTCCTTCCGCCCAGTTCGTGGTATAAAAGAACCACTACCCTCAAGGAGGAACATCATGGCTATCCCGCGCTCGAGCGGCATTCTCCTGCACCCGACTTCCCTGCCCGGCCGTTTCGGCATCGGAGACCTCGGTGGCGAAGCCTATGCTTTCGTCGATTTTCTGGCCGCCGCCGGCCAGTCCTGGTGGCAGATATTGCCGCTGGGCCCTACCGGCTACGGCAATTCACCCTACAGCGCCTATTCGGCTTTCGCCGGCAATCCCCTGTTGATCTGCCTGGAACGGCTGGTCGAATCCGGCGACCTCGATCTCCTCGACATCGAAGGGGTGAGCATGGCCGAAGGCGAAGCCCACTACGGATTCGTTCAGAGTTTCAAAGAACGCCTGCTACACAAGGCCAGCCAACGTTTCTGGAAAACACCCACGACAAAGCGCCATCAGGCGTTCGATAAGTTTTGCCGCGAACAGGCCTACTGGCTCAACGATTATGCCATATTCCAGGCCCTGCGCCGGCATTTCAAAGATGCCTCATGGCACAGCTGGCCCGCGCCGATACGCAACCGCACCCAGAGCGCCCTGCATGAATACGGGACCTTGCTGGCTGAGCCAATCCGCCACCACAAATACGTTCAGTTCACTTTTTTTGAACAGTGGGCCGTGCTAAAAGAGTACGCCAATCAACACGGCATCGGCATTATCGGTGACATTCCCATTTTTGTGGCCTACGACTCGGCCGACGTCTGGGCCAACCCGCAACTCTTTCACCTCGACGAAGAGGGCCAACCGACGGTGGTCGCCGGAGTCCCCCCCGACTACTTCAGCAAAACCGGCCAACGCTGGGGCAATCCGCTGTACCGCTGGGAACGAATGGCGGAGGACGGTTTTTCCTGGTGGTTGGCCCGATTCCGCGCCAACCTGCAACTGACCGACCTTGTACGCATCGATCATTTTCGCGGTTTTGACGCCAGCTGGAACATCGACGCCGAGGAGCCGACAGCCATCAATGGCCGCTGGGTAGCCGTTCCCGGCGCCGCCCTGTTCCAGCGCCTGCAGCAGGAACTCGGCCACAACTTGCCACTGATCGCCGAAGATCTGGGCGTGATCACCCCCGAGGTTGAAGCCCTGCGCAACAGTTTCGGACTCCCCGGGATGAAAATCCTGCAGTTCGCCTTCGGCGATGATGCAGACAACCCCTACCTTCCCCACAACCTCACCCGCGACTGTGTGATCTACACCGGCACTCACGACAACGACACCAGTCTCGGCTGGTGGCAATCGCTGAAAAAGACCGAACAGGATCGAGTCCGCAACTACCTCGGCCATAATGGCAAGGACATGCCGATGGACCTGATTCGGCTGGCCATGGCCAGTGTCGCCAGCCTCAGCATCTTTCCACTGCAGGATGTACTCAGCCTCGACGGATCAGCGCGTATGAATATCCCAGGAAAACCCTCAGACAACTGGTGCTGGCGCTTTAAACCGGGGGCATTGAAAAAGGACTCCGCCAGACAACTGGCCGAACTCGTCACCCTCTATGGCCGAAACGATAAACGGCACATCACCAATTGACAGGTCCTTCCTATTAAAGATAAACTGGTGGGTATTCTTCTGCCCAAGATCGGGCCTGTTCACAGGACGATTGTCAAAGAAAGTCACCATCGAAAGGACCTTGCTTGAACCCGACCCAGACCCTGCACATGACCAACCTGCTGTGCTTCGCATTCTTCGCCAATCTTCCTCTGGGGTATATGCGAGAATCAACCCGCAAACTTTCCCTGCACTGGTTCGTTTATGTCCACATTTCCATCCCCTTTATCCTCGCCATGCGCATCGGCTATGATTTCGGCTGGACGGCCATCCCCTTCACACTCGCCTGTGCCGTAGCCGGTCAACTGCTGGGTGGCTACATCAAACGCCAACGCAAGCCATGAGTCGGGAACGCCGCCCTAAAATGAAAAAAGCTGCCACAATGGGCAGCCTGATCACCGACATATTACAAAAGCGGGGGTTCGACGACAAAATCCGCGAATACCGGACCTGGCAGATCTGGGATGAAACCGTGGGACCCCAGATCGCCGCCCGGGCGCGGCCGGTACGCATCCGCGAGGGAGTATTGGAAGTCCGCATCGACCAGGCCGTCTGGATGCAAACGCTTCAGTTAATGAAACCCAAAATCCTCGTCCGCCTCAACGAACGGCTCGGCGGCATCATCCTCAAGGACCTCTTTCTACGCCAAGGAAAAATCATCCCGCCCCCGGCGCTACCACCGCCGCCCAAACCGCCGGAATGGCTCACCCAGCCCCTTAGTGAAGCCGACCAGGCCGAAATCGAAGCCGCACTCGGTACGCTCGACGATCCCGAATTGAAAGAGCGCCTGCGCCGCATTCTGACTCTGCAGAGACAGGTGGCCAGGAGCAAAGAGCAGTGACGGGTGACGGGTGACGGGTGACGGGTGACGGGTGACGGGTGACGGGTGACGGGTGACAGGTGACAGGTGACAGGTGACAGGTGACAGGTGACAGGTGGCAGGTGGCTCGTGGCTCGTGGCTCGTGGCTCGTGGCTCGTGGCTCAGAACCCGGAACTCAGAACTTCGAACTCAGAACTTCGAACTCAGAACTTCGAACTCAGAACTTCGAACTCAGAACTTCGAACTCAGAACTTCGAACTCGCCTCTCGCCTCTACCCCTCCCCGTAAATGGCCAGCACCTCGGCCGTGTAATTTTCCCCATCATAGACATACAACGGCGCTTCTACCATCATTCCAGGACGACCATTTCGCCGGCCTTCGACCAGCACCATGCGCGCGGGTTCGCCGCTGCGGCTATGAACTGAGCGCAGCCGTTTCGGCTCCAGGCGCTGCCGAGACATCGCCGCCAGCAGTTCGGCCAGACGTTCAGCCAGATAAATAATGTAAAAACGTCCACCCTGCCCAAGCAGATACGCCGCAGCGGCCAGGAAATCGTCCAATCCGCCGGCCAGTTCATGGCGGGCGGCGGCCCGTTCAGCCACCGGTGCCGTGCGTCCGGTATCGACGCGCCGATAAGGCGGGTTGCTCAACACCACATCACAGGATTGCGGATCCAGTGCACCGCGCAGTTCACGCAGATCCCGCTCGACAATGGCCACCCGATCCTGCAGCCCGTTGAACATGAGGCTGCGCCTGGCCCGGTCAGCCAGCTCCGGCTGAATTTCCACCCCAGTGATACGGGCAGCTTCGCTACGCCGCGCCAGAAGTAACGGGATCACCCCCGAACCGGTTCCGAGATCGACCACCGACTCACTCACGCCAATTTTGGCGAAAGCACACAACAGTACGGGATCGAGGGAAAAGCGATAACCATCCTTTTTCTGGATAACTTTCAGCCCACCAGAACGCAGGTCATCCAGAGTTTCATCCGGTCTGATCAAGCTGTCATTCATCATTGTCATCTGAGCTGAATGCCATATTGCTGAAAGAGCCGCAGCCGCAAACGGCTAGCCAACTGAGCCATAGCGGGATCGTTAAAGGCCAAAAAACTGCGATAGTTAAAAATCGCCTTTTCGCGATCCCCTAGCTGCTCATAAACCCGTCCAAGATTGTACCAGGGCATCGGATTATCGAAATTACGCGCCGCTCTTTGAAAATATTCGATCGATTTTTCCGGTTGGCCGAGTTCCAGATAGGCTCCACCAAGGTTATTGAGGGCGCTGGTCGACTCAGGAGCTACCTTCACCGCCTGACTCCAGAGTGTCAGCGGCGTGGCCCACACCTGGTTCTGCTGCCAGGTCAGCAGGCTGCAGGAAAACAGTCCCAGCGCCATGATCTGCACTGGCAGATAGTTCTTGCGCGGGCACCAGCGCTCAATCACCAGTCCGGTCAACAGCGCTAACCCCAGAATGGGAGTATACAGGTAGCGATCGGCGGCAAAATAGGACAATGGCCAGATATTGGAAGTCGGCAGCCAGAACAGGCCGATCCAGAGCAGACCGAAAAAGGCCGGCGGCCAGCGCCGCCAGGTGCGCCACAACAGCAGAGCGTAGACGGTCAGAATCGCCAGGGCACCCAGCACCCAGGGATCGAACCAGCCTGTGGGCGCTGGGTAGACGTATTCAGGAGCCAGATGCAAAGGCCAGAGGAGCTTTCCGACCATGAAGGTCAACGATTTCAGTACCATCAGCACATAGGGCGCAAAACTACCCGGCGCCAGGTAAACCGTCATCTTGGCCATCACGCCGGCCATTTCAAGCTGATGGACCTGCATACCGCCGGCCAGCAGGTACCAACCGCAAAATCCCGCACCAGCAGCGGCCGCACTGAGGCCAAGCACCTTCGGCTTGCGCAGTAGCAAACGCTCTTGTGGAGCCACAAAGGCGAGCTCGTAGCCCAACCAAAACAGCGGCAGCACCACCACGTTTTCCTTGGCCGTCCAGCCAACCAACGCAAAGGCTACGGCCGCTGTTAGCCAAGCCAACCGCCGCCCATCGGAGCACATGGCGCGCAAATACGCCAGGGTCGAAAGGAGGATGCATGCCAGCGCCAGGCTATCCTTGCGATGGGAAATGTTGGCCACCACTTCAACCTGCACCGGATGGGCAAGAAAGAGCAGCGCAGCACACCAAGCCACAAAGCGGCTGGCACCAAGGCGACCGGCCAACACAAAGAGCAGCCAGGCGTTCAGAGCATGCCAGAAAATATTCTGCACGTGCCAGCCAGCCGGCTCCAGCCCGAACAGAGCATGATCGAGCAAAAAGGTCAATTCGCGCAGCGGCCGCCCCGGATAGGAGTCGACCCAAAAGCCTGACAGAGACTGCACATCCGGGTTGTTAACAATCACCGGGAAATCATCCAGGGTCCATGCATGGCCAAAGCTGCCCGCGTACAAGGCGAAGGCAGCAGCAGAGAGCAATAAAAATGGGAAAAAAACTCTCAGAGCAGAGAATTGGAGGCTGTTAGATTCAGATTTCATCTATACCAACTCCCCGACGGACAGGTGAGAAACCAAACAAAAATAAATTTCCACCAACATCAAAATTTAATGCAACCATAGAAAGCGATGAATACACAAGATTAACGGAACTTTCCGCAACAATAGACTAACCCGCCCAATAGACTGATAATCAAAAGAAGTACATAACTATGCAAAGAAAAGGAGAGAGCATCAGCTCTGCCCACCCCAAAATCAGTGAGAAAAAAGACAAAGCTCACCTCACGCAGCCCCAGACCGTTCAATGAAACTGGCAGTAAGCTAAAAATGGCCACAACAGGAACAACTATCATCAAGGTTGCAAATTTTAAATCAATATGCAAGGCCTGAGCTACACACCAATAAGTAGTAAAGACTAAACCGTTAAAAAAAACCGATCCAATTATCATCGAGATCCGAGCGCGAGAGTTCCGGAAGTAACGGACAAACGCTTCAGATAGCTTTACTATTATTGTAGCCATCCGGATGGGCAAGAAAAGACACAAGCGATTCCGAAACGACGAGGCAATGAAACATCCCAACAGAATAACCGAAAAGGCCAGCAGGACAGCAAGGGGCACAGACACATTGTTGCCCCCCCCCCAGGGCGAAAGCATTAATCCCAAAAAAGGAAATAAAACCAAAACAAGGAAACCGGAAATTCGCTCCATTAGAATGGAACTCACACAAACGGATTTTGAGCCCCAATGACGGGAGAGATAATACCCTCGTATCGCGTCACCCCCGATGGAGGTCGGGAGAAAATTATTAAAAAAGATGCCAATAAAATATATTTTACATAATACCCGCAGAGGGCAATCGACATTATCCGCCAGAAGAAGAGCTCGCCATTTCCAACTGGACACTACGACCCCAGCAACCATGCAAGAAAGTCCGCCCAAAAGCCATGACCAATCAGCCCTGGCAAACGACTGCTCGATTTCATCCAGAGAGACTCGAGAGGCTAGATACAGAAGGAGTAGCAAGCTGACCAGCGTCTTAAGGAGCAGTGCCCCAAACTTCTTTCTAAACAACAGCCCCCCCTCTCTCAACACTGACGCAACCTCAATTACCATTTGTCTCTGATGACCATTCCGACAAGATCATGCTGATCTAAAAAAGGTCGACATATCAATTTTCCTCTTAGGAACAAGGACCAACCAATTCGATTTTGTACTTCGGAAACCCACGTCAGAGAAGGCACAATTCGTCTCAGCAAAAATAAAAAATAAGAGCCAAGACCTGCATAAAAGGTAGAGAATGCCCTCCACCCAACAAAAACGGGGGAACACTCCCTTCACATCCACCCCATGGAATGAAAAACTTTAGTGACAATCTCATCAGCATCAAGACTAACCAGACACTCACGGTTAAAGGGGCAACCTGGGTAAATGGGAAATCGGCCATTGAGACAAGGTTGGCAAGCAAGAGACCGCCGAACAAACAAATGTCGATCGGAAAATTGTGGGGCCCATTTATCAAACAGCGATGGGCCCCAGACTGAGACGGTTTTACATCCGGCGGCCACTGCCATGTGCAGCGGTCCCCCGTCATATCCAAAAAACACCCCAGCGTGACTTAGTATGCCGATGGTTTCTTTTAAAGAGGTTCGACCGCACAGATTACGGATGGAACCATCAATCCCAAACGTCAACGAATCGGCATTTGCAGAATCAGCAGCACTACCAAGCACTACCAACGGGCACTTATCCTCTTTACACAATTTGGCAAGAACATCCCGAACGATTCGCTCTGGAAGCTTGTTTTGCGGGTTAAGGCCACCCAAACTGCAGGCTATAAATTTTCCGCTTTCTAATCCATATTGTCCAAGAGATGAGTTGGCCATCTTTTTTAATTGAGGCAAACAGGAAAAATGCAGATCCTCTTCGTTGAGGGACGGGGCGATACCGAAATATTTAAAGCCATTCAAACTGCACTGCGCTTCATGTTCATCATGCCGATATACCATTTTGTGTGTACAAAAACGTGCCCGGCGACCTATGTCATATCCAATTTTAACCCTTGCCGACAACAATCCCATCAAAACGGGGATAATATAAAGGTATTTTGACTGATCGAGACTGAACGCCAGATCATATTTATTATTAAAAAAACGGAAGATATCTTTTTCAAGTAGAAATATGTTAGAGAAACCAAGCTCTTCATCAAAAATATTGGCCACACCAACATTTCGCCTCATACAAACCAGATCGATAGTAGCATCAGGAAAGGTCAATTTTAACATCCTGAAAAACGGTAAAGCGAGCAACATGTCGCCGAAACCGCCCGGACGAATCACGAGGATTCGATTAACCTCTTGCCTATTAACAAAATATGGGGAAGAAAAAACCGGTTTTAAAAGCGTCAATCCGGCAAAAATAATCGAAAATAATGATTTATCGAGCAAGTTGATTGGCTCACAACTACCATGTTTCACAGTATCAACCTTTCAATTATTGCCGAAACAAAAGCCAACCATTGCATTAAAATAGACAAACCTAACAAAAACAAACTGAAGCAAAAAACTATTTATACAAAACAGCCAATAAATTTTTTGAAAAAACACTATCTGTTTTTTTCGCATTCAAAAAGAACAAAAATTGTTTCCATTTATAAATGGGCCACCAAAAAAATTTCACTAAAAAGTACAGGCACCTGACATTTGGTGAAATAAATAAATTAAAGACCTTGCAATGAGAAAAAGATGAAAGCATAGATACGTGTTTTATCCGTTCGGGAGTGTACCCAACCACATGAGTGAAATCAGCGAAAAAACCTGATATTCCGTATATATTATTGCAATTAATTGTTTTAACCATAACAATGCCACTGTCTTTTAACTTTTTCCTTATTTCACATAAAAACGACACGATATCTTCCCTAGGGATATGTTCGATAAGATCATTCATAACGATCATGTCATAAGCTGAATCATCCAAACCAATAACATAATTATACATATCAGCTTCTATTACTCTATCAAAACCAAGTGATTTGCATTGATCAACGTTACTTTGATCAAGATCAATTGCATCGACATTATTATAACCATTTTTTTTCAAAAAAAATAAAAATTGGCCCATGCCACAAGCTATTTCAAGTATTTTTGATTCTTTATGAGCAGGCATATGTTTTAAGTAGTTATTCTCAAAATAGCATGAAAAAAGGTCATATTCTCGTTCATCTAAACGAAAAGGAAAAACTTTCTTCATCCACGCATGGTAATTATAGAAATCTTTGTTCATAATCTCCCCTTAGACAGACAATACAATCATTTCATTTCAGTAGTGTGTCTACTGTTTAACTCCCTGCACAAACAACATAACGGAAACCCTTTTAACATACGGGATTCGACCTAACATCCAATCCAAAACGTCCCAACAGGGGTGCATCCAGCGTGGGAAAGGAGGTGTATATGCAAAATTATCGATTTCATAACTAACGTTATTTTCGGCGAGCCATGCCGAAAATTTCCCTCTGGTCATGTTTTTTATTCCTCGTTCCTCCATCCGAAACCAAGCGCCCCAAAAGTTGGACGGGAACAGATAATTAGGCTCCATAATGCAAAAACGACCATTTTTTTTCAACACCCGGAGAATCTCAGAGATTCCTTGGTTGGGGCTAAAAAAATGGTGAAGGGCTCCAGACAAAAAAACCTTATCAAAAGACTCATCGGCAAACGGCAACCGCTCCCCCTCAAGAACGATATATTGCACATTAGCTGATTCACCAATTTTTTTTCGCGCCTCAAGAAGCATTGAGATGGAAAGATCAGAGCAACTCAAAAGGAAATTGCCAACATTCCTTTTCAATAGATAGGTGGCATGAATCCCAGTTCCAGTTCCGACTTCCAGAACTTTGTCGCCGGCAACAATACCTAGAAAATCAGAAATGGCTTTAATTTTATTGAAATGGTTGCGATTCTCTCGCCGTTGCTTTACGTCGAAAAACGTAGCTTCCTTTGAATAAAAGTCTTGTTGAATTTTTTTGAACTTTTTCTCATCCATTTGGACCATCATGCAGAAGGACAGAGTTATTCCAAGCTATTGCTTTTCAGAATATCAAGCAACAACAAATCGATTACTCCCCTCACAG
The DNA here is from genome assembly GCA_041583595.1 of Trichloromonas sp. GTDB lineage: Bacteria > Desulfobacterota > Desulfuromonadia > Desulfuromonadales > Trichloromonadaceae > Trichloromonas. The sequence goes on along the minus strand of JBFHFM010000039.1, from coordinate 6,679 downwards.
CAATGAAGATATGACCATTCTTCAGATAGGCATACACTCAGAGCGGGGAACTTTCTTTTCGAGAGAATGTCATGATCAACTCCAATAGGCGGGCCCGAATCCAGCCACGTCAATGTCGGCAATCCATCACCGGGAAAGATCATTCCCTTTGACCAGCGGTAGAAGAATACGGTAGTAGTTTTCTGCCAGGGGATCCCGGGTCGGAGTCCGCCTCAGATAATTTTCCAGGGCGAACAAGGCTTCGCGATACTGCCGCCGCTCCATCTGGATACGAGCTATTTCCCACCAGCCTTTGTAGCGCTGCGGCTCGGTCTGTACCAGCAACCTGGCTTCAGAAAGAATGGTGTCGTCGATCCGCTCAGCGGGTAGCCGGTATTGGCTCAGCCAGGTTTCCTCAACCGCGTCACGGCGAACAAAAACCAGCGAGGATTCGTCAGCAAAGACCAATGCCCATTGAGGACTTTCCCGCAACTTATCAAGCACCGGATAATGCTGTCCACTATCGACGGTACAAGCCTTGCTGACGACGGTTTTTACGCCGAATTTGTCGAACACCGCTTCCCACCCGGGATGTCCGGACATGATACGGAAGCCATAACTGAACATTTCCGCTGAATTCTGCCGCCCGTCCCAAAAGACCTGATAATCGGGATACAGGATCCAGGCCAGATAGCCTCCCCAGTCGTAGGTGTTGTACAGGTTGGGGGGAAGCTTATGATCACGGACAAATTCTGCTGCCTCGACCGGATAATGCCAGGAACGCAGGCCGGTTCGAAACAGTCCATAGGTTTCATAGGCGGGCATCGAAAAATAGACAAAAATTGCGGCCGCCCCAAGGGTTGCCATAACCCGCGAAATTTGCCTGAGCCGGCTTTTGAAACGAGTTACCAGGAACTCAGCAGCGGCATCGGCGTAAACAGGCAGAATCGCAACCATTCCGAGAAACAAAAAGGTGGTATGCCGGCTTAATTTCAGGCCCATCAGTGCCAATCCCCCCATTAAGCAGAGATCGGTCAGGCGAAGACGCCGCCAACCGAGCAGCATGAGCGCGCCGGTCACAGCCATGGCGTAGTAAAAATAGGGATCAGTCTCAAAGGAGGTGGGCCGCCAGTCCATATTAAACAACTGGGTAATCGGCGTCAGCGTACGCCCGGCCTCATCCACCCCGCCATGGCCCAGTTTGTAGGCCGAAAACAACGTATCGACAAACTCGCCAGTATAGGGCGTTAGCAAGAAGGCCAACAACATCAACCCGCCCCCCCACCAGAGCCGTTTGTAATGACCCAAAGGCATGGGAGACTTTTTCAGTGCTAGTTCGCCCCCCTCGCCAACAAGGTAGGCAATCAGGATCGGAACAGCGAGGATCGCTCCGGCGTGCAGATTGACCCACAACGCCATCAACGGAAAGAGCCAAAAAATCTCTCGCCCGCCCCTTTTTCGGTATCGCTCCAGGAACAGCACAAAGATCGCAAAGAACAGAAAGGTCCAGATCTGCGGCCGTGCCAGCCACCCTCCGCGACTGAGCCAAAAAGGCGTCAGCAGCAACAGCATGGATGGCCAGGAGGCTTGGCGAACTCTGGCGACCAGCACCAGGACCAGCGCCGTCCCACCTAAGACCAGCCCCTTGACCAGACTCAGACCGGTGTACCCGCCGAGGAGATAGGCCAGGTAGAGGAGAATGTCATGAAGCCAGCAGTGCTCAAAGCGAGGCGCCTGTGCCGCCAGAGTAAAAATGTCGTGATAAATAAAACTCTTTGTCTGCAGAATATAGCGACCGGACTGGAGCTGCCAGAAGACATCAAATGAATGGATTTCTGCGGTCGCAATGCCGAAAATCAGAAACAGTGCGGCAAATAAGAGAAACTTCTCAAGACGAGCCATAAAGAAAACCTCAAAGCAGTAATCATCATCCAAGTGGGTCTTTATTGAAATTACAACAGATGAATCATCCCCACGTAAACACTTCGCATAGTTTACACGGAGATTCGTTACATAAGGAAAATTTTATAGATTGACAGTTTCGCGGATGGTGTAAATAGGCTTGTCCTGGGTTTCATGGTACGTGCGCGTGATAATTTCACCAAGCAGTCCCAGCATCAAGAATTGCACCCCGGAAAAGAGCAAAAAGGCCGTGAGGATCAGCAGCGGATTCCGGTTCATGGGCAAACCTTCAAACCATTTCATCCCGAGAGTAACCGCACCGGACAATACGCCACAGGCCATGACCCCCACCCCCCACTTGCCGAAGAGTTGCATCGGACGCGTAGAGTACTTCAGCATGAATTTAACGGTGATCAAATCGAGAATCACCCGCAGAGTGCGATCGATGCCGTACTTGCTCTTGCCGGCAATTCGAGGCCGATGATTCACCGGAAGTTCGACCACCTGGGCCCCGAATTGACTGACGAGGGCGGGAACAAACCGATGCATCTCACCGTAGAGATTAATACCGCGAAGCACTTCAGACCGGTAGGCCTTAAGCGTACAGCCATAGTCATGAAGATGAACGCCGGTCATGCGTGAGATCAGACGATTCGCCAGAACCGAAGGAAGACGCCGACTCAGCAGCCGATCTTGACGGTCTTTACGCCAGCCGGAAACCACATCGTATCCCTCCGCGATCTTTTCCAGCAGTCGCGGTATATCATTGGGATCATTTTGTAAATCTCCATCCATGGGCACGATCACATCGCCCCGCGCAGAAGCGAACCCAGCAACCATCGCGGCGGTTTGACCAAAATTACGACGCAAGCGAATCAGCTTTAAGCGAAAATTATCTTTTGCAAGCGCTGAGGCAACAACGAAGGTCTCGTCTGTGCTGCCGTCGTCTACAATAATCACCTCAAATTCAGCGACAGATTTCTCGATGGAATCAAAAACCTGAGAGACAAGGGGACGAAGATTTTCGGCTTCATTATATACAGGAATAACTACAGATAAAACCATGGCGAGATATCTTTTCCATTTACAACGAACCAGGGCAGGAGTTGGTGGGATTTAACTGAAAAGATGCGAGAATTGAATTAAAATTCTCTACGCACCTTGACCTCCCATCGGTGTTCATTGCGAAGTTCTTCGTCATCATAGGCAGATCGGATACCGTAAGAGTAATCCAGACTGAATGTGAATTTCGAATAGTTTACCCCAGAAGTCAAGGTATACAAATATTCATCGTAGGATTCGGGCTCATAAATACGATAGCGAACACGACCTCCCACCAGCGTTCTACGGCTGGGGTAGAAATCGGCGGCTAACAACAGACCGAACAAGGAAACACGATCGCTATCAGTGCCGACACTACGTTCATACTCCATTTCTTCACGCACTTCGACAAATTTACGCAACGCGCCACTATTTTTGAAAAAGCTGTATCGATACGCCTGATTAAGGAAAATCTGGTTGGTGGTCCCTTCATCACCAGTTTGCCAATAGTAATCGAGATCCCCCGTGATTTCCCAAATTCGCCCCGGAGAATATCGCAGAGTGGTACTGTGAGTGAAGGTCTTATCTACATTAGTCACACTGCTGACAGAATCCAGGTCGCTATCAACGGTAGAAATCCCGTTGATATCATCGCCAAATGCCAATTCACTGCGCATCTTCGCCAAAAAATCACGCCGGTTATACCGCAGGGAGTGGGTGATCACAACCTGACTATCAGCCCCGCTATCCGTCGTGGACAAGTAATCGTAAATAAGCTCGACACGGTTGCTCAAGCGGCGACTCGCTTGATGGTCGGCAAACAAGGTTGATGTAGAACGATAGGTCTCGCCGGTACGACTGACTGTCCCGTCACTTGAATTGACCAGCCCGGTATCGCCTACGATACTGATATGATCAGTTATTGAAGAGTCGGTTGAACCGGTTCCAAGAACGAACCGCTGCTGCACTCCGGTACGAAGACTTGTCAGGGGAGAGACCTCAATCCGACCCAACAATTGATTTTCCCAATAATCAACATCGGTGTCATCAGACGACGTTCCGTCGAGATTGGTAAGAGAGTAGGAAACATACCAGTCGACAGGAGGTCGAAAAGCCCGATTCGTGTAATACTCTGCCCCGGCGGAGACCCCAAACCCCTCCCCCATATTACCGGTTTTCATTTCAGCCTCAAAGCGTGGTGCAAAGATGTGGCTGCGCGTCCGATGCAGATCACCTGTCAGCGAGAGGTAAGCATCCGTCTCATCGCGAATAAGGCCATCGTCATAATCGGATTCAGTCTCCCGATCAACAATCAACCGCACCCGATAGCTGGTGTCCGGATCAACCTCTCGTTGAAAAAAGAGAGGGATCTCCAGGGATTTCTCGATCGTGGATTCATCTGTCGTACGACTCATCGAAGGAAACGCTGATGCGTTCCAATCACTACGGGTCGCTACAGCAAAAAAATTGTAGTTAAAGGTCTCTTCAGGAACATCGTCGTCCTGGTTACGCGTAGTCGTAATCAACGATCCATCGGTAGAGATTTTAAGCCAGTTGGTAAAATTGATCCATTGACGGGTCAGGGTGTGATCGATCGTCCCCAGCATAATCGTTTTTTCGTCGTAATCCTCGTCCTCATCTTCGAAGTCACGATATTCATACAAGCGATAATGAAACCAGTTATCCTTCTTGTTGAGCGAAACAAATGCCAGATTACGGGTCCGATAATGCTGTGGCGTGAACGAATCGAAATCACGCACATAGTCTTCGCTGTAGTCTACAAACAGACGGGGCAGTTGAGACAAAACCTCGCGGTAAGTCCCAAGATAACTGCCATTGCGAATACCGACCATCAGGGTAGCGCCAGATCGAATATGCTGGCCACTCCCTAAAGTGGTGATGATATTCGAATCGATAATTTCAGAATCTTGAAAATTATCCGCCGAATCCCATCCCGTAGTACCAAGGTCATTGGAATACAGATGAAGGTTAAAGGGAAGCCCCCCAGGGGCAAAGAGAATATCCCCCCCATAGAGGACCTTGAACTTGTTATCGTCAAAATCCTGACCATCGACCGAGCTGTCGAGAGAGGCCCACTGTGCCCCCAGACTAAAATCATAACGCCCAGCTCGGCCCTGGTTAAACAACCCCTTCTTCTGATAAAGAAGCGAATAAAGTTGCGTAAAATGCGAAGCATCCTCAACCTCTGTGCCACCTTCTTCGGCCGCATAATCGGCATAACGCCACTCAACCAGCCCGGACATTTCAGCCCAAACTGGAAGAACACCGACCAATAGCAGCCCCAGCAAAGCCAGGAAGAAAAATACTCCGCGCATATCTACTCAATTACTAGGTTTCGAACGTGAAAAAACATGAACTCTGGAGAAAATCATCTCCAGACAGAAACCGCCAGCCGGCGTCTGTCATCACCTCGGCGCAAAAAAGCCCTGACGGCCGTAAGAAAAACGGGCATACCGACCTCCCCCCAGCGCCAGCTGAAGGGAGGTCGAAGTTAGCGTTACTTGTTATGGCAGGTCAGGCAAAGGAGAGACTGGGCGTTTGACGTCGCCAGAAAAGGCGAGTACGTATTGTCATGCACATCGTGACAGCTCGAACACCACATAACGCCGGTGGTGTCATAAAGATTCAACGTGCTGACCTTCCAGGTACTTCCGCTCTGAGTGGGAGCATAGAACTCGGTGGTGGTGTTGCTATAAACCGTATTGTAGACCATACCGATGGGGTGGTCATCGTGCAGGTCAACACCGATATTTGCATCAGCGGACAGGGTTCCATCACCATTGGTCCCTCCAGTTAAAACTGGAGCAGCGGTTTCGCTATTGGGGCGATTGTTGAGATCGTTACCCAAACTAGAGCCATCGTGACAGGAAAGGCAGAGCAAAACGTCAGACGCGGCGACTGCTGCAGTAACCTGGGTCGGTTGAGATACCGTATCCAGGGTCGCACTGTTGTAATAGTCCGAGATAGTAATCCCGGTCAAATCGCGATTCCACAGAGGGGCATTGGAGTTATCAATCGCCTTATGCGGAGTATGACAAAAAACACACAGCTCGTCGTAGTCAGAGGTTATCCCCCCCGAGGCCGAAGTTGCCGACAAATCGTGCTTGGTGTCCTTAATCCCGGCCACCCCCTGGGTTGCGACCAGCATTATTGCCAGTACCATAAACCATCTCTTCATTTTTTTTACCTCCATAGAATTGTTGCAACCTGGCGGTTGCGGGTTATTAAGCCTTCGCGCTCAGAAGGCGTGACAGCACTAACTAAAAAATTCATGAGCAAACAACGTACCAAAAAAACTACCGTAACAATAACAACGACAATCTAGGCCATTAAATGGACAACCGCCAAAAGCTTCATCGTCTATTCGAGTAGAAATGGCCATATAACGGTGCCAAGTACGCCAGAGAGCCATAAGCCGTCAACGTTGCATTGAACACTGAAATACTCATCATTCCAAGAAGATAGATATCCCCTTCTCCTGAAGAGTAGACACTAATCAAGGGGATGTTTTTGAAGATAATCAGCACTCAGGTACTGCCAGATAACAAATCGGCGATTGAGTTGGTCGACCACATAAATACGGTCGTCCTTATCAACCCAAATTCCTGCAGGAAGGAGTAAATCAAGGGGATGAGACGAACGCCCACCACCGGTAAAGAGCAACGGTGAACCATCGGCGCTGTAAGTGAGCAAAGCCCCCTTACGAGCATCGGTAATATGCAAATTACCTTCGCTG